>CAZKIB010000322.1:0-2938 GCA_964552425.1 uncultured Anaerolineaceae bacterium | reverse complement strand
GCCGCACGCAGCGAAGAAGCTGTTTATAATTTTAACCTTTCTCGCTTATTCCCTAAATGGTTGAACGATATTGCCGATACGCAGGATCCCGTGACAGGTGCGATTACCGATACCGCCCCCTACCGATTTGGCAGCCGGACGGCTGATCCTGTATCAGTTTGCTATTTGCTTATCCCCTGGCTGCTATACCTGCACTATGGTGACCGTAGGATACTGGCGCAACATTATGACGGGATGAAGCGCTGGATAGACTTCCTTACTTCATGTTCAACAGATCACCTGCTGGAGTATAGTCACTACGGTGATTGGGCACCGCCGATTACCGAAGGGCTAAGTGAGAGCATCGGAGATTCCGCGCTTGCCCGCAATACCCCCGGCAGCCTAGTTTCGACCGGACATTATTATTACTCTGCGACGCTACTTGAGCGAATATCGAGAGTCCTGGGGCGCACGGCAGAGGCAGCGGCTTATGAGCTGCTATCCAACCAAATCCGTGAGGCGTTCAACGCTCATTTTTGGGATGAAGCCGCCGGTGGCTACGATACGAATAATCAAGCCTGCAATACTCTGGCCCTCTACATGGGTCTGACACCTGAAAACCGGAAGGCGCGTGTGACAGAGAACCTGGTGCGGGATGTGGAGGCACATGATTACCACCTGACTACCGGTAATTTGTGCACCAAATACATCATGGAGGTTCTGACAGAAGCAGGTAGAGGCGATGTAGCCTTCGCGCTTGCCACGCAGACGACCTATCCAAGCTGGGGCTATATGATAGTCAACGGGGCAACGACTATCTGGGAGCGATGGGAAAACGCGACTGGTACAGGTATGAATTCCCACAATCACCCTATGTACGCTTCGGTAGGTGCATGGTTTTATCGCGCCTTAGCGGGTATTCAAACACATCCCAGCGGGCCGGGCTTTGGCCGTTTTGCAGTTAAACCCGATGTGTTTTCTGGACTGCAATACGTGAATGCTTCACTCAAAACCATTCGCGGACTTATCGAATCTTCATGGCACTTGCTTAATGATCGCATCTCGCTAAACGTGCAAGTCCCCGTAAACAGCCAGGCAGAAGTCACAATCCCAAAACGCACTCCCAAGCATTTGCTTGTCATATCAGAAAGTGGAAAGCTGTTGTGGACGAATGGCGAACAAGCAGGAAGCGTAGACGGTGTGTTAACGGTTTGGGAAGATGCGCACGCTGTAACTATAACAATCGGGTCGGGCGCATATCACTTCGCAGTTGAGGTGGTTGAATACCAATAGCGATTGTTTTGCCTGAGAATATCAGCAAGTCTTGAATTACCCTGGTTAGCGTTTTGAGTGTTTAAGAACTCTTGTGAGAAATTCGCGCACAATACCGGTGCCGGCACTTTCAGGGACAAAGGATGAACTTATGGATATCGCACAAAATTACGAGCGATTGGCTGAAGAACTAACAACACGAAATATAGATGTGGAGGCCGTCAAACATAAACTCAAATCTCAGCATATCGAAACACCTTCCTGGGGTTATGGCAATGGGGGGACACGCTTTAAGGTATTCGCCTGGCCCGGTGCAGCCCGGAATATCTGGGAAAAGGTCGAAGACGCTGCTTATATCCATAAACTCACCGGCGTCGCGCCCTCCTTGGCAATCCACATTCCCTGGGATAAGACAGACGATTATGCTGCATTGGGACATAAAGCAAACGAACGTGGCATTCGTATCGGTGCAGTCAACCCCAATTATTTCCAGGACGACATTTACAGGCTCGGCAGTTTCACCAACCCGTCGCCCGCCATCCGCGAAGAAGCGATGGCACACACACTGGAATGCATCGAAATCATGCCAAAGGTGGGGAGCAATCTCCTCAGTCTATGGTTCGCTGACGGCACCAATTACGCTGGACAGGACAGCATTGTGCGACGAAAACACGACATGGAGGAGGCACTCGTTGAAACGCACAGGCACTTACCGTCCGGCAGTCGGATGCTGATTGAATACAAGTTTTTTGAGCCAGCTTTTTATCACACTGATCTGGCTGATTGGGGGATGGCATTTGCAATGGCGCTTAAGTGCGGTCCGCAAGCACAGGTGCTGGTCGATACGGGTCATCATGCGCAGGGAACGAATATTGCCCATATCGTCGCCTTTTTGCTCGACGAGGGTCGGTTGGGAGGTTTTCATCTTAACGCGCGCCGTTACGCAGATGATGACCTCATCGTTGGGACAAACAATCCCTATGAGTTGTTTGAAATCTACTGTGAACTCGTCGCAGCGGGTGACCGTGCCGCAGATGTGGCTTATATGATCGACCAGAGCCATAATATTGAGCCAAAACTGGAAGCCATGCTGGTGAGTGTACTCAACTGCCAAACCGCCTATGCCAAAGCCCTTATCGTAGATCGGGGCGCGCTTGCTGAACGGCAAATGGCGGGAGATGTGCTGGGGGCGCAGCAGGTGTATGTCGAGGCGTTTGAAACTGATATTCGTCCTCTGCTAGCACAGGTACGTGTCGAAATGGGTATCCATTCGAATCCTTTGCAAGCTTACCGCTCAGATCATTATGCACAGAAGATCGTTGAGGAACGTGGACTGGCAATTTCGTCTGGCAGCGCCATTCAATAGCAAGAGCAAAGCCTGTGTGGTGGTCAATCTGTTCTATCTCAGTTGATCTGAACAATTTACCTGTCGTAGAATAGCGGTAAAGGTTGATGTTCATATCTCTGGGTATAAGACGATGCCTAAAACAGCAGCTCCTATTTATCAGGTCAAAATCACGCTGAAGCACAGCAAGCCCCCTGTCTGGCGACGACTGCTTATATCCAGCGAAACCACTTTGGCACAACTGCACGACATCATTCAGGTGGCGATGGGCTGGTATGACAGCCATCTGCACATGTTTCGCATTCATAACGAGAACTACAGTATTCCCTACGATGAAGATCA
>CAZKIB010000321.1:4358-6234 GCA_964552425.1 uncultured Anaerolineaceae bacterium | reverse complement strand
GATCTTGATCTGCACGCCCGCGACCAGTCGCATCACAAAGCCCATTTTGCCGAGGTAGTGGTCTGGCTGCAGAGCGGTGAGCAGGCTGCCGCTGTGCTGAGGGCTGCCAATGAATATCGTATTCCGGTCACACCCTGGGGGGTGGGTACATCCCTGGAAGGAAATCCTATCCCCCTGTGCGGCGGCATTCTGCTGTCCTTTGAACGCATGAATCAGATTGTGGAAATTCATGCAGACGATTTTCAGGTCACGGTTCAGCCCGGTATTGGACATAAGGATTTGAACGCGCAGCTTGCCCGGCACGGGCTATTTTTTGCGCCTGATCCGGGTGCGAACGCGACCATTGGCGGGATGCTGGCAAATAACGCGGCTGGAATCCGCACGGTGAAATATGGTGCGTCGAAGGACAACGTTTTGCAGATGCGGGTCGCGCTGGCGGACGGCCGGTTGATCCGCGTGGGATCGCGCTCGGTGAAGCAGTCCGCCGGGTATGACCTGCTGCATCTCTTTGTAGGCAGTGAAGGTACACTCGGCGTGATTACCGAAGCCACACTCAGGCTGTATCCGATTGTGTCCCATATGGGCGCGGCGCTGGCGGCTTTTGCCAGTGTGGCCGATGCGATTCAGGCAGTGGTTGCCATACGCGGCAGCGGCATGGAACCGGCAGCGCTGGAATTCATGGACGCAGCCCACGCGGCTATGCTGCGCGACGCGGCAGGCGTGAACCTGACCGATCATCCCACCCTGTTTATGGAGTTTCATGCTGCCCACGCGGAAGCTCTCTCGATGGACCTGGAAACGGTGCGCGAGATTTGCGAGGAGATGGGCGCGGTTCATGTTCGCGCCACGACGGATACGGCAGAGCGCCAGCAGTTGTGGCACGCCCGCCATGCCAGCTACGAAATTACCACTCGCCAGTTTCCAGGCAGGAAATTTTACCTGGGCGATGTGGCCGTGCCCATCAGCGCGTACCCGGCCTTAATCAGCCACATCGAGCATCTGCGCGATTCCTACGGTGTGCCGCTGTACATGATCGGTCATGCCGGGGATGGTAACATCCATATCGAGCTGCCCTATGTGACCGATGAGGAATACCAGATTTGCGCGCAGATCAGCGCCGAGATCGTCCGTAAAGCGCAGGATTTGGGCGGCACAGCCACCGGCGAACATGGGGTTGGCATCGGCAAAGCGAAATACATGCGTTACGAACATGGCCCCGCGCTGGATGTGATGCGCGATGTGAAACAGCTTCTTGACCCTAATGGCATCCTGAACCCTGGCAAAATCTTTGTGGATCATCATGAAGCCTGACTCGCGCCTGCAAACGTTGATCGACAGCCTGTGCGAAGAGTACACAGCCGATGCCGCACAGGAGCTGGAAAGTTACGGCGAGACGGCCATTCACCCCCTGCTGGACGTTCTCTGGCAGACGAATGTGGACCCCTATGGGCACGATACCTTCGCGGAAATCCTATCCAAGATTTTGTTGGGAGGGCGTTACGCGCAAACCGTTGACATTCTGGTGTCGCTGCTGGAACATGAAAACGCCGATGTGCGCCGCCACGCAATCAGTGCGATGGGTGATTCTGGCGACCAGCGCGCGCTGCACATCCTGAGGATCGCGCTGTATGACCGCAATGACCTGGTGCAGCAGGCGGCGGCCCAGGCTTTGATCAAACTGCAATATGGCAGTGATTCGCTGCACGCCTGCAAAACGGCCCTTTATAACTCAGAAGCGCGGGTGCGTTACTATGCCGTGCGCCAGCTTGAATATCAGCGGGCCACCGACATGCTGGTCGAAGCGACCTATAACGAAGACGCGACCATTCGCCAGATTGCGGTATGGTATCTGGGCCGGGCGCGGGCGCCACAGTCC
>CAZKIB010000321.1:0-4345 GCA_964552425.1 uncultured Anaerolineaceae bacterium | reverse complement strand
ATCGACGCGCTTCAGGATCACGAAAGGGAGGTGCGCGGCGGCGCGGCCTGGGCATTGGGCAACCTGGGCAGCAAACGCGCGGTGCCGGCGCTGCTGCCGCTGCTGAACGATCCTGAAGCGATTATTGTCCAGCTTGCGGGTGACGCGCTGGATAAGCTTGGCTATGCGCCGACGGCTTAGTGCAGTTACCAGTTGCCAGTTATCAGTTCGAACAGAAACCCTCGACGCCTCTGGATATTTGTGATGATCTCTGATCGTTTTTTTGTTAACAGGCAACCTTCAATTCATGCAGGCTGAGATTGCATTCGTTATGCCATCCGGGACGCAAGAATCGTCCCCGCGATAGACAGGTAAATGAACAATCCGGTAGCGTCTACCAGGGTTGAAATCATGGGTGCGGAGACAATTGCCGCGTCAATCCCGACCCGGTGGGCGACGAGTGGGATCAGTGATCCCATGACATTTGCCCAGGTACAGATGGCGATAATCGACAACCCCACCGTGACTGCCAGATGGATGTCCCCATCCCAGATGTAAGCGCGTGTGGCGGCGACAATGCTCAGGCCGAGGCCCAGCAAAAGGCCGCCCAGCAGTTCACGCCGGAATACCCTGAAGATGTCGCCAAAACGAATATCTCTTACCGCCAGGCCGCGAATGATGGTGGATACGGTTTGCGCACCCGTGTTGCCGCCTGTGCCAATCAACAGGGGAATATAAAATGAAAGCTGCACCACCGCCGCCAGTTGGACATCAAACAGGCGCATGACGGTTCCGGTCAGGGTATCGGCGACCATCAGCAGCAGCAGCCAGCCAAAACGACTGCGCAGCACCCGAAAAATGGGGATTGTGAAGTAGGGCTGGTCCGTTCCACCGCTTTCGACACCACCAAAGCGCAGAATATCTTCCGTGTTTTCTTCCGTCAGAACATCCATGATATCATCTACGGTGATGATGCCCAGCATGGTCATGTCTTCACTGACCACCGGAATTGCCAGAAAGTCGTAGTGCGCCACTGTTCGCGCCACGATTTCCTGATCCGCTTCCGGGTGAACGGTTACGATTTCCGTTTCCATAATATCTTCCATGCGAGTCTGCGGTGGGTGGCGCAGCAGTTCCCGCAGGGAAAGCACACCGATCAGTTTTTTCTGATCGTCCAGTACATACAGATCATGGATGGTTTCGACTTCATCATCGACCTGCCGTAAATATTGCAGGGTCTCGGCGGCTGTCATGTCCTTACGGACATGGACATACTTTTCGGTCATCAGCAGACCAGCGCTCTGGGGTGGGTATTGCAGCAGGCGCTGGACTTCGGCGGCATCCTCGCTTTCCATAGCCGCCAGGAGTTGATCCTTTAATTCGGGGACATCCTCCGTCAGGATTTCGACTGCGTCGTCCATCGGCAGTTGGTCGAGCAAGTCCCCGGCGAGTTCGACAGGCAGTCGGGTGAACAGTTCCCGCGTGGCGCGCGTTCCCATGCGGTCCAGCACATCGGCCTGAGCTTCGTCTTCGAGCAGTTGGAAGACCTGGTACTGGTCTTCAGGTTCCAGCCGCTCCAGCACATCGGCAATATCCGCTGTGTGCTGTTCAGCCAGAATCTCTCTGAGGCTGTCCAACTGACCATTTTCCAGCGCTTCGCGGACCTGCGGTTCGAGTCGTTCGAGGATGGCAGACATGTTCATCTCCTTCACACGGGAATGCAGCGCGCCGAAACGACACCACACACCAGGTCTTCCGTTACGGACATTCAGTTGTCGTCGAAAGGAACCTGTTACCGGGTCAACCCTGCCAGTCCTGCAGGGGTGGCAATAGCGCGGGAACGCCACCCCGGTAACCTATCAAGGAGAGGGGAAGCGAGCGTCAGGATGCACTATTGCCGCATGGTAACGGGGGTCCCTGTTCTACAGAACTACCACTTTCGTTCATCGCACCTTTGCTCACAACACCAATGTACGCAGTTGAATCTCTGCGGGTAACGCCTTCCAGATTGACCGATTAGCTGCCGGCACGCCCGACCTAATAGTCGTCATCGTCCTCGTACAGATCATCGTCCTCGTCGTCGTCATAATACAGATCATCGTCATCGTAGAGATCGTCGTCGTCGTCAAATTCGCTGATGTCGTAACCCTCGTCCTCGACAAATTCTTCGAGGTCTTCTTCTACGACAGGAATTTCGACATCGAGATCAATCTCTTCGAATTCTTCTTCTTCGATAATCTCTTCTTCGTTGAAGTCTTCGTCCTCGAAGTCGAGGTCTTCTTCCTCTTCTTCAGGTTCTTCGACTTCGAATTCTTCTTCATCATCGACCAACATAAATGGACGAGCATTCATGTGTATGTTCACCCCAATGTATTGTGTGTTTGCGAATAAACTGCTGCTATTTTAGCACGTTTACCGGTGTGTCAATGCCATAAATCGTTTACTTTTTGATCCGGTTTTGAATCAGGTCAATGAAATGCTGGTGAAAGCGCAGGTCATCGGTGAGTTCCGGGTGAAAGGCTGTCGCCAGGAGATGATTTTGCTGTACGGCCACGATGCGGCCATCGGCCAACTGGCCCAGTATCTCGACATCCTGATCGACTGCTGTGACCACTGGCGCGCGGATAAAAATCGCGTGGTAGGGGAGACCCGCTGAAAAACCTTTGATCGTCAGGTCGGTTTCAAAACTATCGATTTGCCGGCCAAAGGCGTTGCGATCCACCTGGATGTCCATCACACCGAGGATGGGCTGTTTGTCTTTGCCCAGGTCCTTAGCCAGAAAGATCATGCCGGCGCAGGTTCCCCAGGTGGGTTGTGTGCGGGCAAAGCTGCGCAGCGGTTCGATCAAACCATATTCGACAGCCAGCTTTCCGATGGTGGTGCTTTCACCGCCGGGTATGATGAGACCGTCCAGACCTTCCAGGTCTCTGGGCAGCCGCACTTCAACGGCTTCCACCCCCAGTTGACGCAGCATTTTTACGTGCTCGATAAATGCGCCCTGCAAGGCCAGCACGCCGATTTTCATATGGGGTTAACCTCTGTACAAGAATGTCTCTGTAATCTTGGCGCAGACTACCAGCAGGGTCAAGGGGGTAATCGAACCAATCCATCAGGACCCGAATCTGTCAGAGGTAGACAACCGGCAGTGACTGGCCGACCGTTTAATGATGGCTGCCGGATGATGCCTTCACAGGCACGCGGCGGTAGGTGAATGTGCGCGAGGTGACGGTGGCCGCCTGGGAATGATCGGCGCGCGCGCCTTCCAGATCGCCCAGTGTTTCACGGATATGGCCGCGATTGTCATAGGCGTTGGCATAGTGCGGGTTCAACTGAAGGGCATGGTTGTAGTCCGCCAAGGCTCTTTGTGGCTGCCCATTTTCCGCATACGCATTGGCGCGGTTGTTGTACGTAACCGGGTTATTCGGTTCCAGCAGGATAGCCTTGCAGTAATCGGCAATGGCGGCTGTCAGATTACCCTGTGCCTTGCTCACCAGCCCGCGATTGTTGTAGGCGACGGCATTGTCCGGGTCCAGAAAAATCGCCTGATTGTAGTCTGCCAGCGCCTCTGGGAAGTGGCCGTCATTGGCAAACAGCAAACCCCGGTTGATATAAGCGATGGTGCAGCGGGGGTCCAGTTCCAGCGCGCGGTCATAATCGGCCCGCGCACTGTCGAAATCGTTCATCTGATGGTAGACAATACCGCGATGCGCGTAGTGCATGGCCTGATTGGGTTCGAGTTGAATGGCATGATGACAGGTGCGCAGCGCGCCATCGAGATCGCCGCGCAGGAGGCGTATTTCGCGCTGCTGATCGTACTGGTTCAGGTGAACATTGCGCATTAGGGTTTGGAAGAAACCTGCCATTTTACCTAACCTCAATTGTGCAATATGCCAATAATGAACAGTTAAACTCATTATATACCTGATTTTTGTCAATATGTCACAAAAAATGATGTGATTGATTGTATGAAAAGCGTAAAGGCTGACTCTTATCGTAAGCTGAAGCAGGGGCTTATGTCCCTCAATAATTTATGAAATTTGTGCGAATATGCGGTTAATGCGAGGCATTAGGGCTGAATTTCGACGACGACGCCCTCTTCAGCCCAGTTGTAGAGCATCTGCGCATTTTCTGAACTGAGCAGGATACAGCCATAGGTGACGCGCGCACCCAGGTTATTCGTCCAGAGGAGCTGGCTGCCTCCGCGAGTCGGGAAACCATGAAAGCCATTGGTGAAGTCCTGCCCTGGAACCGGGCGATAGACACCCAGGAAGTTGGGCATCCAGAGGTTCCAGTTGGCGGCGTAAGCATTGGGCACGTGCGAGATAATCTGATAGACACCCGGCCAGGTCGGGCTGGAATTGATGCC
>CAZKIB010000320.1:1393-6268 GCA_964552425.1 uncultured Anaerolineaceae bacterium | reverse complement strand
ATTCTGGATTAGACAGCGGGCTTCAGCCCGTTGCCAATGGGCTAAAGCCGCAATGTCTATCAGGCTTTTTCTTTTCCGTTTATCCATAAGTGTGCGCAAGATCGAGATGATCGCCACCAGGTCACCCTTGTTTGTTGTGAACAAACCTTTGAATCGGATGATTTTCAAAGCGTATCAGCCAGTGTTGTCCAGGCAGAAGGTGTGTAACATGGATCTCAACATCCGCGTCATTCAGCACAAGGAATTCCTCAAAACAACCCCTACCGGGCAGATAGACCTGCAAAAGAGTGAGCAAGTTCTGCTCAGGCTTGCCGCACTCAACAGGCCCCCGAACAACCGGGATGTTCTGTTGGACCTGCGTGACACAACCACTGGGCTGACAATACTCGATATCACGGATCTGGTGGAATTGATGATACTGCACCGGGATTCATTCCGTAACAAACTGGCGATCATCACCGAGACCGGTACACCGCATCAACTTGCTGGGTTTTTGGAAACGTATGCCGTAAATCGCGGTTTCCAGGTTGCCGCGTTCGACAATTTTGAAGCGGGCATCCTGTGGTTAGGCACCATCATTGATATCCCATCACAGGATGAGTGAAGTGGGACCAGTTTGACAAATTTGGTCACATAAGCGATTTGTTTTCATCCTTACTTTGTAACTCACCTTACGCAGTGGGTGACAATCTCCTCTTTGGGGTGGGCCAGGGGGCGCTTCGGCTTCTGCCGCCGATTAAAATCGACGGCAAGGCAAGACAAGTCCCGTCGGGACTGGGGCAGCGTGGTGTGAATCCTGAAAGGATTTGGGTTGCTTTGCCGGATAGGCTGCGCACTGTCCGGCAAGAGCGAATCAGCATTCAGGCCGCTCATCTGCGTAAGGTGAGTTACTAACAATGGCAAGCTGACGCCCCGCCATTGAGTGGTTATACAAATGCTATTCGGATTGCCCATCAGCCAGCGGCCAGTGTTTTTCAGCCAGCCTTTGTGCCAGATGTGCGCGCCCACTGCTGCGAAGCCGCTCCAGATATGCTGGCAAACGCCCGCGTGAGTGAAACGGGCCGCCCTCTTTCAGGACCGTCATCATCGGATCAATGGACTGTGAGCCTGTACGATACATTTCAGCTTGCCATTCAGAGAGCAGGCGCAGGAAATGATCTACCAGGGCCGGATTTTGTGGCGCGAGATCGTTCAACTCGTGCGGGTCATCCCGAAGGTTAAACAGCATAATGGGGTCCATCAGCTTATAGCCGTCATGATAGGTTCGCAGGCAGATGTAATCGCCAGAACGCACCGCGCGCTGGGCAGTCATCGCCGCATGGCTTAACACCAGATAATCACGCCCCACATCGGTTTCCTGTCTGATCGCACCCACGCACGAAACACCATCCCAGTTTTTTGGCACACGGCCACCGACTAATTCGATGATCGCTGCCGCAATATCAAACTGGTACTGTAGGCCCTGATAAACGCCGGCGTTCATGCCGGGCCAGCGCACGATCATCGGGACACGGTTAATCCAGTGGTCCGCCATGTGATGACCACCCCACACATTGAGTTCGCCCAGATGCTCCCCATGATCGGCGCTGATGATGATGGCGGTATCCTTCAGGACGCCGAGCGCTTCGAGCTTTTGCAGGAGCATCCCGATATGCGAATCGACGTAATGAACCGCCACATCATAACCGTCGATCCACTGGCGCACATCTGCCAGGGTCTGCAACTGCGCCGGTTCACGCGGGTAATCCTTGTAGCTTTCCAGGTCTGCCTGTGACCCCCATCCATTGCCGAGCGCATCTTTGGCGCAGCGCATCCCACAGGCATCCTGCGACTGGTCGAGATAGTCCTGTGTGATCCAGTCCGGGGGCGGGTCATTCTCAAACGGATTCCCGTATTCCAGCGGCGTGCGAAAATGCAGGTGAGCATCCCAGTAATTGACGTGCAAAAACCAGCGATCTTCCTGCCCATATTCCTCCAGCCAGTTGAGGGCCAGTGGTGTTACGGATTCAGCGATTTCGTTCCCCCCACCGCCGCAGTCCAGCACCTGATGAAAACCGGCGTACCAGTGCCAGGCCGCATGGCGCTGCCCAAAACTGCTGACCGCTGCCGTGCGATAGCCGCTGCGCCGCAGAACTGAAGGCCAGCTTGTGCGCGCAAACTCGTCCACGAAACCCCGTCCTGCCCCTTCGACAAATGGCTGTGCCGCTGTACCACCATGTCCGACCACACCCGTATGAAAGCCGAACCGTCCGCTGAAGAGCGCTGTTCGGGATGGCAGACACGGGGAATCGGACACATAACAGTTTTCAAAGCGCATACCCTGTCCAGCCACGCGATCAATATTCGGACTGGTATTACGATGGTAGCCATAACACCCCAGATGATCGGGACGCAGACTGTCAACATCAATGTAGAGGATACGCATGGGTTCTCTCCTGCCAGACTGGATATTGTCGATTATAACCAACAGGAGGGCCACTTTGTTGCAGCTTTATTGCAGATTTCTGAAATTTACTTGACTTGTTGCAGATTGTTTCGGCATTATATCAGAAACAGTGTGTATCGATTTTCTAAAAATGGTTTCTAAACGACCCACCTTACGAGATATAGCCCATTACGCGAACGTGTCTGTTTCCACCGTTTCGCGGGCACTCAACAATTACCAGCATGTCGACGAAGAAACCCGCGCGGCGGTGCAGGCAGCCGTCGAAGCGCTGCACTATCCGCTGGATAATCTGCGCAGCCCACGCGCGGCCCCGGTCATCACTGTCCTCAGCCGCAATCCGCAGGGGCTGGCAACGTCCAATGTCGGCGGCAGCAACTTTGAATATCTCGCCATGCTGGGGGTGCGCACCGAACTGGAGCCGCGCCAGCTTAACCTTCAAATCCGGCGTATCTGGCTGGACAGCGAAGACCTCAGCCCTATTCGGGACGACATGGGGGTCATCGTCATCGGCGGTATGGTGGATTTTCCCTTTGTCCAGCGTCTGAGCGAAAACCGGGTGCGCTTCGTGATGCTGGGTTCGCACGTGCTGCCCCTCCAGACCAATTGTGTGATGGCGGATTACATGCACGGGATGCGCCAGGCGGTGGATCACCTCGTTGAGCGCGGACGGCGCAGAATCGGACTGGTCAACGGCCCGTCCACCACGCGCACCTCGATTGAAAAACTGAACGGGTTGCAGCTTGGCCTGCTGCAACATGGCCTGCACCTGCCCCCTGCCAGCATCACCGCAGCCGAATTTCGTTCAGAAGATGGCTATCTGCGAACCTTTGAACTGCTGGAACAATGCCCGGACCTGGACGCAATTATCTATACGGATGACAACACCGCGATGGGCGGCATGAGTGCCATCAAGGAAACCGGGCGCGTGATCCCGGACGACATCGCGGTCATCGGTTTTCATGATTACGACATCAGCCGTTTCACTGATCCTCCCCTGACGACAGTCCATTTTGACATGATGCTGATGGGCAAGATGGCAGCGCGCCGGTTATGTATGCTCCTCGAAGACCCCGGCGACCAGGAAAAGTGGATGATGCTGGCTCCGACTGAACTGATTGTTCGGAGTTCAACCTGAACCACATGAATGTCCCATCATCGGCGATCACAGAAAGGAGGTATGGTGCGGATTGCCCCTGCGATTGCTGGTCAGCCTCACCCGCTGGGCCAAACAGGGCAGATCGTTCAATTGGGTGCTGAACCTTGTTTCGGAATAAATGGTTTAAGAAAGGAAATTCACCGTGTTACGAAAAGTCTCACTGCTGGTTAGCACACTACTGCTGTTCGCGTTCTCGGTGCTGCCGGGTGCAGCGCAGGATTGCGAAACCACCATTACACTGTGGCATCACTGGGGCGGCAACCGCATCCCCCTGATGGAAGAACAGGTCGCGGCCTTCACTGAAGCCACCGGCATCTGCGTGGAAAATGTGTTTCTGCCCTGGGATAACCGCCTGGAAAACCTGCTGACAGCCGTCGCCGCCGGTAATCCGCCGGATGTAACCATGTTCGGACGTCAGGACCTGCCCTTCTTTGCCGTCACCGACTCCATTATCCCGCTGGATGAATATATGGAACAGGACGGTATCACCCCGGAAATGTTCATTCCGTCCGAATTTTCCGGCACACAGTACGATGGCAAAACCTGGATGCTGCCGCAGCCAACCGGCGGTGCGCTGAATATCGTCTGGTACAACAAGGATCACTTCCGCGAAGCCGGTCTTGACCCCGAAGCCTTCCCACAGACCTGGGAGGAACTGCGCATCGCTGCTGAACCACTCACGCAGGGTGAAGGTGGTTTCCTGGATCGTGTGGGTATCAACGTTCTGGCAACCGGCGGTGAGCAGCCGGCCTTCCTGATGTGGCTGAATGCCAATGGTCAGGACTGGATCAGCGAAGACCTGCGTACCGTCACCATCAACAATCAGGCTGGTGTCGAAACGCTGGAATTCATCAAGTCATTCACGGATGAGGTCAATTTTGGCATCGAAGAAGTCAATGCCTTCTACGAGATGACCGGTGAATTTGACCAGACCCCCTTTATTCTGGGCCTGGACTCGATCAATATCAACGGCTCCTGGCAGTTGTTCCAGATACAGGATGCAGCGCCTGAGTTGGACTTCGGGATTGCGCCTGTGCCCTATGGCCCAAGCGGCGGCCCGGACCGGCGCGGCTCGACCTATGGCGGCTGGGGTTATATGATCCCGCAGAACGCTTCCCACCCGGACGAAGCCTGGCAGTTGGTCAAATGGCTGACGGCTGAGGTTGAAGGAACCGGTGCGTGCTGGTTCATCCAGCAGCAGCAGCGTCCATCACCGCTGGTGGACTGCGACGGTTATCTGAAGGATGGGGTCAGTCACCCGCTGGCCGAGACC
>CAZKIB010000320.1:0-1383 GCA_964552425.1 uncultured Anaerolineaceae bacterium | reverse complement strand
TCATGTTTCGCCGATCTCGCCGGTACAGCCGCAGGCGATCCAGATTATCACACGGATGCAGGAAGAAGTGCTGTTCGACGAAAAGACCGTTGAACAGGCTCTGGCAGATGCCGAGGCCGAAATTCAGACCCTGCTGGACGAGTTCTGGGCACAATACAGCTAGTTCATTACAACCGCTCCGGGGCAGGGGTCTTGTCACCGCCTGCCCTGGCTGCCTCTTTTACCAGGCGCGTCCGCTCAGGTGGAAGCGGGTGAGAGGATCGTGTGCCGGGTAAAGATTGTCCGGCCAACAGCCATAACCACAGTGGTAAACAGGAGTCAGGATATGGCAACATCGTTTAGCTCGGAATTTGCAAGAACATCGGCTTCACGGCGGGAACGCTGGCGCGACCTGACCCCTATGCGGCGGCGCGAGGCGCTGACCGGGCTGGTGTTCATCAGTCCCTGGATCATCGGGGTACTGGTGTTTACACTTGGCCCCTTTGTGATCTCATTTTTCCTGAGTTTCACCCAGTACAATATTGTCGAGTCGCCGCGCTGGGTGGGCTTCAAAAACTACCTTGATATTTTTAGTGGGGATAATCTTTTCTGGAAATCCTTAAGCAATACCGCGATTTATGTCGTCGGGTCGGTAGCCATTCGTGTGGTGCTGGGCTTTCTGCTGGCGATGCTGCTGAACACGAAGGTGCGTTTGCTGGGGTTGTGGCGCACCCTGTTTTATGTGCCGTCGGTGGTCCCGATTGTGGCAATTTCGATGATCTGGCTGTATATCCTGAATGGGCGATACGGCCTGCTCAACTGGTTCCTGGGGATTTTCGGCGTCGAACGCATCCGCTGGCTGAGTGACCCGGATTATACGATGGTCGGCCTGCTGGTGATGAGTACCACCTGGGTCGGCGTGACCATGATTATTTTCCTGGCCGGGTTACAGAACATCCCTGAAGAGTATTATGACGCCGCCAAAATTGATGGCGCAAACGGGTTTCAGCGGCTGCTGCGCGTCACGATCCCGCTGGTCTCACCGACCATCTACCTGAATGTGCTGATTAACATTATCAATGCGTTTCAGGTGTTCGCCCAGGTGCTGATTATGACCAACGGCGGCCCGCGTGATGCCACCCGCACCTTTGTGCTGCACATTTATGACTACGGCTTTTCCTACCTGCCGCCCCAGATGGGCTATGCCTCGGCACTCGCCTGGATTCTGTTCATGATTATTTTCGTATTCACCGCCATCATCGTCGTTACGTCCAACCGCTGGGTGTTTTATAACAATTAAAGGGGTGCATGATGGCCGCCGCAACAACCTATCCGCGTGAAGAAAATCGCTTCCGTGATACTGTGCTGCCCACTGCTGGGCGGCTGGTGGGCAAGGTCCTGCTT
>CAZKIB010000319.1:0-6274 GCA_964552425.1 uncultured Anaerolineaceae bacterium | reverse complement strand
ACGGAGGCCCCGCCGCCGCCCAAACCCATTGCCTGTGCGCGGTCATAGAAGAACGGGCCACCCTGTCCACTGGGCGCTTCCACCACGATGGTCGGCGTACCCAGTGTGACACCCATCAGACCGGCCAGTTCTTCGGCGCGGGTGCGGGCATCCTCAATCGCGGCGGCGCGGGCTTCCTGTTCCAGCGCTGCCGGATCGTCAATGCTGAATGTCAGGCCGCCAATGTTGTTGGCCCCGGCGGCCACCCCGGTGCTGATGGCTTCACCGGCCTGCGAAACATCCCGCACGGTGACAGTCAGTGAATTCTGCACCCGGTAGATGGGGGTTTCGCTCGGTTCGCCGGTCTGCGGGTTGTAGGGGGTATCCTGATAAAGATACAGGCCGGTGGTCTGAATATCCCGCTGTTCAATGCCCATCGCTACCAGCGCGTCAATGACATTCTGAATCTGGGTGTTGGCGTTGGCATAGGCTTCAGAGACATCTTCGCTGCTGGTCTGGACGCCCATCTGGACGACTGCGACATCCGGCGAGCCAAACGCCTGCCCGAAACCTTCCACCGTCAGGGTGTTCGGCGGGTAATCCTGCGCGGCGGCAGTGCCCACCAGACCGGCCAGCACGCCCACCAGCGTAATGGCAATTGCTGCACGTTTCAGGGACTTCATCTTTCTCACTCCTTACAGCACAATAAATCACCGCAAAGTGCGGTTCTATCCATATAGACGTGTCCTGCTCACAAAAAGTTCCATCGATCTGACTTTTCGATGGGCAGATTTCTTTCTGACCAATGGAGGCTGTGCTGAACTTTTCAGCCCGCGCCGCCGGGGCTGGGGCAGCGGGGGCGGAATCCCGCAGGACGCTTCGCAGAATTAGGGGGAGATATAGAGGGGTTGAAGGGCCAACCCATTTCAATGCGGCACGCCGGTACACGGGTGATGTAATCACCTACAGGATGATGTTGGCGAACTCATTTTTCAGTTCGCATTGTGTCCGTGACCCCCTCCCTGCCTCCCCCGAATTCGGGGGAGGTGGCTGCCCCAGGCAGACGGAGGGGGTCCAGTGAAGCAGCGGGCTTGCATACAGATGAGTTCGCCAACTGCGCCCCACAGGGACTGACTCTGATAACTGGCAACTGGTAGCTATAAAGCCACCTTTCGTTAGAATAATGACATGCCAGCTTACGACGGCTGTTCAAGCCGTTCATTTCATGCTATATTAAATTGATCTTCCTTTACGAATTTTATAAGTGGATGCCGCCTATGCCCATCGTGGATATGCAGTTCAAAGACGGAATCTTCTTCGCCTGCGAGGTGGATTACATTGATGAGCATGATGCGCGCGAATGGGCGCGTCACCTGGCTGACCATGCCGCTTCCAGCCCGACCCCGATTGCCAGTGTGGTGGATGCCCGTCAGGTGACTGCCATCAGCAATGAAGCCCGCCGGGTGTTCGCGCTGGCTTCAGAGACCCCCAATGTCAGCGTGGCCGTCGTGGTGGTGAATCAGGCTAACCGGCTGGCCGCGCAGCAGTCCCGCATCACCGCGCTGCTGAGTGCTGTGCGCAAAAGCCACGACACCCACTTTTTTGATACACCGGACGAAGCCTATCAGTTCGTCAGCCAGTACGTCGCGCCGCCAGCCTATCGCTAAATCAGGCTTTCTGCGCGCTTTTTAAGCCCTGCGCCAACAGGTCTACCGTGTGCATGGTGCGGATCGTCTTTCCTGCCCGGCTCAACCCACCATTGATATGCGTCATACAACTGCAATCGCCGGTCAGCACCACATCGACCCCGGCGGAGTCGATATTCTGAATTTTTTCCTGTAACATCGCGTTGCTGATGGGGGCCATCTTGACTGAAAAAAGGCCGCCAAACCCGCAGCATTGTTCAGCCCCGCTCAACTCCTGAATGCTGACCCCTTCGATATGACTGACCAACTGGCGCGCCTGCTGCTTAAGACCTAAACCGCGCAGCCCGTGACAGGCATCATGAAAGGCCACCCGTGTAGGCGGCAGTTTCGCGCCCAGGTCAGCCACCCCCAGACCATCCACCAGATATTCGCTCACTTCCCAGGTGATGCTGGCCGCCCGCAGCGCCTGCTTGTACCAGGTCGGGTCGTTCGCGAACAATTCCGGGTAATAATGGCGCACCATTGTCGCGCAGCTTCCCGATGGGCAGACAATCACCTGCGCGTCGGCGAACGCCCGTAAAAACTGCTTCGCCACTTCGCGCGCATCCTCCCAGTAACCGGAGTTAAAGGCTGGCTGTCCGCAGCAGGTCTGCGCCAGCGGAAAGTGAACTTCCAGGCCCAGATGCTCCAGCACCTCGACCACCGAGACACCGGTTCGGGGATAGAGCGCATCGATCATGCAGGTGACGAACAAGGAGACAGGTTTATAGCGAGGCGAGGGGCGCGAATGGTCTGTCATGAAAGTGTCCTGACAATTGCACGAAACAACAGGGAGTTTCAGTAAATCACGGAAATTATCCATTAGCACGCCATACGTTAAAACATCCGGCTGCCAATGTCCAAGTCCACTCAAGTGGACTCAAGGAAACATCCGGGTTTCGCGAGTCCGTTTTAACGGACTTGCTTCATCTTAGCCGCACGGTTTTAACCTGCGGCGCGGAAATCCATGATTCACCGAATTTATTATAACCAGCGCCCGACGACTGCGCGACCTCACGAAACCAGATGGATTTTCCCCAGTTCGATAATCCCATCCAGCAGGCTTTCACCCGCGCCGTTGAACACATCGCAGCGATCCAGCGTCACCGCGTCGTACAGCCCGGTGCGCATGACGTATTCACCGGGCGGCAGTTCGGCGGGCAGATCAAGCAACCAGCTTGCGCGGGCATACATCCCCGGCGGCCAGTCCATCGTCGGGAAGCGCTGTGTCATGGGCGGCTGGTCAAATCCATAGACCCATGCGCCGTTGGAATCGAACAGGTGGAGAAACTGGACGTAATCGCGGTTGATCGCGGAGCGGGTCTGCCAGTCGAATAACAGGGAAAGGCGGTGATCTTCCAGTTGGAAACTGTACCCCTTCAGCGCAATATCCGGCTGAAAGACAAAATCCATCGGGTATTCGGTGGCGAGGGGCGGGGCCTGTTCCAGCACCGGCAAGGATTGCAGGACGGCCATATCCGGCGTGACGAGGCGGCGATCCGTGTGACTGATGCGCTGCGGGACAAAGCGGGGGCGCATGTCCTGCCAGGTCGTCAGGGTCAGCCAGTAGCTGGCCTGGGGCGGAATATCAGCCGGTACATTCAGGGACATGCGCGTGCGATAGACCACACCGGGCAGGGCCTGGTCATGGCGCGGTTCTTCCACAAGCACATTCCTGGACGTGTAGGTCTGTCCATCGACCCGATCCAGAAGCTGGACCGTAAATCCATAAGTCCCGAAGAGGTCCGCGTTGGTCTGCCAGTACACCACGATTTCAAGCGCTTCGGATGGCGTAAGCACCTGGTCCGACAGCCGGTAGCCGATCACTTCCAGCCGCCCATCCAGCAGATCAACCGTGACCGGTTGGGCCGTGAGGCGATTTTCTAACTGCGGCACCACAAAAGGCGCGCTCATCAGCAGCAGGCCGCAGCCGGCTCCGCCCATCAGCAGCATCCGCCGCGCCTGTGTCCAGACAACCGGTGAGAGCGTGCGTCCGGCATACCCGATCACCCCCATCAGGGCTGTCAGGATGCCCACATTTTCCAGCGCCTCTTCGATCAGGGGCAGCCGCCCGCAGGTCTGGTCGAGATAACCCAGGCAGTCCCGTGCGGCCAGCAGCTCAAGGCCGACTCCGCCCGCTGCCGCCACGCCCAACCCGCCGATGAGCATCACAAACACACGCAGACTGCGGCGTCCCAGGCCCCACCACCACACCGCGCCGGTAATCCCCACCAGAAGACCGGCAGCGCCGCCGTAAATGAGGGTCCAGTTTTTCGCGCCTTCATGCAGCGCGAAGTATTCATCCAGCCCCAGATAGACGAAAAAAGCTGCCACCCCCAGCCAGTACAGCGAGTGCCACAGCCTGCGCGGTTGGCCCCACAGGGCGACTGCGACAGCCGCCAGCCCGACCAGCACGTACAGCGCCGCCGCGTAACTGGCCGCCGGATTATACTCCCCGAAACGGTAATCAAAATACCAGGACCAGGCGCTGCCCCACGTCCGCGAGGCATAAAACAGCGCGATCAGGACAAAATGAAGCGCATACAGCGCGATCAGCAGCACCGCGCCTGCCGGGGGTAAATCCTTCACGACAAAGCGGCGCAGCAGCCAGATATGCCCGCCGAACAGCACCAGGTAAATGAAGGCCACATCAATCGTCATAATACTTAATGCCGCTTAACATATTTTGGGATATAGCGTCCGAGTTTGGTTAAAAAGTTTAAATTTCTGCCTATTGTATTAAGAATAATCATTTTGTCCACAAATTGTCTGCTGCGGCACTATGGACGAAAATCGGTTGGCTTTACGATGGGGGGATGTACTCTATCAGGAGGCCCGCTGTGCACACCATTCGCCTTGCCACTGCTGACGATGCCGCCACAATCACACGCCACCGCCGGCGCATGTTCGAGGATATGGGCGATGCCGATTACATCCAGTCCACGACTGTCGACGCCAGTTATCACGCCTGGGTGGAGCAGCGCCTTGAAGATGGGCGGTATATCGGCTGGTTAATGACCGGCGCGAACGGCGCAGTCATGGGCGGCGCGGGGGTGGAAATCCGCGAACGCGCGCCGCACCCGCTGGGGCTGGCGACTCGTTATGCCTACATTGTGAACGTGTATGTCGAGCCGGCTTACCGCCGTCAGGGGATCGCCCGCGCACTGCTGCAAACCATCCTGGACTGGTGCGCGCAGGAAAACTTGAATATCATTGCGTTACATGCCAGCGATTCTGGACGCCCGCTGTACGAGTCCTTGGGCTTTACCGCCAGCACGGAAATGCACCTCATTAAACGAGAGTAATCCCTATGCCTGTCGAGATGATCCCTATCGAGTCGCCGTTTGGTCTGCGGGTGGAGCAGCGCTTCCAGGTTCACGAACCGGCCTCTGGCAGACTGATGGTGATCCTGCCAGGGCGCGGCTACACCGTCAATCACCCGGTCCTGTTTCACATCGCGGATATGGCCCATGCGCAGGGCTATGATGTGCTGCCGGTGCAGTACGGCTTCCAGCTTTCTGGCAGCCTGGAACCATATCAGATTCCCCTGCTGCAAGAGGATGTGCGTCTGTCGGTGGAACCGGTTCTTAAGCGCGGCTATTCGGAAATCTGTGTGGTGGGCAAGTCATTGGGGTCGCCGCTGGCCCTTGATCTGGTGCAGACGCTGGACGCGGATAAACTGTCGCTCATTCTGATTACACCGGTTGGCGCGGCGCTCCAGGCCAACCCCGGCGTGCGCACGCTGGCGATTATCGGCACGGCGGACGCGCTGTATGCCCCTGACATCGTGAAACTGACCGAGGGCAAAGTGACATGGCGTGTCCTGGAGCGGCTGGATCACAGCCTGCTGGCCCAGGGCGACTGGCAGCATTCACTGCGTTCGCTTGAGCAGATTGTGCTGGACTGCGATCTGTTCCTGCGGGGTGAATTATCCTGACGGATGAACCGGTTCGCTGGCAGACTGGCGCACAGCGCGCAGCAGCGTTCGACCTTCATCCACCGTACTGGCGAACAGAAACTTGCGCTGTCCACTGAACGAAGCATAGACCCCGGCGAAGATTCGCCACAGCGACATGAACAGGTTGTTCGTGCCCACATGCACGCTGATCCCCGTGCGCGGGTGCATCCGTTTGATGAGGTTGCGCGAATGGGTCATGATGTCGGCGGGAATACGGGTGGATTGCGACCAGTCGTGGATGACATCGGCGGTGTGGTCGATCTGGTCGAACTCCCGGTTGGCGGCTTCCATGGCCGGGTAAAATTCTTCCCACGTCCACACACCGATATATTCGGCGATGAAAATGGTCTTTTCCGGGTTGTCCCAGTACATTTTGACAGGCATAGGCCAGACTCCTGTGTGCAGCAGGCCGATCTACCCTAATTGTACGCCACACTCTGACGGTTCGATCATTGAAAAGCGAGCACGCCTGGCCGCTTCAAAAGTCAAATGATCCTGCGGAATGGTTATCGAGTGTTGTTCTGGAGGTAGGAGCCAACAATCCTGTAAACCCCAATGCCCTGCCGCCTGAACCCGATCTTCTCGTGACATACTCCTCACGCCTAAAGGCGGGGGCTTCTACCGTCAACACGACTGCGCAGGCGAACCCGCG
>CAZKIB010000318.1:0-6297 GCA_964552425.1 uncultured Anaerolineaceae bacterium | reverse complement strand
GGTTGTGCAAAGGTCAATCAGATAAGACTGCCCAAAGAACACCACAGCGCTGATCGTAAACCACTGAATGCAGATGCGGTAATAATTGAAGCGCGGCGAGAAAGCTTAAAAGAAAATTACATGATTGATCGCATCTTCTTACGGTACAATAGTTTAAGAATACTGATTGAATATGTTTGTGACCTTTTCGTGCCGGCAAACCACAGCCATAACCTGTTCCGCCCGATCATGATGCTGCTGCGCTCCGCCGCGCTGGCGGGGTTTGTTATCTGGTGCGCGTCTTCGCCGGCAGTGTTTGCGCAGGAAGTCACCCAAAGTGTTGAACTCACTGAAACGATCTCAGCGCCTACCGAGGCCGCCCCTCAAAGCCTGCTGACCGTCACACCAACGGCGACTGTCGGCGGTGTGCCCCTGCGCTTTGTCAGCGGTCAGGCGCAGTATCAGAACCGGATGCCCGACCACAGCGGCATCGAAATCCAGATCATCGATGAACAACTTCATCTGTTGAGCGTAACCCATACCGATACCAGGGGTGTCTATGCGGTGGCTGTGCCGCAGGACCGGTTTTACTGGCTGGTCGTGGCTGCGCCGCTGCATCGCACCCAGACCCTGCCTGTGCAGCCCGGTTCAGCCTTGCCAGAGGTCATTCTGCTGGCGGGCGGTGATCTGAACGCCGATGGCTGCATCGGCCCTTCCGATCTGGCGCTGTTGATCGCCGGCCTCGACCTGCCCGGCAGCGCCAGCACGGATGTCACCGGGGACGGACTCACCGATCTGGCTGACCTGGCGATTGTCACCGGAAATTATCAGCCCGGCTGTGAACCGGAACCAACCCCCACACCCGAAGCGACTGCCGAATCGACGCCCGAAGCCGAAAGCACGACGGAAGCGACCCCGGAGGTCGAAGTGACCGGGGAAGCCACGCCAGAAGTGGAGACCACCGCCGAAATCACCGCCGAGGTGACAGCAGAAGCCACCGCTGAACAGACACCGGAATCCACACCCGATGTCGAGCCAGCCCCAGAGGTGACACCCCCGGTTGAACACACCGAAGAAACCACACCGGAAATCGAAACCACTGCGGAAATCATACCCGAAGTCACCGCTGATAGGGCTGCTGAAGTCCCGCCGCTGGCGGTCACGCTGTCATCTGAACCAGCGACCACGCCGGAACTGCTGCCGCCAACGGCCACCCTGTCGCCGACCTGGACCTTAACGGCGACCTTCACACCCACCTGGACATCCACACCCACCGCGACTCTGACACCCACACCGGCAGAGACGCTTACAGAACAGCCTGCAATCGAAATAGAGGAAGGAAGTTAAAACCTCATGCCTTATCGCCGAATTTTTCTGAGCATGGCAGTCATCATTCTCGCGGTCCTGTCCGTTGTCCCGGCATTCGCCGCCAATACCATGACTGTCACCCCCATCTGGCGGCCCGGCCAGCAGCTTACCACCCTGGTTGCAGATGGCGACTTCCGTTATGTGGATGTCGAACTGCTGCTGACTGGCAATGTCCAGTTCTGGGCGGTGAATGTCGGCTGTACGTTTACTCCCTCTGTACTGGAGGGGTACACCTTCGACAGCGGTGGCGGAACCACGCCCAGCGATCCCGGCGACGACGTGCCTATGGTCACATGGGGGCCGGAATGGGGCGCAAGCGGGACAGAGTTCATTGCAGTCGCGACCACACCGGGGCAGAATTTCGACTACAACCCCGCCACCGGGCTGCTGAGCCTGCGGGCGACGCGGTTGGGCAGTGTCACGCCGCTGGGCATCAACGGGGCCAGTTACAACCTGCTGCTGGCAACTCTGCGCCTGCGCGTGCGCGATCAGGGTTCAACTTTTCGCACCGTGACGGCGACAGTCAAATGCGCGCCCATGAGTTTTCTGGATCGTGACGGGCGCGTGGTCGTCAGCGGCAAACAATCCGCGACTGCGGCTCTGACCGCGCGCACTGGCTACACCATCAGCGGCACGGTGCTGCTGCAAGGGGCCAAGGCCCACACCGGCACACAGGTGCAGTGTACCAATACCGCGCCCGACCCGGATGTGATTTATACCACCACAACCACCAGCACCGGCGCGTTCAACTTCGGCGGCACAAGCCAGTTGATCCGCGAACTGGGCCGTTACACCTGCACGTTTGTGAGCGCGATCATCAGCCCGCGTTCCGAATTTCTCGACGCGCAGGTCGCTGTCGATCTCAACACACCCTCGTTTTACCTGCTGCCGGTTGTCCTGAAAGGCGGTAACGTGGCGGTGGGCGCGGGGTCTGAAAACGATATTGATGATACCGATCTGGGCATCTTTACATCGACCTGGGCCACCGGGCCAGTGACACCCGCTTACACCGGGCGCGATGTCAATGGCGACAGCGTGGTCAACGAGGCTGATCTAGCGATGTTCGCCGGCAACTATGACCCGCAGGCGACTCTGTTCAATGTGGATGCCAGCCACATCCTCTACGGTCTGGCGATCAATTATGGGGGTGTTTTCCCCAACAGCCGCGTCTACTGGGGCAGTCCGTTGATCGAAACCTTGCAGTTGGTCGAGGAACCCAAAGCCGAGCGGGATTTCTGGCCGGCCATGTCACCGGACGGAACCCGCATCGCATTCAGCCGGCTTATCAGCAAAACCGGAAAATACATCCTGTATACCAGCCCTACTTCCAAACCTAAAGGCGCGCAGCTTACGCCCAAATCCGGCTTTACGGATGATGCCCTGGCCCCGTCCTGGTCGCCGGATGGACAGCGCATCGCCTTCATCTGCACCCGTAAAGGCACAAGTGACGGTCTGGAATATAACGACGGCGATCTGTGCATCATCAACGCCAATGGGACCAACCTTCAGGTGATCGCGCAGGATGTCAGAATCTACCCGCCCGCCTGGTTCAATAACACGGTCCTCATCTACGGCGCGACGGACAATCACAGCATTACCCAATGTCGCAATACGCTGTGTTTTATCGATCTCGCGACCAATTTCGCCGGGCGGGTGAGCGCCAATCTGCAAGGGACCACCCGCGATATGCCCGCCGTCAGTTCCTTCGATTTTGATGCTAACCCGGCCACCCCGAACGATCCGGTGCTGTTCTACCGCTGGAACAACGGCTCGGCGCTGCAAATCGCCGCGGCCCGCGTGCTGTCGTACAACAGTGTGACAGGCGTGTTCGACATCAACGCGACCTTCCCCGGCGCGCAGCACGCCTCAGCGGCTCTGCCTTCCAGCGCCCAGACCGACGTGGAATACTACAGTGTGTCGCCCTTCATGGATGTGATCTATTACGAATCCACCATCGTGAACAGCCGCTTCCAGACCACCGACCTGTTCTATGTCCGGCGTTATGGTGATACGACGGACTTGCAGACCTGGGCCGCGCCTGTCACCTATCGGGTGGATGGCTTCGTCGGGAACAACACCTCCACCGGGGGCCTGACGCCCGGCCTGCCCTGGGACGGTGGCAGCGGCGCGACGGTCTTCCATGCCCAGCGCGCTACCGTACAGTGGATTCCATAATCAGATGCGCTGATGAATTGAAGCGCGCTACAATGTGGTCGGGGTGATTCGCGAATCGCCCCGACCACATTGTAAAAACTGCACCCGATGCGCGAAAGGCAGAACCCCATGAATCGACAGTTCGCAAACGCCTTTCTCAGCTTGTGGTTTACCCTGCTGCTGACCATGCCCGCGCGGGCACAGGAAGGCACATTCATCAGTCTGATAACAGCGGAGACTACCCTGCAAACCGGGCAGGTCTATGAGGTGCAGTTGGTCGTGGAAAACGTCGCTGATCTGTGGGTGACGAGCGTGGAAATCACCTACGACCCCACCCTGCTGTACATCATCGGCACGTGCTCCGGGTCGCCGGTGCAGCCGGGGCCGCTGCTGTCAGACCGCCAGACACTGGTCCCGCGCAACCGGGCGCAGGAGGGGGTGATGAGCTACACAGTATCGCTGCTGGCCCCTGCCGAGCCGGTCAGCGGGACCGGCGTGCTGGCAGCCTTCCGCATCGTGCCGCTGGCCCCTGGCAGCGCGCAGCTTCAGTTCCGGCAGGCCAACCTGACGGCCATCGCCTTTCAGCAGAACGGCACAGAGCGCACCGCCGGTGAACCGCAGACGCTGCCTTTCACCCCTGTCCTGCTTGAACTGACCCTTCAGGGTGCAGTCGTGACACCTCCGCCGGAAGTCACCGCCACGCCGCCGCCCACCAGCACGCCCATTCTCGAAGTCACCGGTGAGGCCGGCGAAATCACCGTAGAAGTTGCAGCCACGCTCGTGAATATCACACGCGCCGCGCCGGCGCTGGATACGACCCCGCAGCCGTCCGCGCAGGGAGACAGCGCACCCGGCGGGCTGGGAATGGCTATGCTGGCGCTGCTGGCGATCAGCGGCCTGGGCATGGTGATCCTGTTGATCGTCTACCTGCGGCGCTACCGGCGATGACCGCGAATGTCACCCTTTGAATCATGACGAAAATCACTGGTCGCCGCGCGCGCCCCGGCGGTATATTGGAAGCAAGATAATTCTTAAACTAATCTTGTTGGTTAGATAACCTTACAGCGGCCCGGCAGCAGAACGGCTGTTGGGACAACAACAACCAGCAGGACGAATGATTAAGGATTGTGGCAGCGAACGGAGTACACAAACGCGGGGTTTAACCACCCTCAACCAGGACTGGTAAAGTCAGACTGTACTCGAACTGCCACAATAATACAGTGAATGCGCCGCCGGACAGGTTCCGCAGCGGCGCATTGTTTGCAGAGAAAGTAATCGTGATGATGCTGGGGCGCACCGAAATGCGCCCTTTGTCATTCAAACTACCAGTGCGGCTACCGGAACGTCACCGGGATCAACAGGTCCGCCGGGTTGCGCACAATACCCAGGTCCGCCGGCAGCCAGCCGGTGGTTTCCACGCCGTCACAGGTCACATCCAGCTCAAACCACGCTGAATTGGAAGTGCGCCCGACAATGTTGTACGACGTGTTGCCCGGCAGCGCGCACAGCGTCTGTGTGCCTACCAGCGGCAGGGCATACACCGGGTTGCCAGAGAAGCCCACATACAGGCTGGGGCGCGTGAATTCGCCGGTTGCCGGTATTTCAGGCACGCCGGTCAGATCACCGCGCAAAATCAGAAATTCGGAGGATACCCACCCGCGCAAACCACCCACCTGCACATACCACCACGAACGATCCGCGTTGCGGCCCAGTACGGCCAGCGCCGTGCCGCCATCGACAATGCCGATCACTTCATAGCGGGGGCTGTCACCGGAGCGCAGGAACAGATTGTCCGTATTGACCATCGCATAACCCGGCTGCGTCTCCGCCAGCCCATCCGGGTTGACCGGGCGCGGCGGAACCGCGTTCAGTTCCAGCGGGGCGCTGGTGACACCATCGGCAGGTTGCAGCACAAACGCCTCGCCGGTCAGCCGCCGCACCGCTTCGCGGGTGAACGCCGCCAGGAAGTCAATTGCGCCAAAACGCGGCAGACCTTCACAGGTTCCCACCACCTCGACAATGGTTTGTTCACTCAGGCCGTTGCCAGCCGGGCTGACAATTTGCAGCACCAGCGGGTTGTAACGCGGGCCTTGCGTCCACTCATCGCCCGCGCCCGGTTCGATACTCACACTCGTGCCGACAAAAAACACATCGTAATCCGGTTCGTAAATCGTATTTCCCGCGCCATCCACAGCGCTGATAATAAAGGCTTCGCTCTGTGTGCCGGTGTTATCGCGGTTGAGGACCAGCGAACCGCCAACGCTGCTGAAGCCTCGACAATCCAGCGTAAAGCCGGGGTTCCCCTCGCCCGCGCCAACGCCGGACGCCATCACCAGCAGGGCCGCGCACAGGGCTACGATGAACAGGCGTCGTTTGCTCATAACCATATTCTCCTTCGGGTGGGCCAATATTCTCTATATTGGAACACTTTCGCAATTTTGACAATCAACCTGTGCGTTGAGCAAGCGTCAGGTTTCCGTAGGGTGCCCGTCAATCAGGTTCCGCAGCGGCGTGTTATGCTCTCCGCCATCTGGTGGTCTGGATGCCCCCCACCGAATCACCAGAGAACAACGAGTTTCCCCGAACGCTGAACACCTCCGCCCCCCGGAGGTGTTTGGCTTCAGCAACCCAATCCATCCCCGCCGCGTATAAGTCAACAACTCACCTTACGCAGTGGGTGAGGCTCTCCCCGTGGGGATGGATTGTCGTGGTTTCGCTTCTGCCGCCGATTAATACAGCTTAAAAATTAAACGGACAAGCCTGAAAGCGTCACCCAACCCCGCAAGACACCGAATT
>CAZKIB010000317.1:4671-6367 GCA_964552425.1 uncultured Anaerolineaceae bacterium | reverse complement strand
CCAGTGGTCGGCCACCACACAAAGTTGATGAGGACCGAAAACACCCCCGCCAGCGCCGCGCCGATACCCACAAACAGGAACAGCATCACCCGCGTGCGCCGGACATTAATGCCCATCTCGGCGGAACTGTCCGGGTTATCGCCAATGCAGTGAACACGCGAACCAAAGATGTGCCGGTTATACAGAAACCAGCCGAACAGCACAAAGGCAATCGCCCAGTACATCTGGTTGGGGATAAACTCAATCGCGCGCCCGGCGAACAGGCTGTGAAAGAAGGTGCTGCGCAGCTCCGGGATCGCCAGCGAATACCCCTGCGCGCCGATGTTAATCAGCCCGCGCAGCAGGAAATTCATACCCAGAGTCGCCACCAGCGAGGACAGGTTAAAGTACACCACCAGCACCCCGTTGATCGTCCCCAGAATCAGCCCGGTAATCACCGCCGCGCCCAGCGCCACAAACGGGTTCCAGCCCGCGTCAAACGCCAGTGTGAACATCCAGGCCGCAAAACCCATCGTGGAGGGGAACGCCAGGTCGATCTCGCCGCCCGTCACGATAAACACCAGCGGCACGGACAGGAAAATCGCCACTGGAAGGGTGGTAAAAATGGAGCGATACGTCACCGGGTTGCCAAACACATCCGGGTTCGCCAGCGTGAACAGCACCAGCATAACGATCAGAATGCCCAGCGCGCTGAACGCCCGGCGGTTTTCGTGAATAAAGACACGCAGCGGATGCCGCTGGATCGAGCCGGACTCCATCACTGCTGCGGGAGATTTCGCTTCTGTCTGGGATGCCATCAATCATGCTCCGCCTGAATACTCTTCAACAAAGACGCTGTATTTTTCAATGTAACGGTGTTTCACCAGATGTTCAGAAAACCCCTTCAGCACAAACCGGCAGGCACTTTTCAGCCGGCTTCCAGATTTCTGGCGGACGGAGGCTCAAAGCCTCTGGCTGCGCAGCGCGCCGTCCACAGTCCCAACGGGACTTGCCATGCCTTGCCGTCGATTTCAATCGGCAGCATCAACTCAGCACGGGTTATTCACGCCGGGCTGCGCAGCCCCGCTTTTTCGCTGGCGACATGCCCGGTGCGCGCAATGGAACGCATATCTTCCATAAGCGCTTCCGCAGAACCCACCTGTGCTTTGGTCGCTTCCGCCACCACATGCCCGCGATCCAGAATCACAAACCGGTCCGCGATGTCGTACACGTGATAAATGTTGTGGTCGATAAACACAATCGAACGGCCCTTGGCGCGCACCGCCTCCACAAACGAAAACACCTTCTGCGTCTCCGTCAGCGAGAGAGCAGTGGTCGGCTCGTCCAGCACGATCAGGTCGGCATCATAATACAGCGCCCGCGCGATGGCGACGCCCTGCCGCTCCCCGCCGGACAGGGTGGCGACCAGCGAATGCGGGCTGAACACCCGCGAGGTGAAACCGATGTCGCGCATCAGCCGTTCCGCTTCGCTCTGCTGTTTTTTCATGTCGAGAAAACCGAGCCGGTTGCGCAGTTCCCGGCCCATAAAAATGTTGCGCACAATCGTCTGGTTGACCACCAGCGCCCGATCCTGATACACCGTTTCAATACCGGAATCGCGCGATTTGGCGGAATCCCAGTTGTTCATTTTCTGCCCGCGAATGTAGATTTCGCCGGCATCTGGCGCGTGGACCCCCGACAGAATCTTGATAAGCGT
>CAZKIB010000317.1:0-4654 GCA_964552425.1 uncultured Anaerolineaceae bacterium | reverse complement strand
AAGCGTCGATTTGCCCGCGCCATTGTCGCCGATCAGCCCGACGACCTCGCTCTCATCCACATAAAAGCTGACATTTTCAATCGCGTTCACGCTGCCAAAGGATTTGGTGACGTTGCGCAGTTCAATCAGGTGTTCGGCCATGCTGCATCAATCCCTTCTGGATCACCGGGCAGGGGAGGGGCGCACCGAAGGCGGTTATCGAAAAGACCTGGCAATAGAGGAGGTGGTTCCACTGTAGGGGCGGTTCGTGAACCGCCCGTTCGTGAACCGCCCTTCCAAAAAGCCAGATATTTATGATCGTTCAGCCAACTGCACCCCTCTGGAATGCAAAGGTTAGCGCAGACCGGCGCGGGCCAGTTCCGCAACCGACTGGTAATTGTTGCTGTCCACAAAGCCGGCCCCGGTATCGACGTTCAGCGGCCCCATGCCCAGAATCTTCTGCTGGCACAGGCTCAGAATCGGCATGTACCCCTGGAGGAAAGGCTGCTGGTCCGAAGTCAGGTGCACCCAGCCTTCGTCAAAGGCTTCCATAATCAGCGGGCTGGTATCAAAACCGATGTTGATGATGTCGCCAGGCGCCTTGTCCACTGCCTGCATGTAGGTCGGCGCGTTGCCGAGCATCTGGCCGCCGGGATAGCCGATCAGGCGGACTTCGGGGTTATCCAGAATAGCCGCCGAAATAACCGGGATCGCCAGATTGGGGTCAGTGGCCCATTCAGGCGTGGATTCGATGCGGACGACATTCATGCCCAGTTCTTCAAACACATCGGCTGTGCCGCGTTCGCGCAGACCGCGATTGGGGTCTGCGAACGGGCCAATGATGATGGCGGTTTCGCCGGATTGCAGCCCGAACTGGCGGATGGCTTCATCGCCCAGGGCGCGCCCCTGCGGGTACAGGTCTGCGCCGACATAGCCGCCGCCAAACGCCGCCCGCACTCTAGGCACATCCACATTCTGGTACATCATCAGAATACCGGCATTGTAGGCTTCTTCCGCAATCGCCATAATGGCGTCGTCGCCGGGGTGTCCCATCATGGCGATGCCGTCAGGCTGGGCCGCCACCGCTTCACGAAGCTGCTGGGTCATGCGCTCCCGGTCCCAGCCGGAGAAAATGTAATCCACTGTCGGCCCCAGGTCCGCCTGGGCAGCCTGCGCCCCGCGCAGCACAATCGACGCGAAGGCATCACCCTCTGCGCCGCCCACGAAGAACCGAATATGGACATCGGAACACCACTGGTCGCCGATGTTCTCCTGGGCGATCACCGTCGTCACCAGCGGCAGCATGAGGGTGAAAATGAGCAGTACGATGAGGAACTTCAAAGACAATCTGCGGCGGTTCATGTATAGTCTCCTGAAATCTAATTTGAAAAAACACAGGGTGCGTTTTCTGTTCAGCGGGTCAGGGTAGTCAGCACCTCCTTAGAGTCACTCCAGACTGTTGATCTTATACGATAGCATGGCGAACCGGTATGAGCAAATACTCGCGCCGGCTCTGCGATCTATCCCTCGTCCGGCCTTTTACTGATCCACCACCGAGCCATCCACGTGCAGCCGCGTATGGACTGTGCGCGGCTTATACGGCCAGCGTTCGGCGGCGTCCGGGGCCAGCTCCACCCCGATTCCCGGCGCGTCGGAGATTATCAGGAAGCCGTTTTCCAGCCGCAGCGAACTGTGGACAATCTCGCTTTTGGGGGGTTCGTCCTCGCCGATAGGAAATTCCTGCAATGCGAAGTTGGGAATGCAGGCGGCAAGCTGCACACAGGCTGCTGTGCTGACCGGACTGAGCGGGTTGTGCGGCACAACACCGGCGTGGTGCGCCTCGGCCAGCGCGGCGATTTTTTTGGCGTGAGTCAGCCCGCCAACCATGCACACATCCGGGCGCACGTACTGCACCGCCCCGCGCCGCAGCAGCATCTCAAATTCATAGATGGTGTGCAGCCGCTCCCCGGTGGCGATGGGGATGCGGATGTTGCGCGCGACAAATTCCATCGCGTCGAAATTATCCGGCAAAATGGGGTCTTCATAGAAAAAAGGATGAAACTGCTCGATGCCCTGCGCCAGCGCTATCGGCAGGAGTCAACCGGCGGTGAATCTCCACGCATAGATCGACCTCTTTGCCGACGGCCTCGCGGTAGCGCCCCACCGTTTCGATGGCATCCTCGATCTTGTCCACGTGCGTCTTGAAATAGGGCACATCACGCGGTTCATCGAGGAAGGGCGTCAGGTGGCCGACAGCCGTGAATCCCCGTTTTTTCGCGTCAATACAGCCGTGAATCAGTTCCTCTTTGGTGCTGCCGAACACGTGATAATAGACCCGCGCTTTGTCCCGCGTTTTCCCACCCATCAACTGGTAGCAGGGCACGCCGAAATACTTGCCCATGATGTCCCACAGGGCAATGTCGACAGCGCTCAACGCGCCCATGATCGCTGCGCCCCGGAAGTGACTCCAGCGGTACAGGTACTGCCAGTGATGTTCGATGCGCAGCGGGTCCTGCCCGATCAGGTAGCGTTTGAAAGTCTCCACCGCCGAAGCCGAGGCTTCCAGATAACCCCACGCGCCCGATTCCCCCAGCCCGACCAGACCTTCATCGGTATGCACCTGCACAAATAAATAGCGATCCACAAAAATGGTTTCAATGCGGGTAATTTTCATGAGCCTGTCCTTTGGTTACGCCCTTAATCCTACCGCACCCGCGCCCGTTTCGCAGGCGGTTGAGCGTGGGGTGAGCGTCAGCCAGGGCGTGGGGCAGGCGTCAAGTGATCCAGCGCGATCAGGCGTAATCTTAACGTGCGCTGTAATATACGGGGAGGGATAAACCCATGCGCGTCAAACTGCTCTTACTCATACTCATCCTGGCGTTCAGCGCAGTTCCAGCGCTGGCCCAGGAAAACACCATCAGCTTCAACGGTTTCAGTTTCAGCTTTGACCCGGCGCTTGGCGCGGGGGTCAACGTCGCGCCCATCGCGGGCGACCCGGTGGAAAGCGCCGGGCCGGGCTTCTCGGACGCGGCCAAAACGCAGTTCACACTGTACAATTTTGGCGAACCAATGGACAGTCTGTTCGATACCGGCGGCGTGCGGGTCTACCGTATGGCGGACATCGCCCGGTACGACTTTCTGCAAGCCATCGCCGACCAGCTTCAAGGCCTGCTGGATGAACAGCCTGACCTGGCGCAGTTCGAGCCGGGCATCAATTCAGAAAACGGGGGCCTGCCTTATATGCCCCTGCTGACGCACGGCCAGATCATCACCGCCCGCGCGCAGTATATCGAAACAGAAGCGGTGCGGGGCATCAGCTATGTCACCGTGTTCCGCGCCGACATCGGCCCGTTCACTCAACAGGATTTCCTGTACACCTTTCAGGGAATTTCGTCCGACGGCGCGTATTACATCACCGTCACCTTTCCGCTGATGACCGACCTGTTCCCGGAACCGCAGGGCTTCGATATGGAACAGTTCCAGCAGAATTTCGACGCCTACATCGCCGAGAGTGTCGCCGCGCTCAACAGCGCCCAGCCTGGTGATTTCACACCCTCGCTGGACGCCGCCGACGCGCTGGTGCGCTCCATCCAGATCAGCGCCGGTTCTTAGACGCAAGCCCGCAGTTCACGTCACCCACAGGGAGCGATTCACGTCGCTCCTGTGTGTTTTCCCCAACACTGGCGCTTTTGCAGCGCTGGATTGTGGACAATGGTTACAAACTGTGTGGAAAGCATCGGGTGGTGCATCATTTTGGCCCGCTGGAACACGCCGAATACGTCGACTGGATTGCCGAATTTCAGCATGAAATTGCGCCGCGTGACTGACGCATTATACGATTCAGCAGGGGCAGATCACGCTTCATCAGCTTAAGTACGGTGATTCATCCAGTCTGCACGACTATGTCCAGACAAGCACCATGACCAGCAATACAAATGGAGACCCTGATGCCAACAAAAGACCCACTGGAACTATACAGGCACTACTACGTTGAAAGAGGTTACGAGGGGTTGGATCTCTTCCAACAACTTGCGGAGCGTTATGCTGTTCAAAGTGCCCTCTATCCTGGGAGTTTTGTACACATCACCCCTTCATTTGTGTATCCTGTGACGGTTTATGTGGATAACGACAGGTCAGCCAGGAAATTCTTTGCTTCGTCTGCTGTTTCGGACTTCGTTTCACATAACAAATTCTATGAACAGGAGCCATCAATCACGTTTCATGCCCAGAGCTACATGGAAGACTTTCGAGAAGAGCCTGAGAGCTTTGACTTGCTCATCTCTCAATATGCCGGTTTCATATCTCAATACTGTACGAAATATCTGAAGGTTGGCGGGGTGCTGTTGGTAAACAACAGTCATGGCGATGCCAGCATGGCATCACTCGACAATCAACTGGAGTTGGCAGCAGTCGTTCTCAGAAGAGGGGGTAAACATCGGATCAGCGAACGCAACCTTGAAAACTACCTGGTTCCTAAATCAGATACGGTAATCACCAAAGAATATTTACAACAAATTCAGCGCGGAATAGGCTACCAAAAATCCGCCAGCATGTACATTTTCAGGCGTACTGCCTGATATTGGATCATTGCCAATAATATGCCCTTTACGAGGCTAAAAGAACCTCAGTTCGGGATAAGAGCTTCGAGCTGAGGCAGGTCAAGAGCCAAAGACGG
>CAZKIB010000316.1:0-6373 GCA_964552425.1 uncultured Anaerolineaceae bacterium | reverse complement strand
CTGATCGCTGGGGCGCGGACAATCTGAAACAGTAATAGATGCGATAGCAGGTTCATTTAGGTTGAGGCAAGGTTAGTATTACAGACTCTCTATCAACCTGAACCCATAATGTGAGACCCACACATGAACCGCTCGCCACGTCACATTCTGCTGATGATTGTTCTGCTGGTTATGCTTGCACCGTTCTCGTCCCTTCAGGCACAGGGCAGCGCGGCCTGCGCAATCCTTGATGATGGTCAAACGGTTATCTCCAGTGATTGGACATTTCCAATAGGCACTCCACTGCAAGCGGGTGATCGCGTCAGCGTTGGCGTGACTCCGGCAGAGGGCGGCTCTATACAGACTCTTATGGAGATTCCGGTTTCAAATACTGTTGCCAGCGGGGTTGCACCGACTGTTCTTTCCTATGTTGTTAAGAATGATGGACCCAGCAACGTGCGAATCTGGGCAAGTGGTACGGTAGAAATTGACTGGTCGTGCAGCGCAGCCTCCGAAGGGGAAGACGGCGGTTCGAGCAAGGGGTTTGCGCGCCCGCCGGATGATCGCCTCAATTTCCGCCAGTGCGATTCGTGGGCGGCGGTGTATGCCGAAAAGGATGTGGCCGGCGGCCCGGCGCTGCATGTCTATCCGATTGACTCCGGCGGTCAGGGGACGTTCGCCTTTGCCATCGCTGGCGCGGACCTGACACCCTATGTTGAACAAAACCCGGCGGAGAACACGCTCATCAAAGCGGCTGATGGCGCAGCGCTGTACGCCCTTGCCAGCGGCGGCTTTCAACTCACCCTCGGCCCGGACGCGGAAGGCAAGCTGTGCAGCCTGTTCTTCGAGGGGCTGGCATTCACGAACCTGCACACGCAGACGAGCTTTGGGCCGAACGCTGCCGCGCCGGCTGTCACGCTGTCCAAATTCTGCCTGACCCGCTGCCAGTCAGAGGGGGGCTAGCCCTCTGGTTGCCATTACTTAACAGGTACACGTTGCGAAAGGGTGTGGGTGCTAACGAGCCGTAGATTAATGCTTTTGCAGATCGTCTCTGCACTCACCATCATCTGGCTGCTGTTCCGGCCTCCAGCGTTTCCCCAGGCAGAGACGATCGCGGTTCTGCCTGGTCCAGCACTTACTATGACCTGGGGCGTTGAAAGTACGCAACTGATGATCGGCCAATATGATGGCAGCCTGACCGTGTGGGATCTTTCCAAAAGCCCGCCGGAAAGCAGGATCATCCCTCATGGACATACTTCCCCGGTGGCCGGCGCTGCGATGAGTCCCTCACAGACCTACCTGGCAGCAGGTTTTGCCGATAGCATGGTGCTGGTATGGGACCTCATCAACGACACACTGCTCTACAGATCACGACCATTTCGTCAGCCGGTTCATCGTGTCGTGTGGAGTTCTGACAGCCGGTTGGTGGCTGCTTCGGGTGTAGAAATCTCGGTGGTTAATGTAGAAACCGCTGCCGAAATTCACAGAATTGACCAGTGGGTATCCACCTTATCCTGGATACCGGACACGCATTTACTCTTCGGAAAATTGGCTTCTGGTCCCGGGGGTGGAGTAATCTGGGATATCGAAAGTGGAGAGATGGTCAAACAACTCAGAGACTTAGAACTTGGATTGTTGAGTCCCGATGGCAAGCGGGCCGGTATATGGGATCTTGAGTCAGAACAGATAATATCCGTTTGTCTAGAGTGTTTTGTGGCGTCACTATCCTATGCCTGGAGTCCCGATAGCCAACGGATGGCTGTTGGCAGTGGCAGTTATCTGTGCTTTGAAGGTAGCAGCTACTGTCTGGAAGATTTCAACATCAGAGTATGGAATGTCGAGACTGATGTAACGCCGATGATTTTTTCGGGCCATACAGATGATGTCACCGATCTGGTCTGGCATCCCGATGGCAGCAAAATCACCAGCGCCAGTCTGGACAATACCGCACGGATTTGGGACACACAAACGGGCACCCTCATGCAAACATTCTATGTGGGTGCCGATCCCCATAATTCACCAGGAAAACTCAATCCTGATGGTACGATGCTGGCTGTCGTCGATAAGGATGTGGTTCGTGTTTTGTACCTGGCTGTTTCACCCTCTGACCCATCTGCGGGAGGCTAGCCCTCCCCTGTTGCCCACGCCTCGGAGCGCAGCGTCAATTTTCAGGTGGAGGTGGGGCCAGGCGGCGCTTCAGCCTGTACCGCCGCTTTCAATCGACGGCAAGGCAAAACAAGTCCCTGCGGGACTGAGGCAGCGGAGGCGGAATCCCGCAGGGAATTGGGGACATTTGCCGGAGACTTCAGCCTCCGCAAGCACGAATTCGCATCCTGTCCGGCCACCTGCGCAAGGTGATTGATCCTCTCTTATCTCCCGCTTGATTCGTTCCTGAAAAATCACCGCATTACACCACCGGGTGCGGGAATATATCCATGTCCACAGCAACGGACTTCTTTTGGAGGCGACAGGCACTCTCATAGGCCAGCATGCCAATCCGGTTGGCGAGTTTGGCGGATGCCTGACGCACATAAGTCCATTCATCAATGCTGCCATCGAGCTCCAGGGGTTCACCGATGGTCATGGCATATGACCCACGCAGATACAACCGGGCCGTCTCAGACACGTCATCAAATGTCATCTTAACATCGCGCAACCGTTCCTGTTCAAGGGCGATGCCAACCGGCACGAGGGGGACATTGGCTGTCAATGCGAGGCGTACCGCCCCCGTACGCGGCTTGTGTAATCCACCTTCACGGGGACTGAGCGCCCCTTCGGGAAAGATGCCAACCGTCTTGCCTTGCTTGAGCAGTTCGCTGGCCCGCTCAAATGCAGCGCGACCATTATCATGCATGACCGGGATATGCCCCGCTGCGCGAAGATATTGCCCAATCAAAGGCTCTTTGAAGGCAAGCTCGGTAATCAGCATGTACATAGGCTCCTTTACCAACGACAAAATGTACAGCGGATCGGTTGTGCTGGGGTGATTGGCAGCGATAATCTTGCCGCCCGGCGGCAGTGCGGCCTGCTTCACAATATCCTGATCGAGCATTACATTCATATACCGGCTCACAATTGCTTGACCCAGACGATTCATCTTTGCTTCCATCATCGTTTTCGTCATTTTGCACTCCTGGTTTCAGGCTGCCTTTAACCTATAACAAGGCGGAATTCGGCTGTAGTGGCTGGCGTAATTCCGCATGGTGCAACCCAAAACGATGCGGCATGCAACTTGCACGACTGGCTGTGACTGGGGCCACTCGGCGGCAGGAATGATATTTGCTAGACTAAGATATGTGCACATTGACCCATCGAGAGGGACTGATGAGCCGCAACCAACGCACGCAAATTGAACCCGGACTACTATCCTTATTTCGACTGACGTATGTGATCTGGCTACTGCTAGTGACTTCTGAAGTGATGAGCGCGTTTACCAGAGGAGATATGGTTCCTCCGAGGGCAGTGTTGGGCATATTCGCGGCGTTATTTTTGTTGCTATATTTGCATTGGACCCGGATTCAACATCAATTAGGGTGGTTGTATTTGCCGGTCGGATTGCTAATTGCCTCATTGGTGCCAATGATTGTTCAATTAGTCAATACGATCTGGCTGGTTCAGCATGGTTCCTCGCCGGAGTGGAGTGCCGAGGTTTTCCCCCAATTGTTCATGCTGGTGATTATCATCAGCGCACAATATGGCTTTCGGGTCGCGCTGGCCTTCGCTTTGGGCGCTACCGGATTAGAGCTAGTTTTCCAGTGGCCGCTTTACACTTACGTTGGCTTACCGATGGAACCGATCTTTACGGGACACATTTGGCAAAACATCTTTTTCATCTTTGTTGCCTTTTTAGTCGTGCGCCTGGTGAACGGACAGAAAGCCGAACGTAACGCATTGGCCGAGAAGAACATCGAACTGACCCAATATGCCGCCACGGTTGAACGCTTGTCAATCAGCCAGGAACGGAACCGAATCGCGCGCGAACTGCATGACACTCTGGCCCATACATTGAGTGCGGTAGCAGTGCAGATTGAGGCGCTGAACAAGCAGCTTGACGGCGACCCAGGCAGTGCCAGGGAGACCGTCAAGCAGTTGCGGGAGTTGACTCGCAGCGGCCTGAAAGAATCGCGTCGTGCTCTACAAGCCTTGCGCGTCAGCCCGTTAGAAGATCTGGGGTTGGCACTGGCAATGCAGCAGCTTGTCGATGCTATGATAGAGCGCAGCGGTTTGTCGATAACGCTCACCTTACCGAACCAGCTCAGTGAATTAGCACCCGAAGTTGAACAGAGTGTTTACCGCATTGCAGAGGAAGCGCTCAACAATATCACGCGTCACGCACAAGCCAGGCAAGTTGATGTCCGGTTAACATATGAAGGCTGTACCCTGGAATTAAAGGTTACCGATGATGGCATTGGTTTCGACCCAGAAGCCATAACAAGTGATGGGCATTATGGCATAATCGGAATGCGTGAACGCGCTATCCTGTGTAATGGTCAAATGCGTATTGAAAGCCAAATCGGTGTGGGCACAACTGTGGCCCTAAAGATTGAGGGACGTGCATGATACGAGTACTAATTGTAGATGACCAGAAAGTTATCACCGAAGGGCTGCGGGTCATCCTCACCAGTGAACGAACGATTGATGTTGTCGGAGTTGCCTATAATGGCGCTCAAGCTGTTGAACTGGTTGGCACCATGAAACCCGATCTGGTGTTGATGGATTTGAAAATGCCCATCATGAACGGCATTCGAGCGACCCAGATTATTCGGGAACAACATCCAGCAGTATATGTGTTGGTACTCACCACGTTTGATGCCGACGAATGGGTTTTCGATGCGATTCGCGCGGGCGCATCTGGTTATCTACTCAAAGACTCCGATGGGGACGCTATTATTGCCGCTATTGAGGGCACAGTGGAAGGCAAAACATTTATTGACCCGCTTGTGGCCGATAAACTATTTTCCCTCGCCAAAGAACAGGTTAAACCAGATGGCTCTTTATTCACACAACTAAGCGAACGGGAACTCATCATCCTTAAGCACGTGGCACGCGGCCTGACCAATACTGATATTGCCGAAAAATTGACACTAGCGGAGGGTACAGTGCGTAACAACGTCAGCAACATCCTCAATAAACTTGGTGTGACCGATAGAACCCAAGCGGCTGCGTTGGCGTGGCACCACGGTCTGGTTCATCGTGGTACGACCGAGCTTGCAACTGGAGATGAGTAGTGTCTGTTGGCATATCACTATCTACCAACAACTGCGGAAATACTCACTCATGATACGCAGTAGGGGACAATTGTGGTGGCCTACTCGTTTTTGTATCATTTTTCCTGACTGAAAACCGACCTTTTCAAGATAACGCCGGGCGGAAAGCCCCTGCTCAAGAAGTCTTAATATTCCACCAACCGCGAATCTATTGCATTCCGACGAAATTGACGTATTATATAAAACTCACCGACGACAATTGTCTCTGCCAGCGGGCAGGGACAATTTCGGTTATCCGCCAATCTAACCATCGAGTAACGGGAAAAGCTTCAGGAGAGCGTTGTTATGAGAACCGTACTGACCATTCAAATCGGGGGTAACGTACCATGGCGGTGTGGGTGACGTCGCGGATTCGTAAACATACCGATGTGCTGTTAGCGGCGCCGGCTGTTTTCTGGCTGGTTTTCTTTTTCATTCTTCCCGTGCTGCTGGTCGCCGTCATCAGTGTGATGACACGCGGCTCCGGTGGCAGCCCGGAATTCCCCCTCACCTTTGCGCATTACGAGCGCACCTTCACCACTTTTGGGATCATCCTCCAGCGATCTTTAGGGATCGCGTTCTGGACCACCGTGATCTGCCTGCTGATGGGCTACCCGCTGGCGCTGTTTATCCGCACGCGGCAGAGCGCCTTCGCGCGCCGTTTCGCCCTGTTCCTCATCATCCTGCCCTTCTGGACCAATTTTCTGGTGCGGACGTATGCGTGGCGGATGCTGCTGGGGCGCGAGGGCGTCATCAACGGGGTGTTCCAGTATTTTGGCTTTGCCGGGGAACCGCTGCAACTGCTCAACACCGAGTTCGCCGTGATGGTCGGGCTGGTGTATGGCTTCCTGCCCTTCATGGTGCTGCCCATTTACGCCTCTGTCGAGCGCTTCGACTTCCATTTTCTGGAGGCGGCCTATGACCTGGGGGCGGACAAATGGCGGGCGTTCTGGCGGGTGATGCTGCCGATGACGCTGCCGGGCGTGCTGGCCGGCTGTGTGCTGGTGTTTATCCCGGCCATCGGCTCATTTGTGACCCCGGACCTGCTGGGTGGCCGCGAGGGCCTGATGATCGGCAACCTGATCTCCAGCCAGTTCAAGGCAACCGGCAACCTGCCGCTCGGCGCGGCCATGTCGATGGTGATGCTG
>CAZKIB010000315.1:0-6440 GCA_964552425.1 uncultured Anaerolineaceae bacterium | reverse complement strand
TATCAACTCGACAAAGGTTATCGAATTGAACACCATGGTGAAGATGTTATGCCGCCTTCAGGATTCGGGGGCGTGGCGTATACCTTCGACCTCGGCGACGATCTCATGTCCAGTGAGGTGGTCTATACAGCGGGTGATGTAGAGGTGATTGCCTTCAATGTGGACCATCCCCCAGTGAAGCCGGCGGTTGGCTTCCGCGTGAATTACAAAGGCAGAAGCGTCCTGATTACAGGCGATACTATCTACTCCGATAGTCTCATTCAACACGCGATGGGTGCTGATTTGATGGTCAGTGATGCCTTGAATCACAAGATTTCACAAATGGTATCTGACGCGGGGAAAGATGCCGACAACAATCTCTCCACTGTCACTGAGGACATTCAGGAATCGCACATCAGACCCGAAGAAGCGGCACGCGTTGCCAAAGAAGCCGGGGTGAGAAAGTTACTCATCACGCACGTTCTGCCCCCGGTGCCCGATTTGCTAATCAACCCGTTCTTGCGGGATGCACGCGCCGTCTTCCCTGGTGAAGTGCGGATGGCGAATGACGGCACGATGGCGAAACTGCCGGTCAACTCAGATGAAATCATCATCACAGAATTGTTGAGGTAGACGCACCATGATGAACAAAACTAATTATATCCGTGCTGTGCTTGTCGTTTTCTGGCTGCTATTCCTGACACGCATCCCAGCTTTCATGACTAGGAATCTGGATGTCATCACCATCGTATCCACCATCGTGGAATTGGGCTTTTTCATCTGGGGGATATTGCTTCTCCGATCAAGCATCGCTTTTGGCTCAGGTGTTGAGTAAGTCACTGTGAATTAAGTAAGGAGTTGTCATCAACTGACGTTCATCCGGAGCGATGAAAATCACATTACCGGACAACTTCCAATCAATTTGAAAGCCTATTTTCAAGCGAGAACAGGAGAAGAGAATGAATAGAGATCGCATCATTGCAATGGTTAGAGCGGCTGTCAGCCTGGCGCTGCTGATTGTTGGCACTACTTTGGTATTCGCCCATGAAGAGGGCGAATTGCCAACAGGACCAGACAGCGCAATTGCAAACATCACGCTGGATTACACGCCAAATTACTACGAGCATGTGCAACCGATTATGCAGGCCAACTGCATCAGTTGTCACCTTGACGGTGAAATCGGCCATGACATTTTCTCGATGGAAACAGCCGAGGAGATCATCGTCTCGGCAGAGGATATTGCGCTCGTCACGCAAATCAACTATATGCCGCCGTGGCCGCCCAGCGCAAACTCACCGCACTATCTGTACGAGCGAACCCTCTCGCCAGAGGAGCGCGCCATTATCATGACTTGGGCGGCGGCAGGTGCGCCTGCCGGTGACCCGGCAAACGCGGTTGAAGCCGAACCGGCGATGACGGTCCCCCCAGTTGATGCCGACCTAACCCTGCAAATGAGTGCTCCCTATGTTGCTAACCAGTCTGTGAGCGACGACTACCGCTGTTTCATGCTGGACCCTGGCTTCGAGGAAGACACCTATGTCACCGCATATGACATTATTCCAGATAACACAGCAATGGTGCATCACACGATTCTATTCCTCGCAACCGAGGACCAGCGTGCCGAGGCAATCGAAAAAGATGGTGCAGATGGGAAACCTGGTTGGCCGTGTTATGGGGCGTCTGGGCTGACGGTCAACTCGGGTGCCGACCCGGAGCGCATCGCAAACCTGCTGCCAGTTCTGTCTGAGGTAGGCGGTGCGGTCGCTATGCGCGAGCTGTTGAGTGCCGACGACGCTGCCGATCAGATCAACACATTGGTCGAGGCGAACCCGGATGGCGAGCTGGCATCCCTGGTGAACCAGTTGGGCGGCACACGAGTGTTTTTGGCTCTCGTTAACCGCTCACTCAACCGTGATGGCGAGTCTGGCGGAACGGCAGGCATTAGCACTGTTGGCAGTTGGGTTCCGGGTAACCAACCCACACACTTCCCAGAGGGCACCGGGATCCGCGTGCAAGCGGGTGGTTTCATCGTAATGCAGATGCACTACTACACGGCGGGTAGCAACGCACCGGATCAGTCCACAGTGGTGCTGGAAACGACCACTGACCCCGATACGCTCGCGATCCAGCGGCAGCCGATGTTTGCCCCGGTCGAAATCCCCTGTCCGGCGGGCTTTGATGGTCCCAACTGCGAGCGCAACCCACAGTTTGAGGGCGTGCTGATTAGCTCCGACTCCCTGCTGGCGCTGTGTGGTCATAGTTTGCTGGAGTACAACACGCAAGACGGTAGCAACGCGACCACTTCGTGCGACACCACCGCCTCAATCTCGGGCTGGGCGATCTCGATCAACGCTCATATGCATCAACTCGGCAAGGTATCGCGGACGATTTTGCGACCGGGACAGCCTAATGAGCAGGTGATGATTGACATTCAGAACTGGGACTTTGACTGGCAGGGGGACTACTGGTTCGCCGAGCCGATCTGGGTCAATGAGGGCGACGTGCTGCGCTTAACTTGCGCCTGGGATAACAGCGAGAGCCTCAGCAATCCAGAGCCGCGTTATGTGACCTTCGGTGAGAACACCAGCGACGAAATGTGCCTCACCTCCGTTTCGATCATGCCCGCCGAGCCAGGCTCAGAGCCGCCAGTAATGATGGGCGCACCGATGGACGATGCTATGGAACATGACCACAGCACGCCACTGGAACTCACCGCCGATGGCCCTATCCCCACAGTAACAATCCGTGTCACGGCGAACGATTTGGGCGGGTATCTAGTGAGCCTGGAAACTGAGAACTTCACATTTGCGCCTCAGAATGCTGGCCTGGCCCATGTAGATGGTGAGGGACACGTGCACCTGTATCTGAACGGTGAGAAGGTGGCTAGGATGTATGGTGAGTGGTTCTATCTAGATACGCTGCCTACTGGCGAGAACACCCTCACGGTCACGTTGAACAGCAACACGCACGCGCCATTGTACCTGGATGGTGAACCTATATCCGCAACCGTTGACGTTGATGTCAACGAATAGCCACATCACAAGAGAGGATTAATGATGATTTCGATTGAACGCAGATGGCTTGTCATGGGTGGGATTGCGCTCGTTGTTTTGCTGATCGGCGGTGTGTTCCTGTATATCGATTGGTTTGGGATAGGTGGGCCGCAGAGTACGGGCGAGATCGCCGCGCCAGAACTCGTTGCTGGCGACGTAGAAGATGTGGTGTATCGCATTGAACCCACGCTGTCTGAGGTGCGCTACGCAGTCGATGAGATCTTCGCGGGCAATCCTGTAAGCACAGCGGTCGGCGTGACGAAAACGGTAGCGGGCGATGTGCTGATTAACACCGCCGACCCGTCACGTATCTCGGTCGGCACCCTTGTCATCAATGTCGAGCTGTTTGAATCGAACAGCAGTTTGCGCGACGCGCGCATCCGGCAGGATTTTCTGGAGTCTAGCACCTATCCGGAGGCGACCTTCGTCCCGACGGAGATTATCGACTTTCCAGAGAGTGCAGCGGTCGGTGTACCCAGCACATTCAAGATGCGGGGCGACCTGACCATCAAGGAGACGACCGCCGAAGAAGTGTGGGATGTCACCGCCACGCTTGACGGCGACGTGCTGACTGGGACGGCATCGACGGTTGTGCTGATGTCTACCTATGACGTTGGCCCAATCAGCATCGCTGGGTTCGTCGAGACCTCAGACGAGGTGGCTCTCACTTTTGATTTTGTGGCGATTTCTACCGAGACAGATGTCGAAAGCGTGCTAGCAGACCTGAGTGCGTCTGAGGTCGCGGACACAGAGGTTGTCGCCGCCGAGGTCGCCGAAGCTAATGACGATGAGGCTGCATCTGAAACGGACACGACCACAGACCTTGCAGAAATGAGCGCAGTCGCCCAAGACGTGGCGCTAGAAGCTGCGCCGAGCGTCACCTTGAGCGCAACACCAGATCGCCTGTCTGGTGTGAACGTGCAGGTGACGTTAGAGAGCTTCGTGCTGGCTCCTGAGCAAATTGGCCAAGCCAACGAGAATGGCGTAGGTCACGCCTATCTGTTTGTGGACGGCGAGCGTTACACGCGGGTTGTGACGGAGTGGATTCACCTTGATGATCTGGCTCCGGGCACGCATCAACTCACAGTGGCACTTGCCCAAAATGATGGATCATTGCTGGCATACGAGGGAGACATCGTTTTAAGCGATTTAAACTTCACTTCCCAACAAGAATGATTGCATCAACCGTCGTGGAACTGGGCTTTTTCATCTGGGGAATTGTGATTCTCAGGCAGTCAGCCCCTACCAAACTTGAAGCACACCAATAATCAACAATTCGAGTAATTTAGGAGCGATAGATCACAATGAGCCAATCTGACAAGACATCTCTTAAGAAGCCACCGAGCGCACCGGGCGCACCGCTCATCGGCAATGTCGCACAGTTTATCGCAGCACATGGGATGCCTGTAGAATTTCTCAAAAAGATTCAACAGCAGCATGGCGATCTTGTTCATTTCAAGATTATGAACTCGGATGCGTATGTGGTCGGTGATCCCGATCTCGTAAATGAAATCCTTGTCAAACGTGTGAATGAGTTTCACAAACTGGAAGCCATCCAGGAAAAGCCCCGGGGATTATCGCGTTTTCTTGGAGAGGGCATCCTGACCGCGGGTTATGAAGTATGGCGTCCACAGCGCAAACTTATTCAACCCCTAATGCACCGCAAGCACATCGAAAACTATGCCACGATCATGGCGAACAAAGGCGAGCTGTTGCTGAGCCAATGGGAAGATGGCAGTGAGCGCGATGTACATGCCGATTTGATACAGGTCACGATGTGGATCATTTGTGAAACGATGTTCGGTTTGGACCACGCGGAAATTCCGGATTTCGAAGACCTCGTTCTCGAACTGAGACAAATCATCGTGGGCGACTTTTTATCATTCTTGCCGGAATGGATAACCAGACGCGAAGCGGCGGCTGACAGGGTAAACACGCAGTTGACGGATTTCGTACAGCGCATGGTTGATAGCCGTACCCAAGCGAGTGACAGCGAACGCCACGATTTATTGTCCTTGCTTTTGGCAGCCCGCGATGAAGATGGCAACCCGATGTCGCCAGAACTGGTGCGAGATAACATTCTGACGATGTTCTTCGCCGGTCACGAAACCACCGCCAATACCCTCACATGGTCGCTTTACTACTGTACGTCGTCAAAAGAAATGGGACACAGCGGGGTTTTTGCTAAGAGATATTTTGCCCCGATTATACCTGCTTTCTTCAGGCTGACATTTGTGCCAGCAAATGTTGGGTGCGGCGTAGCGCCAGCGTCCGCCGCTTAACGGCTGCCCGCTCCGTCTCAATCTGTGCCGCGCGTCCGAAAAATACATCCGCCGGGGTCACATTGCCCAACGCCTCATGGTAGCGCTGCGTATTGTAATGCTCGACAAAGGCGGCAATCGCCTGTTCCAACTGCCAGGGAAAGTAGTGATGTTCCAAACAAAGCACGTTCTTAATCGAACGATGGTAGCGCTCGATCTTGCCTTGCGTCTGCGGGTGGTACGACGTGCCGCGGGTATGGCGGATGCCCTGTTCCGTCAGATAGTCGGCCAGATCACCGGAGATGTAGGCTGAGCCGTTGTCGCTCAGTAAGCGCGGACGATGGTGGACAGCCACCTGTTTCACGCCGGTGGTTGCCAGCGCCATGTCCAGGGTCTGCTCGACGTCGGTGTGGTTCATGGTGGGTGTGAGCTTCCAGGCAATGATGTAGCGCGAGAAGTCGTCGAGTACGGTTGACAGATAGTAGTAGCCCCAACCGACGACCTTGAACTGGCTGAAATCGGTTTGCCATAGTTCGTTGACCCGTTTCGTTGGATGTTTGAACGTGTCGGCTGCTTTGACCAGCACAAACGCCGGACTGGTGATGAGATCGAAGGCCTTCAGGATGCGATAGACACTTGACTCGGAGATGAAATAGCCTTCGGTGTCGGTGATGTGCCATGCCAGTTCACGCGGCGACAGTTCGGGATGCTGAAGGGCGATTTGCACCACCTGGTCGCGCACGGAGTCCGGGATCCGGTTCCAGAACTGGCGCGGCTGACTCGAACGATCCGCCAGTCCTTCGATGCCATCCCGTTGATACTGCTCGTACCAGCGGTAAAACGTGCTGCGGGGCACGCCTGTTTCCGCCAGCGTCTGCTTGACCGGCAGTACTGAGCCTTCCACCAAGCGAATGATCTCGTATTTCTCACTGGCTGAGGTGCGGATTAGTCCTCCCATGCGTCGCTCTCCCGTCCCACCGCACTTTTTTTCAGCACCCGGTTCTTCAGCAGCAGTTCGGCCACCACCTGCTTGAGCTGCTCGTTCTCGTGGCGCAACCCGTCGACTTCGCTGCTGGTGGCTTCCCGTTTGGTGTCGCCCGTCAGCCGCGCCTTGCCCGCTTCCAGGAATTCCTTGCTCCACTTGTAA
>CAZKIB010000314.1:3236-6445 GCA_964552425.1 uncultured Anaerolineaceae bacterium | reverse complement strand
AGCTGTCCCACGGCATCATGGCCGACGAGTACTGGACCTGGCCCGGCTGGACCTGGGGCTGGCGATTGGCTGCTGCGGGGTCGGGGATTACGAAGCGGCGCGGCGCGCGCTGAAACCCACACTGGAATCAGCCCTGGAACTGCGCGGCCCGGCCTTTGCGACACTGTGCCTGCCGGTGATGGCCGTCATTCGTGCCCACGAAGCCGAGCCAGAGGAAGCCCTCAAGCTGCTGGCGCTGGCCTTCACGCACCCGGCCAGCACCCCCACCTGGCTGGAAAAGTGGCCGCTGCTGGTCAATCTGCACACTGACCTGCAAACCGAACTCGGCACGGAAACCTTTGCGCAGGTCTGGCAGGAGGGTAAAGGGCTGGAACTGGATCACGTCGTCACGGATTTCCTGCGCGAATATCAGAGAGGCTGACAGGTAATAGTCCTTTTTTAGTGATCTGTTTCTCCCATCCGGCACGTCGATCAGGCCGCTGGAATGCTATAATCAGGTTAGAGATAGTCGCGCAGTTCAAGGAGCATTTCGATGCACACGCCGAATGCTGCCTACTGGAGCCAACCGCCTGATACGCTGTTTCCCCAGCTAGACACTACTCCACAGGGTTTAACCACCGCCCAGGCTCAAAAAAAACAGGAAATGCTCGGCCTGGACTCGCTCAGGCCGCATAAGACACGTGCGATCCTGGCATCCTTTCTGAACCAGTTCAAAAACCCACTGATCCTGATTTTGATTTTCTCTGTCTGCATTTCTGCGTTCGTGGGCGAGTGGGTAGATGCAGGCGTAGTTCTCCTCGTCATTATTGGGAGCAGCGTGTTGAGCTTTATCCAGGAGTATAACGCGACCAATGCGGTTGAAAAGCTGCTGGCGCGTGTGGAGATTAAGGCTGCGGTACTGCGGGATGGCAGGCCCACGCAGATTCCCACAGGCGCTGTTGTGCCGGGGGATGTGGTACTGCTCTCAGCCGGAAACCTGATACCAGGCGACGGCGTGCTGCTGCATACCAGAGACTGCTACGTAGATCAGGCGGCCCTGACGGGCGAGACCTTCCCTGTCGAGAAGCGGCCTGGTGTGGTGCCAGAAACAGCCAGTATAACCGAGCGCAGCAACTGTGTGTTCATGGGTACGAGTGTGCGCAGTGGCAGCGCATCAGCGCTGATGATCCACACCGGAACACAAACCGCATTCGGCGAAATTGCACGGCGTCTTACACTTCGCCCGCCAGAAACCGAATTCGAACAGGGTATCCGCCATTTTGGCTATCTGCTGGTGCAAATTATCCTGCTGTTAGTGCTGTTCGTCTTCGCCATCAATGTTTTTGCCGCCAGGCCACCCATCGATTCGCTTTTATTCGCCATCGCGCTGGCAGTGGGTATCGCGCCCGAAATGCTGCCCGTCATCGTGACGGTCACATTATCCGCAGGCGCCCAGCGTATGGCGGCGCAGGGTGTGATTGTGCGGCGGCTGAATGCCATTGAGAACTTTGGCAACATGGATGTGTTGTGTACCGACAAGACCGGCACACTGACCGAAGGCAGTATCCGGCTCAACGGTGCGTGTGACGCGCGCGGGCAGCCCTCTGACGACATCCTGCTGTACGCCTATCTCAATGCGCATTTACAGGTTGGAATGCGTAACCCGCTGGACGACGCGCTGATCGCCAGTGGCACAACGCTGACAGCACGGGCAGCGGCCTATCAGCTTATCGACGAAATTCCCTATGACTTCGAGCGCAAACGTCTGAGCGTGGTGGTCGCAGCGCCGGATGGCACGCGCACAATGGTGACAAAAGGCGCTTATGAACGTATGGTCGCCGTGTGTGATCGCCTGATGCTGGGAGCCAGGATTGAAATCCTCGACGATAGACGCCATCAGGAACTTGATGAACGCATGGCGGCATGGAGCGCGCAGGGGTTCCGGGTGCTGGGGCTGGCGACGAAGCCCGTTGGGCAGCAGAAAACCTTTGAGCCAGAGGACGAACATGCTTTGCTGTTCAGGGGTTTCTTACTGTTTTACGACCCGCCGAAAGCCGGTGTCTGTGAAACACTGGCCGATCTGGCAGGGCTGGGTGTGCAGCTCAAGATCGTCACCGGCGATAACCCGCAGGTGGCGCAGTCCGTCGCATCGCAGGTAGGTTTAGCGGTCACAGGCGTGGTGACAGGTGAACAGTTGAACATGCTGCGCGATGAGACCCTGTGGCAGCTTGCCGAACGCACAAATCTGTTTGTCGAAGTGGACCCGAACCAGAAAGAGCGAATCATTCGCGCGCTGCAAAAAACCGGGCATGTTGTCGGCTATATGGGCGACGGCATCAACGACGCGCCCGCGCTGCATGTCGCCGATGTCGGCATTTCTGTCGATCATGCGGTGGATGTGGCGAAGGAAGCCGCTGATTTCGTACTGCTGGAACACAGCCTGAATGTACTGCGGGATGGCATCATCATCGGGCGCAAAACATTCGCCAACACGCTCAAGTATATTTTTGCAACCACCAGCGCCAACTTTGGCAATATGTTCAGCATGGCGGGCGTGTCCTCGTTCCTGCCGTTTCTGCCGCTGCTCGCCAAACAGATCTTGTTGAACAATTTCCTCTCCGACTTCCCTGGTATGGCAATTGCGAGCGACAATGTAGACCAGGAATGGATCGACAGACCGCATCGCTGGGATGTCCGGCTCATCCGCAACTTCATGATCGTTTTCGGTCTGACGAGTTCAGTGTTCGACTTCCTGACGTTCGGGGTTCTGTTATGGCTGCTCAATGCCTCGCCAGACGAATTCCGCACCGGTTGGTTTATCGAGTCGCTGCTGACCGAACTGGTCATCGCGTTGATCGTGCGGACGCGCCGGCCGTTTTTCCGCAGCCGGCCAGGGCGTTGGTTGTGGTGGTCTACGGCTGCTGTCGCGGCGCTGACACTGCTGCTGCCCTATCTGCCCATCAACGCGCTGTTTGGCTTTGTACCGCTGCCGTTCACGGCGCTGCTGCTGCTGATCGGGATCACCGTGCTTTATGTGAGCGTAACCGAGATCGTCAAATACCGTTTTTACCAGTGGATGCTGCCAGTATTTCGCAAAGAGACCCTCAGCAGCGTGTGAAATCGCTGCGTAAAACAGGGTAGGGTCACTTCTTTTCGGATCACTGTAAACTGGCAACTGATAATTCTTGTTCCCAAACAAAAACGCGCCGTGTGCGGGCGCGTTCGGATAG
>CAZKIB010000314.1:1207-3211 GCA_964552425.1 uncultured Anaerolineaceae bacterium | reverse complement strand
GCCTCACCGGGTCAGCTCCAGGGTGGCGGGCCGCCGTCCGGCAGATGTCACCACCGCGATGTCACGGTTGGGCTGAAGTTTCAGGGTCTGCCCTGCATACAGGACCACATCTTCCATCTGGTGGGACACCCAGGCTGTGCCGCTCATGACCTTGATTTCCACCACATCACGCGGCAGGGTCACAGTCTGGTTTTCATGGACGGTGTCGATGTAACGAATGACATCTGCTGAACCCGCGCCGATCATCTGCATAAAGCGATTCTTGAGTGTGAAGCTAACCATCTTTTCATCTCCTGAAACAAACTGCTGTTATTTGATAGTCTTAGCATAGGCCACGAGTTGGGTGGATGTCACCACCCGGTTGGGTGGGTTGGTGGGTAGGAAATCACTTGCGAGGATCATGGCGAAATCCGCCAGCCAGGGGATGAAGGCGGGGGTGATTAGCGCTATAGTTAACGGGTGACATCCCATCCACAGGAGGAAGTGCGATGCTGCCACTGCGTGATCTGAACCCGACCCGCCGGCTGCCGGTGCTGACCTACGGCCTGATCGCGGTCAATGTGCTGGTGTTTATCTGGGAAATGAGCCTGTCACCGGAACAGCTTCAGCAGGCGTTCATGACCCTCTCGGTGGTCCCGGCCAATGTGAGCGCCGATCCGTTTTCATTAGAAACCCTGCTCGACCTGCTGCGCAGCATGTTTTTTCACGGGGGCTATGAGCATATCATCGGCAATATGCTTTACCTGTGGCTGTTCGGCGACAACGTCGAAGACCGCTTCGGCGGCCTGCTGTATCTGGTGCTGTACTTTGTCACCGGCTTTGTCGCGGCCATCGCCCAGGTGGTGATCGACCCGACCTCAACTATCCCGCTCGTTGGGGCCCGCGGCGCGATTGCCGGTGTCCTGGGCGGCTATCTGATTCTGTACCCTGGCGTGCGCGTGCAGGGCATCATCATGCTGGGTCGTTTTTCGCAGCTCTCCGACTGGCCGGCATGGGCTGTGCTGGGCCTGTGGTTCGTGCTGCAACTGTTCAACGGCATCGCTTCACTGGGGGTGGAAACCGCTTCTGGCGGGGTGGCCTTCTTCGCCCATATTGGCGGCTTTGTCGCCGGGGTGGTGCTGACCTACCTTTTTATGGCGATCATCCCGCAGCCGCCCGCCGATCAACGCCGTGAACTGCTGTACCAGCGTGCCCGACGGTGATTCTGAAGGTAAATCACTGGTTAATCAACGACTGCTCTGCGGGCTGCGCGGGGCAGTTGTGCATTCTGTGGTAAATCGGATACACTAAAAGGAGATTTCAATTCTTGCGTCAGCCTGATGGGGCGGACAGGTTCAACAGGTAAGATCATGACCCGACGACTAATCATTTGCACAATCCTGCTTACACTTCTGATGGGCCTGGTCGCGCCGGCGCTGGCGCAGTCGGCCCCGGTTGCCAGTGTCAACACCGGCAATCTGAACGTTCGTACCGGGCCGGGCCTGCAATACGGCTCCGTCGCCACGCTGCCCTACGGGTTTGGGGTGCAGCTTGTGGCCCGCAACGATGCCGCCAACTGGGTCTATATTTCGCTGACCAACGGCGTGACCGGGTGGGTGAACGTCAATTATCTGTACACGACGTACCGCATTCGCGATCTGCCAGTGGGCGAAGAACTGGTCGCCGCGCCGCTTCAGCCTACCGGAACCAACACCGGCGCGTTCAATCTGGCGCTGCACCAGCGTCCCGACCCGAACTCGCAGATTATCCGCTTCCTGCCGCTCAACCAGACCTTCGACCTGCTCGGACGCAGCTACGACTCCCTGTGGGCGCAGATTCGCCTGCCGGATGGCACGGTAGGGTGGGTGCTGGCGGAACGGATCAACGCGACAGTGCCGGTGCGCAGCGTCTCACCGACGGATGGCAGTGTCTACGCGCCTCCGCCGCCCAGCACTGGCTCGGTTTATAATCCGCCGGGCGGTGCGCGCACGCATCTGGTCGTGGCCGGAGACACCCTGGCGAAGA
>CAZKIB010000314.1:0-1197 GCA_964552425.1 uncultured Anaerolineaceae bacterium | reverse complement strand
TCGCCCAGCGCTATGGCGTCAATATGTACACCATCGCCGCCGCCAACAATATCACCAACATCAACCTGATCTATCGCGGCCAGCGGCTGGTGATTCCTTAAGTCCACCGTTTCAGAGGTATATCAATGGCTCACCGGGTTCGTCTGGTGAGCCGTTTTCAGTTTACGCGGGGAACGAACGTTTCAGAAAGGCCAGGGTCCGATCCCACGCCAGACTGGCCGCCGCCGGGTTGTACACGTCCGCGCGATCCGGCTCAAAGAACCAGTGTCCGGTGTCCGGGTAGGTGTAAAACGTGACAGACCGCCCGGCGCTTATCAGGGACTCCTTCAGCTCGTTCACGTTGGATGCCGGCTCAAACTCATCATTCGCCGCGAAGTGACCGAGATAGTCCGCTTTTGAGCGGCTGAAGTCCGCCGGGCCAGTGCCATAAAAAAGGACGACAGATTGGATGTATTCAGGCGCGCGGGTCGATAAATCCAGCGCGTAATAGGCCCCCAGCGAGAAGCCAATCACCGCCACGCCAGCATCATCTGACCTCGCCCGTTCCCTGAGAAATGTGACCGCATCCGCGATCTCGGCTCTGGCCTGGTCCACGCTGGCATCCAGAGCCGCGCCCAGGGTTTCGGCTTCGGCGGTCTGGTCCGTGATTTTGCCATGATACAGGTCCGGGGCGAACGCCACGAAACCGGCCTCAGCCAGCCGGTCACAGAATGCCCGGATGGTGTTGTTCAGACCCCACCAGGCATGGAGAACCAGCACCGGGCGGCCTGTGCCATCAGGGGGAACCGCCAGGTAGCCATCGGGTTGAGCAGGGGACATGGGCTTCTCCTTCAGCGTGTGATAAGCAAAGTGAGGAAATGTTTTTGCAGCGATGAACCCTCCTGATACAAAAGCGATGTGAGTAATTTGAGGATCTTCTGCTGATCATCCTCTGGCATTACCGAAAGTGTCGGTGGCCTGAGCGCTCTCGCGAGTATCTTGCGGGCTGAACTGTGGTTCAGTTCATTCAACCATCCACGCCCCTGCAAATCGTCGTCGTCCATTGTAGCTAAGGCGAGATAGCGCTCCATCCAGAATATGAACAACCCGTCATCTGTGACCACATCCATGAACTGTTTTCCAACCAGATGCCAGAATAGTTCATAACCTCAGTTCGGGATAAGAGCTTCGAGCTGAGGCAGGTCAAGAGCCAAAGAC
>CAZKIB010000313.1:0-6468 GCA_964552425.1 uncultured Anaerolineaceae bacterium | reverse complement strand
GAGATGGAAGCGCGCGCGCTGGCAGAAGTGGATGCCGCTCAGAAAACCGCCGAAGAAGCTCCACAGCCCCAGCCGCAGGATGCCCTCGGCGCGGTATATGCCCCGGTTGAGGAGGCGCGTTCATGACCGAGATGACCCTGATCGAGGCTATTCGCAGCGCGCTGGATGAAGAACTGGCAATCGAGCGCGTGGCTGAAGCCGCCGAATCCCGACTGTTCGATGTCACCGAAAGCCAGACCCAGCGCGACCTGATGCCTATCCGCGATGCCATCAGCGCCTATTTTGATCGCATCGGATACATCTTGCAGAACCGCGATCAGGCACTTGGCCTGCCCACCGGCTACCGGGGCATTGATACCCTGCTCGGCGGGTTTCAGCGTTCTGACCTGCTCATCTTCGCGGGTCGCCCTGGCATGGGCAAAACCAGCTTCATGCTCTCAGTGGTGCTGAACGCCGCGCGCATGGGCGGGCGTATCGCCATTTTTACAATGGAAATGGGTGTCGAGCAGATTATCCAGCGTCTGATTTCAATGGAAACCGGCATTAACATGCAGAACCTGCGGCTCGGTCAGGTCACACCCCAGGAAGAATCCCGTCTGATCGAAGCGATGGGCCGCCTGAGCAAATTTCAGGTGTTCATTGACGACACGCCGGCGCTCACCCCGCTGCAACTGCGCACCAAAACGCGCCGCATGGCCCGCGAAACCGGCGTGGACCTGATTATCGTGGACTACATGCAGTTGATGAACGCTGGCGGAATGTACGAGAACAACCGCGTGCAGGAAATTAGCTACATCAGCCGCAACCTGAAGGAACTGGCCCGCGAGATGAATGTCCCGCTGCTGTCGGCGGCCCAGCTTTCCCGCGCGGTGGAACAGCGCCAGGACAAACGCCCACAGCTCAGTGATCTGCGCGAATCGGGCTGTCTGGCCGGGGACACGCTGGTTTACTTGCCAGAATCGGGCCGCAGGGTTCCCATTCGTGACCTGGCAGGCAGATCAGGCTTTTCGGTGTTGAGCGTCAATACAGCCAACTGGAAGTTAGAGCCTGCGGTTGTGTCACGTGCTTTTCCCACAGGAATCAAGCCCGTCTACAAACTCACCACGCAGCTTGGCCGCACCATTCGCGCCACCGCCAATCATCAATTCCTGACCATTCACGGCTGGCAGCGATTGGATAAACTCAGCACAAAAGAATACATTGCATTACCAAGATCATTAGATGGCCCATCATCACAAACCCTGTCAAACGCTGAACTAGCGCTCCTAGGACATCTAATAGGAGATGGTTGTACTTTGCCTCGACATGCTCTGCAATATACAACGCGCGAAGAAGATTTGGCATGTATCGTACTTGGGCTTGCGAATGAGGTCTTTGGGGAGACACTCCGACCTCGAATATACGCTGAACCGGGACATAACTGGTATCAAGTGTTTTTGCCGTCCACTCGTCATCTCACACATGGTATAAATAATCCTATTCGAACGTGGCTAGAAAAAATGAACGCTTTTGGCCTGCGTTCCCACGAAAAGCATGTTCCTGATCTTGTCTTTGAACAACCTGCTGAAGCCATTGCCTGTTTCCTGAGACATCTTTGGTCTACAGATGGTTGCATTCGTATGAAAAAGACGGTTAAAGATAAATACCCTGCCGTTTATTATGCTACCAGCAGCACAAGACTTGCCGAGGATGTTCAGTGTCTGCTCTTGAGGCTGGGAATAAATGCTCGTATGAACCGAGTGTCTCAAGGAGAAAAAGGACTAGACCAATATCATGTTATTCTTTCGGGGCAACCTGATCTAGCCACTTTCATCCAAACAGTCGGATCTGTGGGCCAATATAAATCACAGAGCCTTCAAGAAGTCAAAGCTTTTCTGGAAACCCACACTTCAAATACTAATCGTGATGTCATTCCCGCAGAAATCTGGAGAATACATGCTGTACCAGCCATGCAAGAAAATGGTATCACCTCGCGCCAAATGCAAGCGTCCTTAGGAAATGCTTATTGTGGCACAAGTTTGTATAAGCAGAATGTTAGTCGTGAACGGGCTGCACGATTAGCGGAAGTTGTCAAATCTGAGGAAATAGAGAACCTATCTAAGAGCGACACTTACTGGGACAAGATTGTTGCCATCGAATCAGATGGTGAAACCGACGTGTACGATCTGACCGTACCAGGGAACAGCAGTTTCGTGGCGAATAACATCATCGTCCACAACAGCATTGAGCAGGACGCAGATATTGTGATGTTTTTGTACCGCGATGAAGTTTACAACGAAGCCACCGAGTTTCCTCATCAGGCGGACATCCTCGTCGCCAAACACCGCAACGGCCCAACAGGCGTTGTTTCGCTTTACTTCGACAAAAAAATCACGCGCTTCCTCGACGCCACCGCACAAAACATTGATCTGAGCAGAAGCTGATGCAGAAATTCACGGGATTCAAAGCCGGTAAGGCGCGCCTCGTCAAAGTGCCTGCTCCATTTTTCAGCGATCTGCTGCCGCTGATTGACGATCTGGCCGAGTTGAAACTGACGCTGTTCTGCATCTGGGCGCTGCTGCAAAAGGACGGTGAGAAACGCTATCTGCGCCAGCGCGATTTTATGACCAGCGCGGTTCTGCTCGAAAGTCTGCGCGCTGCCGTGCCAGCGGCGGACCCGCCCGAAACGCTGCGACAGGCGCTCGAACGCGCGGTGGAACGGGGGACACTGCTGCGGGTCGAAGTGGCACTGGACAGCCAGCCCGAACTGCTCTATTTTATGAATTCAGCGACAGGCCGCGCGGCGGCAGAAGCGGTAGAGGCGGGACGCTGGCTGCCAGGGGATGCGCACAACCCGGTTGAAATCCTGCCGGAACGGCCCAATGTCTACCAGCTTTACGAAGCCAATATCGGTTCAATCACGCCGATGATCGCCGAAGAACTGAAGGATGCCGAGGCGGAATTCCCTGCCTTCTGGCTCGAAGAAGCAGTGCGGCTGGCGGTGGAACACAACAAGCGTTCCTGGCGCTATATTCGCGCTATTCTGGATCGCTGGGAGAAAGAAGGACGAGATCGTGGACTCACTGGGCGACTTGCTCAACCGGATGGGCAAAAATATGTCAGTGGAAAATACGCCGCCTTCATCCATAACACCCCGGACGAGTAACGGCGAACCCTGCGGCCTGTGTGGTCAGCCGTCGATCTGCGGCGGTCTTGGTGTTATCAGCTACGATGTCGGCCTGGACGACCCACGTTTCGGCAAACTGTTTCGCTGCCCCAATCACCCGGTAGAAGTCGATCACGATCATCAGGCGCGGATGCGGCGCATCAGCAATCTGGAAGCCTTCGCCGGAAAAAATTTCGACAATTTTGAAATCGCCCGCCCCATGTTAACCACCAGCGAACGCGAATCGCTGGTGCTGGCTCATAAAACGGCGCAGCAGTTCGCTCTTGAACCTGATGGCTGGCTCCTGCTGGAGGGCGCTTACGGCTGCGGCAAAACGCATCTGGCGGCGGCAGTTGGCAACCAACGGCTTGCACATGGCGATATGGTGCTGTTTATCACCGTGCCAGACCTGCTCGACCATCTGCGCAGCACCTATGGACCAACTTCCGAAATCGGTTACGACGAAATGTTTGACCGCATCCGGGGCGCGCAGCTTCTCATTCTCGATGATCTGGGGGCCGAAAACCCCAGCCAGTGGGCTGGTGAAAAACTGTTCCAACTGCTGAACTATCGCTACAATCATCGTCTGCCCACCGTCATCACCACCAATGTCGATTTAGACCGCATTGACGGGCGGATTCGCAGCCGCATGTTGGACGAAGAACTCATCCGGCGTGCTCGAATCACCGCGCCGGATTATCGCACCCCCGCAGAAACCGAAGAAAACCAGCTTACCAATCTGTCGCACTATCGTGAAATGCTGCTGGATAATTTCGATACCCGAACGGGCCTTGACGCAGATGAACAGAAAAAGCTGGATTATGTACTCAATATCGCCCGGCAGTATGCCGCTGCGCCGCAGGGTTGGCTGACCATCATTGGCCCCTACGGCTGTGGAAAAACGCATCTGGCAGCGGCAATCGCCAATTACCAGCGCGATCACGGCACGAGCGTCATTTTTACCAGTGTCCCCGACCTGATGGATTATCTGCGTGTCACCTTCAACAATACGATGACCGTGTCCTTGCAGCAGCGTTTTAATATGGTGCTGAATATTCCCCTGTTGATTCTGGATGATCTGCGCACCGAGCAGTCTTCGGCTTGGGTGCGGGAAAAACTCTTTCAGATTATCGAGTATCGCTATACCGGCCAACTGCCGACGATCTTCACCACGTCCAGACAGTTGGAAGAACTGGATGAGCGTATCGCCACACGCCTGCTCGATTGGCGGCGCTGCCAGATTGTCGCCATTACCGCATCCAGCTATGCCCAGCGCATCCACAACCGCCGCCAGCGATAGCGATGACCAGCGCCAGCATCACCATTACACCCTTTGAACGGCAGTATCGCCGCGCCGTAGACGACCTCCTGTTTCACAGCTACCAGCTTCATACCCACATGGACTGGTATGATCCGATGGACTGGCTGATTCGCTACCCTGCGCCGGTGCGGCTGGCCTGGCAGGGCGGGCGGCTGGCGGGGTTAATCGCGCTTTCCAACCCGCTCAACCATGCCTCGTGGCTGCGGGTTGTGGCCCTGAATGACTATGCCCCCTCGCACAGTATCATGGCCGCCATGTGGCATGACATCCTGCCCGAACTCCGCAGCCTGGGTGTTCGAACAGTCTGGCTGCTCATCATGCGCAACTGGATCAAAGGCTACCTGCGCGAACTCGATTTTACATTCGTGGAGGATGTTATCACGCTGGAAAGACACAGCACGCTGCTGCCCGACCTGCCGCTGGCTCCCGTGACGATACGCGCATTCCAGCAGCAGGATGTTCTCGCAGTCACCGAAATTGACCAGGCGGCGTTTCTGACACCCTGGCAGATGACCCTGGATGAGATTCGTCAGGCACAGCGCGTCGCCGAAATCGCCACTGTCGCCGAAATCAACCAGCAGGTGGTCGGCTTTCAGATCAGCACCCTCTATCGGGATGGTGCACACCTGGCCCGTCTGGCTGTATCACCGCAGACTCAGGGGCGCGGCGTGGGCAGTATCCTCCTGCATGATCTGCTGCGGCGTTTCACACAGCGTCAGATCGCGTCCATCACCGTGAACACGCAGATCAGCAATCTCCGATCCCAGCGCCTCTACCGGACGTTCGGTTTCCACCGGAATGGTTATGATCTGCCGGTCTGGTCTTTTTCCCTTTCAGGACGTTAGAAAACTGATACGGCAGGAAAGACGCGAAGGCGTTATTTCTTTAGCCGAACCTATTCAGCGGGATAGTCGCTTATGTCAATGGTTTATCATGAAGAAGCCGGCGATCTGGAATTTCTGGCTGACAAAAAAATCGGAGTCATCGGTTACGGCAACCTGGGCCGGCCCATTGCCCTGAACCTGCGTGACAGCGGGCTGACCGTAACCGTCAGCGAAAAGGACGATGAACGCCGCAGCCTGGCCGTCAGCGAAAGCTTTACCGTGACCGACCCGGCAGAAATCGTCCGGCAGGTCGATATTATCATGCTGCTCGTGCCGGACGAAGTCATGCCAGAAATTTATCTGGAGCAGGTCTCCCCGCATCTCGAACGGGGCGACACCCTGATTTTTGCCAGCTCCTACAACATCGCCTTTGGGTACATCGAAGCGCCACCGTTTGTGGATGTCGGGCTGGTCGCGCCGCGCACGCTCGGAATTGCCGTGCGTGAGCGCTATCTTGCAGGCCAGGGATTCTTCAGCTTTGTGTCTGTCGGACAGGATGCCACCGGACGCGCCTGGGACACAGTGCTGGCGCTGGCGAAGGCTGTCGGTTCACTGCACCCGGACGCTGGAGCCATCGAGATTGCGTTTGAGCGCGAGGCCGAACTGGACCTCTTCGTGCAGCAGGCCATCATGCCCATGCTGCATCATATCCTGCTCACCGCCGCGCAGATTCTCATGGACGCCGGTTATCCGCCTGAAACGGCCTTTACTGATCTGTACCTCTCCGGCGAATTGCAGGACCTGCTCAAGCGGGCCTCGCAGGAAGGCTTGTTCCCGGCGCTGCGGGTCGCCTCGCTGACCAGCCAGTATGGGACATTCAGCCGCATGGAACGCTTTAATGACCTCAAACTGCACCGGCTGATGGAGGTCACTCTGGAAGAAATTCGCAGCGGGGCATTCGCGCGTGAATGGGCCAAAGAATATGGCGATGGCTACCACCGGCTGCGCAAGCTGCTGCGCGCCCACAGCCGGCTGGACCTGTGGCCCTATGAGCAGCAGGCCATTGATATGCTGCACCCGGATCGCGATGCCGACGACTCAGCCTTTGATGTTTAGGCTGTGTTGACATTTTCCACCGCAGGCTCAAAGCCTACGGCTAAGCCTTTAGGGAAGGACGC
>CAZKIB010000312.1:5191-6485 GCA_964552425.1 uncultured Anaerolineaceae bacterium | reverse complement strand
ATTACCCGCGTGCAGCGCCGTTTGATTTTGACGTTTCACCCGGATTTTCTGGCCGATAAGCAGGACGCATGGCACGCACTGCTGCGTATTTATCTGACACAGGGACAACCCCGGCAGGCGTTTGAAATTCTCGAACGGGTCAAGTCGCAGGTCTGGCTGACCTACCTGAACCAGAAGGATCAACTGCGCTGGTTGAGCAGTGACCCCACGACTCAGGCTATGCTGGAAGAGTTGAATCGCCTGCGTGAGGAACATCACTGGCATTTTCGGGTGGCATATGATGCGGCTTTTCGGGAACGCCAGCACGGCAGCATCGCGCTGGAAGAAGCTTCACAGGAAGCGGCCCGCCGCGAACACCGGATGCGCGCCGTGACCGAACAGCTTTACCTGTACAGCACCCATGAGGACACCGCCCACACGCCGGCGGTGACGGCAGCGGAAATTCAGGCACACCTGACCGACAGGACGTTGATGATCGCCTACTTTAATGACGGCGAATACCTGTGGGCCTTCACACTGGACCACGACTCGATTGAAGTCCACAAGCTGCCGGTGGAGGCCGCGAAACTCGACCAGATGCTCGATAAATTGCAAACCAATATTCGCCGGGCGCTGAGAACGAGCGCATCCTCAAACGAAGCCAATGCCCTGGAAAGTTATCTGCGGCAGATCAGCGGACGGCTTTATCAGGCGCTGCTGGAGCCGCTCGCTGCGCGGATGATGGGACGCGAACGGCTGATTATTGTGCCTTATGGATCGCTGCATTATCTGCCGTTTCATATTCTTCACGATGGAGAATCCTACCTCATCGAACATTATTCTATGGTAGTGCTGCCCGCTGCCAGCCTGATCGGACGGCGCGTGCCAAAGCGGGCCAGGAGTGCGCTGGCGCTGGCACACAGCTGGGATGGGAGACTGCCACATACCAGTGATGAAGCCGCAGAGGTGGTCAAACGACTGGGAGGGGAGGTGTATGTCGAATCTGAGGCGCGTCGTTCCACCCTGGGAGCGCCGCCACGTCAGGTGCTGCATATTGCGGCACACGGACATTATCGCATCGACCAACCGGATTTTTCACACATCCAGCTTGCGGATGGGCCGCTTTATACCGATGACCTTTTCCAGCATGATCTGAGCTATGAACTGGTCACACTGAGCGCCTGTGAAACCGGGCGCAGCCAGGCGGCTGCCGGCGATGAACTGATCGGGCTGGGGCGTGGCTTTCTGTTTGCGGGCGCGGGCGCGGTGATCGCCAGCCTGTGGCCGGTCAGCGATGCGCTGACACAGGAATTAA
>CAZKIB010000312.1:0-5181 GCA_964552425.1 uncultured Anaerolineaceae bacterium | reverse complement strand
TGAGCGCGCTCTACCACCAACTTGATACCGGGGCGTCCACCGCCGCTGCTTTGCGTGCCGCACAGCGCACACTCCTGACAAAAATGCCGGGGCTGCATCCCGCGTTCTGGGGGGCTTTTGAACTTATCGGCAGCGACCAACCACTTTCTGCGCATTGATTGTTCGATTATGGAGAAACGGAAAAATGAGTGAGAAGCCGCCTACCGAATTCCTGCGCTATTTTGTGCCGAATGAACTCGTCCTTCAGGTCAGCGTTCCGCCTGGCGGCATAGATGACGAAAGTCTGCAAAGCCTGAAGAACACCCTGCTGGATAATATTCAGGCGGGCTTTGAGGGTATTGGGACGTTCAGTTTCAACCGTGAACAATCCATCATCCGCTTTGACAGCGACAGCTATACCTATACGGAGTCTGAAACGCCTCAGTTTTTTGTGCTGATCCCCACCCGGCTCAATCTTGCCGCTGGCAGCGAGATTCAGCAGCAGCAGAATTTGGGGAGATTACTGGTCTGGATTGACGAAAATCGTGTCAATCTGCTGGAAGGCTTTCCCGAAACAGCGCTGGAATATGTCGGGCCAAACTGGTTATTTGGCGGTCAGGGGCACATGCCGGGCGGTGGCCCAACCGGAAGGCCAACCCCGGAGCCGAAGCCATCCGCTACAGCACAATCACCCACGCCGTCCGTGTTACCGAAGCCCTTCATAAAAGAGCGGCTGGACTGTGTCATGCCGAAAATGATCGAGTTGCTGCGGTGTTACGAAGTTGGCACTCAGCCAGAGCAGCCCGTCAATGTGGTGATTCTGGATACCGCGCCGCCAGAGCCGATGCTCACAAGCACAGCGAACAGTACACGGGATAATGAGCTTCTTGCGTGGCTGCGCGGCAATCTGAATATTGTCTATGCGCATGATCCTCGGCTGAATATTACGTTTCCAGCGGCTGATCTGCCACCTGATCCAGCCCTGGCAGCGGCTGATTCGCAGGTAGCAGATTACTATCGGCGCTACGGTGGCTACGAGATGCCCGATCATGGCTTGTTTATTGCCGGGATTGTTCATGAGTTGGCTCCCAATGCAAACATTTATCTGATCGAAGTACTGGACAAGTGGGGCAGGGGCACGATTGCGTCTATTGCCAGCGGTCTGGCGGCCATCCACAGCATTGTCCCGAATCCAACTGCTCCAATGATTATCAATATGAGTTTGTGTATTGATTTCGGATTGGCTGACGAAATTCTGGAAGCGCTTCCGATGTTTAGCCTGCCGTTCATCCAGCGGAGTCTGGCTCCACTGCTCTTTCCGATTCAAACCGTTCAGGGTCAAAAACGTGACCTGGAAGATTCGGTTGACAGCACAGTACGCACATTGAATGCGATCATTGTTGCCGCCGCCGGAAATGAAGCTTCGGAAAACAACGCGGGGCAGCTACAGGCCCCGCAGGCACGCTATCCTGCCGCGTATAATGCAGTCATCGGCGTAGGCGCGCTGAACAAGGATGGCACTCGCGCATGGTATTCGAACCAGGCGGATGCGCCGCCGCTGATTGGGGTGGTGACACTCGGTGGGGCTGCGGAGGGGCAACCGGATAAAATCAGTCCCTCGCGCCTGAAATCCGTTTGCGCGCCGGGTACGTCCATTCTGGGAGCATACAGCAATCCCAAGTTTCCCGATCCGCATGGACAGATGACTATTGACAATGAGAGTGGTATGGCCTGGTGGTCAGGTACGTCGTTCGCAACTGCGGTCATGAGCGGCATTTTCGCTGACATGGCGCTACAGGGTGTTCCTGTGGGCAATCCCAACGGCCCTGACGTGCTGGATGTTATTCAGTTTATCACCAACCTGCACGGTAGTACCCAGATTGGCGAACCTATCCTCCTTGTCGAACAACTATAACCAGCTTTCCACGAACGTAAGGGGCACGCGATTGTGCCCCTCGCACAGTGGACACTGATCCTATTGTCAACAGTCTTGCCACAAATCCTGTGTGATAAACTGGCTGCTGTGCCCTTTATATGGATGAAGCAGCATTGCAGAACCTTATCTGTTAAGCAGAGTCGAGGAAGGGTGGCAGCAACCGTGAATCTGGAGTTTGAAATCAAAGCGCCCACCAACCGGGTATCGAATGGGACTTCTGAACTGGAAACTGCGCTGCGTCGTTTACTGGATGTGGCAGACGAGGCACACGGCCATGATTCAGGCGCGGATGATGATGTGAAGCGGCGTCTCACGTTTGAACTGTGTGTAGACGGTCATATCTACCGGGTTTCGATTGTCCAGTTTCATCATCTGGTTGAGTCCCTGCGGCCTCAACTCAGCCCGCGTGAAAAGGAGATTGCGCATCTGATCTCGAAGGGGCTGCCCAACAAGGCGATTGCCGCCAGACTGCGCCTGCGGCCCTGTACTGTGAACACGTATACCAAGCGGATATTTCTGAAACTGAATGTCAACTCACGCGCCGAAATGGTCGCAAAGGTACTCAATACCGGTCTTTTGAACACACATCTCATGTAAGCATCTTCAATGTCTACATCAACGCCACCCTCTGGGAGAGCTTCGACGCCTATGCCGCCAGCGCCGGGGAGCGCAGCGTCAACATCCAGTTGGAAGCCGGGACGCATGTCCTGGAGATCCGCAGCCGGGTGGAGAAGAACGCGGCCAGCAGCGGCTACAAGGTGGGCTTCAAGCAGCTTCAGGTGCTGGCAACGACCTACGAAGAGCAGACCATCCAGTACACCTACGATAACCTATCCCGGTTGATTGAAGCTGACTACGACTCCGGCTCAACCGTCTACACCTACGGCTACGACTTAGCCGGTAATCTGGTCAACATGGATGGCGTGTCGCGCACCTTCAACGCTGCCAACCAGATGACCAACGATGGCACGAACTCGCTGACGTATGATAACAATGGCAACCTGACCGATGATGGTGTCAATGAGTACACATGGGATCGGGTAAATCGCTTGCTGGAAGTGGACAATGGCACACCGGCTGAACTGACTGCTTACGCCTACGATGGGGTGGGCAACCGCATCGCGCAGGCGATTGGCACATCGAGTCCCGTCGTGACTCAATACCTGCTGGACACGCAGCCGGGGCTGGCAAAAGTTATCGCGGCAACGACAGGTGGCAATACAGACCGCTATGTTCATGGACCACGCGGTATCCATACGATGGAGAACAACGCTGGTAACTGGACATGGGCGGTTCAGGATGCACAGGGTTCTGTTCGGGCTGAAGTTGACCACATGCTGGCGGTTCAAGCCAGTCGCCATCTTGATCCCTATCTGAATCCCTTTGGGGAACAGGGCAGTTTTGCTATGCCGTTTGTCGGTACAGGCGAAATGCGTGATCCCATCGGGCTGCAATATCATCGGGCGCGGTACTACAATCCGGCGATGGGTGGCTGGCTGTCGCTTGATCCGTTTGAGGGCATGGCTGGCAGACCGATGAGTCTGAATGGGTATGGCTGGGTTGAAGGTAGGGTTATCAACGCTGTCGATCCAACGGGTAGGCAAATCGAAGGGATTTGCGGTATTGGCGCGGGAGCTTGTGTTGGTGCTGCTGCAATCCCAATTGATGGACCTATTGGTGAATTCGTGCTTTGCGGTGGTACAGTTCTCTGCATTATGGCAACGCTTGGTGTGACCGCCGCTGTTGCTATAAGTATGGTTGCTGATGAGGTAGCTGAGGCGACAGGTTTGATGTTAGCTGAAGCTGAAAGGATTGTGGAAGATGCATTTAGGCGACACGAATCGCCTGATAATGAACCTGAACAGCAGCCTGAACGTACACCAGTACCAATACCATTACCAACCCCTGATAATGAAGATTGTCCAACGAATCACCCACCGGGGAGCATGGAACCATTCGACACTTCCAGAGAGATGGAAGATGTGATGTGTAACATTAAAAAGCGCACTGCTTTTGCCGTCGGTCCTCAACCATTTGACTGGTGGTTAATGGTGCAAGGAGGGGTTAATCCAATCTTTGGAAATGCTTGGATGGGTATACAAGCTGCCTTTGTTGGGCGTAACCCAACAACCTTTTCCGAGGTTAGAACTAACCCAACTGATCTTGGGCGACCAAGACAAGTTAGAGCGTCACTTGGTTCTCTGCTTATTCCACGTCCCGGATTTCAGAACCGTACAAGGGCAGACATCATGGCATTTGTCGTCCATGAGTTGCGTCATGCTGGACAATACTACAATTTGTTTGAATCGGAGCGCATCCGAGGTCAACGTTTGGTATGTCCGTCAATAACTGGTCGCATAGCCGAGGTTGATGCGTGGATGAACACAAACCACTGGGTTGTGCGGGGGACACAGGCAGGACTGTTAGCTTTACCGGATTTCAATGATGCTAAGGACTACTATAATGGTGGTATACTTTGGACAGAGGATTCTCTTTGGAATCATCCATCCATAACACAGTACAGAAGTCCATATCGCTATGGTGCTGCATTCGATATTCCTCCACTATACACTTGTCCGGGAAGTCAAAACAATGTTGGAAGCTCGTGCTGAAGCATCTATCAAGATGAGATAGTTGTAATTCACAAATAGGCGGTGGGGTTGGCAAAACCAACCCCACCTGTTGTCAAATTTTGTTTCATCGGTTAAAGAAAATGAAAGGGGCTTTGAATGCCAGACAGTTTTCGGGATGATCCGATGTATTTGGGACTTTACAATATCTCCATCGGAAAGCTTGAGCTATCCAAGAATGCAATTCAAGTCTTAGAAGAACAAGGTTTGGCAACAATAGCGGATTGTATTGACTATTTTGTTGTAGCTCATAGTGCTTTGATTACTACACCTCATGATTTCGCACAGATTATGGAAACCGAAGTACGGAACAAGTTGCAAAACATGGGGTATTGGGGGTTTTATGAAAAGCTAATCTCGGATTGATATACTAAATGATGCCCCCAGACACACAATCTGGGGGCATTCTTTTTGCCATCCCGTTCGCCCTGCCGCCGCGCCACAGGTGGGTTGTCGGCGGTCAGGCAAACACCGCATCCAGTGTTTCAACCATCTCAGATACATCTTGCTCCAACAGGTGGTCAAGATAGATGCTGGTCACGCGCATTCCGCTGTGTCGCAGCAAGTTCATGACTTGGCGCATTGTGCCGGTTTCACTGGCGACCATCGCAGCAGTATGACGTAAGCTGTGCGGGT
>CAZKIB010000311.1:583-6492 GCA_964552425.1 uncultured Anaerolineaceae bacterium | reverse complement strand
TGAATTCCGCTTCGAGGGTGAACACGAACCTCCGCTCAAGGCGCTGGATGACACCGGCATCGTGATCCACGTGAGCGCGTTTACCAAGATGATGCTGCCCGGCCTGCGCATCGGCTATATCATCAGCGACTCGCGCCATTACGAACGGCTGGTGCGCGTCAAACAGGCCGCTGACATTGCTACCCCCGGCCTGAACCAGCGCGCCATTCACGTCATGCTGGAACGCGGGGTGCTGGCGCAGCAGTTGGAGCGCAACAACCGCGAACTGCACCGCCGCCGTGATTTTGCCATCAAAGCCGCCGAACGTTATCTGCCGCCCGGCAGCCGCTGGAACAGCCCCGAAGGCGGTATGTACCTGTGGGTGCAGCTTCCCAAAACCGGGCCGAACGCGGCAGAACTGTACATTACCGCTGTGCATATGGGCGTAGCCTATGCGATTGGCAACGTGTTTTATACCAATGGCTGTGGCAGCTACCGCATCCGCCTGAATTACAGCACACACGGCCCGGCGGAGATCGAGGAAGGCTTCAAGCGTCTGGGCCGCGCCTGGCGTGAACTGGCCGTCGACTACGATGAGATTGACAAATCGCTGGTGTTATAGACACGCCAGATAAATCACTGATGTTTCGCAGTGGTCAGCGCGTAAATCAGTCCCCCCACAGCGAGGGTAACGATTCAATCTGCGCCCAGCCCTCGCCTTTGCGGATCGTTTCAGTGGTCAGGTCCGCGAAATACTGATCCAGCACAGCGGCGCGCTCCTGTTTGAGGGGCGGGCTGCAATAGCAGTTTTCCTCCCACACCGCCCAGCCGTCCGGGTCCAGGCGGGCGTTCAGCAAACACTGCTGCACTTCACCGCCAAACGGCTGCATGACGCTGATTTCGCCGCTGTCAAGCTGCCTGCGCAGGGCGTCCAGATTGGCCGGGGGCCGCGCCTTCACCAGATAATGTGCCACAATTTTATACCTCACTCGCTATTCGCTTACACTTTTTCAGCCAGCCACGCCAGCACTTCCCGATCAAATAACACCGCTTCTTCCAACTGGGGCGTGTGACCGCTTCGCTCAAAAACGCGGATGCGCAGGTCGCGGACCTGGCCGCGAACCGGCTCCCACAGATGCGCTGGATTCCAGTAGTCATAGCGTCCCAGTCCCAGGAACACGGGCTTTTCCAGAGTATTCAGACCCTCAGTGATGCCAGGCTCACGGAACACCCTGCCCCAGACATAATCAAACATTTCCGGGATGATCTGCACCCCTGCCCACAAATGGCTGGCGTCAAAGGTGTAATCGTACCAGATGCGCGGGCCAGAGCGGAGCATCCGGGTAATAAAAGCCTCCTGCGGGTTGGCTTCAATCTCGGCGGCGAGATGCCGCAAACTGGCTTCCAGTGCTGCTTTGCGCTCCGGGCATACCGATTCCTCAAGATACCGGTCAGCAGCCTGAAAACTGGTCGGGGTGCTGTCTGGACTCAGCGCCAGCAGGACGAGATGAGACACATGTTCAGGATACTTTCTGGCATAGGCCAGCGCCATATAGCCATGCCCCGAATGTCCCAACAGCACCACGTTCGATAAACCAAGATGCTGGCGAAGCGCTTCCATATCCTCAACCAGTGCATCCAGTGCAAAGTCCGCATCCGTAAACGGGGCGGTGGCCCGTCCAAACCCCCGATGGCTGAAAAAGATCAGGCGCAGGTGCTGGCGCAGGCCGCTAGAGAAAGTGCGCGGGTAGTATATTGTGTCCCCAATTACAAGGACATCCCGGCCCGCCCCTTCGATCCGGTAGTCCAGGTTAAAACCACCTCTGTGGATACTGCCTGATAGTTCATTGTACGACATCAGAATGGTCCTATTGGTTTCCTCTCCGCCTCGATTGGATCATGCCAGCCGCCCGCCGCCTGTGGTAAAAGTATGCGGACAACTCTGCCCGTTGATCCTGATGGATATTCTATGATACCACGCCAGTCCAATCTCACCTGTTTTCGAGCGCGTCAGATTTGCTTTTCCGGTTTTGCATGGGTAGGATACTATAGGATATACAATTTCTCATTCAGGGTGGCGTGATGCAGCAAATTCAGCCCATCCGCAGCAAAAATGAACTGGTTTATGCTTCTTTAAGAGCCGCAATTATTCATGGAGAACTGGCGCCGGGGACACGGCTGGTCATTGATGAACTGGCCGGCGAACTTGGGGTCAGCCAGATTCCTATCCGCGAAGCGCTGCGCCAGCTCGAAGCGGACGGATTTATTGTCAGCAAGCCGCATGTCGGGGCCACCGTCACCGACATTCATGCCAGCCTGATTATCGAAATATTTGGCCTGCTGGAAGCGATGGAAGTCATCAGCGGGCGGGCGGCCTGTGCGCGTCTTGATGATACCGACTGGCAGGATTTGAAACGCTGCCTGAAGCAGATGGACGATCTGCTGGACGACCCCGATGGCTGGTCGGCGGTGAATGTGCGCTTTCACCAGATGATCTGTGAACGCGCCGGGACTCCGCTGGTGCAGAAGATGATGGACAAGGCCCTCGCCCACTGGGATCGGCTGCGCAGCCACTATCAGCTCAAGGACGTGTTCGCTCAGCGTGTGACCGAAGCGCACCAGCAGCACTGGCAGATGTTCGAGGCCATCTGCAACCGGGACCCGGAGACGCTGGAACGGATTGTCCACACGCATAATCAGGCGGCTTTAGGGGCCTATGTCAATTATCTGGATCAGCATTTACAGTTGGAAGATGCGCAGTCCTGAGTTGACCTCATCCCATCTCCCCGCATAGCCGGGCCGGAGGTGAGGCGTTCAATGAACCATCCACAGAGAAGGGGATACACCTTGACGGACAAAATAAGACTTCTTGAAAAGTGCCATAACACCTTTCAACTGGCGGAAAAACAGCTTAAACATCTGGTTGAGACGCATCCCGATTATTTCCCGCTCTACACGGTCAACGGAAAATGGAAACACGGCGGTGAAGCCTGGACGAACTGGTGCGAGGGCTTTCTCGGCGGGCAGTTGTGGCTGATCTATGAGCAGAACAATGACCCGTATTTCCGCGAGAAGGCCGAGCATTATTCGCGCCACATTGAACATCGCAAAACAGATCGCAATGTGCATGACCTGGGCTTTCTGTTCTGGTCGACCTGGAAACGCTGGTACGACCTGACCGGCGACCCGGCGCTGAATGCGGTCATTATCGAGGCCGGCCAGACCGCCGCGTCACGTTTCCGCGAGAAGGGCCAGTATCTGCCCTCGTTCGTGGCCCCGGAAAGCCTGTTTATCGACATCATGATGAATGTGGGCATTATCTGCTATGCTGGACAGCAGACCCACGACGCCAACCTGCTGCGCATCGCCAACCAGCACTGCCTGACGACGCGGCGCTATCTGGTGCGCGGGGATGGCAGCACGTCGCACGACGGCATTTTTAACACTGAAACCGGCGAGTTCCTGCGCGAAAGCACACATCAGGGCTGGCGGGATGATTCGTCCTGGGCGCGTGGTTTAACGTGGTCGCTGTACGGTTTCGGCACGATGTACCGCATGACCGGGGATGCGCGCTATCTGCAAACCGCCGAGGCCAATGCCAATTATTACATCGAACATACGCCCGATCACGGCGTGCCGCCCAACGACTGGTCCGAGCCGAACCCGCCTTATGAATTTGAAAGCTCGGCGGCGGCGATTGCGGCCAGCGGGATGCTGCAACTGGCCCAATTGACCGGCGACTCTCTGAAAGCCAGGTTTTATCATGATTACGCCCTGAACATTATCGACACGCTGACCGAGCCGGAATTCACCGCGTATAACGACGAAGGTTATGAAGGCATTCTCAAACACGGCATGTATCACCAGCGTAAGGGGCTGGGTGTGGATGAAAGCGTCATGTGGGGCGAGTATTTCTTTCTGGAAGCTGTGAGCAAGGTGATTGCCGATGTCAGCCGGTAAAGTGGCGCTGGTGACAGGAGCCAGCCGGGGGGTTGGTCGGGGGGTAGCTGGCGGCCTGGGCGAAAAGGGCTGGACGGTGGTGATTAATTTTCGCGGGAATGTCGAAGCCGCCGCCGAATGTGTCTCGCTGGTGGAGACCGCCGGGGGCAAAGCGCAGGCCATTCAGGGCGATGTGAGCGTCAAAAAGGACCGCGATGATCTGCTGGCCCAGGTGCTGCTGACCTACGGGCGCATCGACCTGCTGGTCAACAACGCCGGGATGGCCCCCCGCCAGCGCGTCGATATTCTGGAGATGAGCGAGGAAAGTTACGACGAGGTGATGAATGTCAACCTCAAAGGCCCGTTCTTTCTGACACAGGCCGTCGCCAAAAACATGATCGAACTGATCCGTGATGGCGTGATTACGCACGGGCAGATCATCAACATGGGGTCGATGAGCGCCTATGTCAGCAGCACCAGCCGCGCCGAATACTGCGTTTCAAAAGCGGGTATGGCGATGATGACCAAACTGTATGCAGACCGGCTGGGCAACGAAGGCGTGAATGTCTACGAAATCCGCCCCGGTATTATCGCCACCGATATGACCAGCGTGGTCACAGCCAAGTATGACAAGCTGATCGCCGAGGGCCTGTCGCCTATCCGCCGCTGGGGCCAGCCGGAGGATGTGTCGAAAATCTGCGTCGCCATCGCCGAAGGCTATCTGCCGTTCTCCACCGGCGAGGTCATCAATGTCGATGGGGGCATTCATATCCAGAGGTTGTAGAAATTTCAAACGCAAAGGCGCAGAGACGCAAAGAAAATATTGCGAATCTTTGTGTTCATTAAAAGAGGTTTGATCTCATGCCACATTACAAACGGGTCGCGCAGCTGCGCACCGCCGCACAATTCCGCGAATACTGCCAGCAGATCGGCGCGGAGCTGCCCTTTGACGAAGAGGTACTCTGCGCGCCGGAATCGCCGCTGGCGCAGCCCTACCAGGTCGGGGATGTCACCATCGGCAACCGCTGGTGCATTCTACCGATGGAAGGCTGGGACGGCACGCCCGATGGCCGGCCCTCGCCCAACACCATCCGCCGCTGGCAGCGCTTCGGCATCAGCGGGGCCAAGCTGATCTGGGGCGGCGAGGCGGTGGCCGTGCGGCATGATGGACGCGCCAATCCCAACCAGTTGATGCTGACACCGGATACGCTGGGCGACATCGCGGCGCTGCGCGAAACGCTGGTAAAGGCACACGCGGAACGTTTCGGGAGGACGGATGATCTGTACATCGGCTTGCAGCTAACCCATTCCGGGCGTTTCTGCCGCCCGAACGACAAAAAACGCCTGGAACCGCAGACACTCTACCGCCACCCGGTACTCGATAAAAAATTCGGCATCAGCGACGATTCGACGCTGATGAGCGACGACGACATCAAACGGCTGATTGACGACTTTATCAAAGCGGCAAAGCTGGCGCAGCAGGCTGGTTTTGCCTGGGTCGATCTCAAGCACTGTCACGGCTATCTGGGGCATGAATTCCTGAGCGCCATTGACCGGCCTGGCCCCTACGGCGGCAGTTTTGAGAACCGCACTCGCTTCCTGCGCGAGCTGGTCGCGGGGGTGCGCGCCGAAGCGCCGGGGCTGAACATCGGCGTGCGGGTGAGCGCCTTTGACTGGCTGCCTTTCAGACCAGGCGCGGATCAGACCGGCGAACCGGAGCCGTATCCCAACGGCTACCCTTACGCCTTTGGCGGCGATGGCAGCGGAACCGGCATCGACCTGACCGAGCCGTTCAGGTTCCTCGATCTGCTGGTGGAACTGGGTATCCCGATGGTGTGCCTGACAGCCGGCAGCCCGTACTATAACCCGCACATTCAGCGTCCGGCCCTGTTCCCGCCGTCGGATGGCTACCAGCCGCCGGAAGACCCGCTGGCCGGTGTCGCGCGGCAGATCGCCGTCACCGCCCGGCTCAAGCAGGCGCATCCCGATCT
>CAZKIB010000311.1:0-573 GCA_964552425.1 uncultured Anaerolineaceae bacterium | reverse complement strand
CCCGGAACTGCTGTGCGTGGGCACAGGTTATTCCTACCTTCAGGAATGGCTTCCCAACGTGGCGCAGCATGTCGTCCACGCAGGCATGATGGATTTTGTCGGCCTGGGGCGCATGGTGCTGGCTTACCCGGACCTGCCCGCCGACGTGCTGGAAGGTAATCCTCTCAAACGCAAACTGTTCTGCCGCACCTTCAGCGACTGCACCACCGGGCCGCGCAACGGGCTGGTTTCTGGCTGCTACCCTCTGGATGAGTTTTACAAGGAAAGCGAAGACGCGAAGATACTGGCGGAGATTAAACAGACATGATCCTCAAGGAATTTGGTAAACTTGGCTGGCCGGTTTCGGCGGTCAGTATGGGCTGCTGGAACATCGGCAACCAGTGGGGCGACCTGGACGACGCCACCGCCTGGGCCACCGTGCGCGCCTCATATCATCACGGCGTCAACCTGTTCGATACTGCCGAATCCTATGGCATCCCCGGCGGCCTGTCAGAGCAGCGGCTGGGAACCGCGCTGGCCGGCATCCGCCACAATGTCTATATCGTCAGCAAGATCGGCAACTGGGGCAAGCGC
>CAZKIB010000310.1:4271-6510 GCA_964552425.1 uncultured Anaerolineaceae bacterium | reverse complement strand
GGCGCGGCAAAACTAAGCAGCGCAAACCCCAGACATGAATCTGAAGGCCGACCTTGCATTGTCGGCTTTTTTGTTTCAGAACCCTTATCTTCTGCCATTCGCGGATACATCCAGGCAGTAACCGACACCCCGCACGGTTTTCAGGTAGCGCGGTCTGCCGGGGCTTTCCTCAATAACCTGCCGAATCCAGCGAATGTGAACATCGAGGGTGCGGGTATCCCCCAGATAATCTGTCTGCCACACAGCCGCCATGAGTGTTTTGCGGTCCAAAGTCTCACCCGGCTGTCGCATAAAAAGTTCCAGCAGCAGGGCCACTTTGGGGGTAAGCTGCGTTTCATGATGAGAATTCATGAGAATTCGCCGGGGAATATTGAGCGAAAATGGCCCACACGTGATAATCTCATCGTCGCTCAAGGTAATCAGTCGTTCAATGCTGTTGATCAGTTTGCGGGATGTAAAGGGCTGGTGCAAAACAGCGTCCGCTGAACTGCTGGCGGCCTCTTGCACTTCTGGATGAAGATGAATGAGCGGAACATCCGGCACGCTGCTGCGCAGGTTTTGGCAGATTCGGTCTCCCGGTGTGCGCAGCGACACCGCATCCAGTACAATCACATGAGGTTTTTGCTGGACCGCCATCATTTCGGCCTGTTTGCCGTTCGCGACGATGGTGAGATCATAACGTTTTTTCAGCGATACAGGAAAGGCAGGGCCTTTCACCTGACTGCGTCCGATCAGCAAAACCCTGGCCTTACTCACAAAACACCTCCCGGATAACCTGGGAGTGAAGATTATAGCCTGAAGTTTAAGAAACAACCAAGCATTTTTCGAGATCATTTAACTCTGCCGGGTGGACTCTATCATGCGCGAAATCATCAGTAAACTGGATTACAACCTCGATTGGACCCAGCTTCCGGGATGGGTCCACTATACGGTTGAACAATCCACGACCCTCCAGCAAATCCCTGCCCCAACCTTTGGGGAAAAAGAACGGGCTGTATATATGCTGGAGTGCTTTCGCGCCTGCGGTTTGCAGGACCTTTCGATGGATGCGGTGTTCAACGTCTATGGGCGTCTGCCGGGCAGGCAGGCTCATCAACCCGCTGTGATGGTCTCGGCGCATACTGACACCGTTTTCCCCGGCGATACCGATCTGACCCTGCGATATGACGGTAATCTGATTCATGGGCCGGGGCTGGGTGACAACTGCTTTGGTCTGGGTGGAATGCTGGGGCTGCTGACGATGCTGCGCGACCAGCAGATCATCCCCGCGCGCGACATCTGGTTTGTGGCAACCAGCCGGGAAGAAGGTCTGGGTGATCTGGGCGGCATGAAGGTCGCCTTCGATACCCTTCGGCAGAAGGTCGGCAGCATCGTCAATCTGGAAGGGCTGGCTTTCGGACACATCTACCACGCCGGTATTGCCGTCCGGCGTCTGCATATCACAGCCAAAGCAGGCGGCGGGCACAGTTGGCTGCACTTTGGCCGCCCCAGCGCGATTCACGGGATTATGCAGCTTGGCGGAAAAATCCTGTCGATTGAACTGCCCCACGAGCCGCGCACCACCTACAACATCGGCATGATTGAGGGCGGTCAGGGAATCAACGTCATCGCCACCAGCGCCGGCTTGTGGCTGGACCTGCGTTCGGAAGACCTGGCCGCCCTCAACCAGCTTGAGCAGCAGGTTCAGCAGCACATCCAATCCCTGGTTACAGCAGACCTTCAATTCGAAACTGAAATCGTGGGGGATCGCCCCGCCGGACGCCTTGATATGAATCATCCGCTCGTCCAGATGGCGCTGGCCGCTGTCGCCCAGGTCGGCGGGCAGGGGGTACTGGAAACCGGCAGCACCGACGCGAATATCCCATTGGCCGCTGGCTGCCCCGCAGTGACCGTCGGCATCACACGCGGCGGCAACGCCCACCGTCTGGATGAATATGTGGAGCTGGAACCTGTCGCAGCCGGTTTGCGGCAGCTTATTCTGCTGGTCCTGGCTGCCGCAGAAAACCTATAGACGCCGGGCCGGGTGTGTATGTTAAAATGAATATAGCTGCACAAAGGAGAATTCATTCCATGTCCAATCTGGTTAACATCCTGCTGGCTGTCCCACGGGATAATGCCGGGCGTTACTATAAGAATCTCACCGAAAACAAGGATTTTCGCCTGCAAATCGTGTCGTCCCGCAATGATGCGCTCAACACCCTCGCAGACCATGACCAGCATACCGATGTCCTGGTGATTG
>CAZKIB010000310.1:0-4252 GCA_964552425.1 uncultured Anaerolineaceae bacterium | reverse complement strand
TGATAACCAACTTGGCGATGTGTATGAATTTATCGCGGATGTACGCCATTCCTACCCGCGTTTGTTTATTATCATCGTGGACGAGGAAGCCGACTTTGGCCTGCCCGGTCAGGCGGATGAAATCAGCACGACTCCGTTTGAAAATCACGATCTCATCAAGCGTATTACCCGCCTGATGTCAGACCGCCAGCTTGAAACCCTGCGGGCGGACAGTCTGCCTGCGGTGCGTGATTTCGCCAAGCAGCTTCGCAAAGCATCCGGCGAATATGGCAAGCAGCAGGCGGCGGTTTCTGCCTGCATGGATATGGATTACCAGTACGTCGCCTTTTATCGTCTGGAAAGCCTCAATCCGCTGCGGCTCACGCTCAAGGCACAGGACGGTGCGAACGCCCTTCAGTCTGTCGCGCCTAAACAGGCCGCTGACACCGATCTGATGGCCTGGGTCGCGCAAAGCGGACAGAGCCGCACCGCCGGCCCGAATGATGAACCGACCCACCCGCTGGTCAAACGGGAACGTCTGGGGACTGTTGCCTGTGTGCCGGTGGTCTTCAGCGGCCAGCGCTACGGGGTGCTGGTCGCCTGCCGGGAAACGCCCGGTTCCATCACGCAGGAAAATGTCCTGATGCTGGAACTGGTGAGCGCGCAGTTGGCGGCGGCTGTATCCAAAGAAATTATCGGCTAGCCAGCCTCGTTTACCTCATAGCAATCATCGAATGACCCAATCCATCAACTCCCCTGTATCGCCGGATACACGTCTGCGGATGCTGCTGTTTGGCCTGCTGCTGGCCGCCTATATGCTGGTATACACGGGCCAGCCAGGTTCGATTGACGGCCAGGCCACGCTGGCGGTCACATCCAGTTTTCTCAATTATGGAACCCCGGACATCATAGTTCTTGGCTCGGCAGAGGCCCTGCTGCCACCGCTGGCCCGGATGGGCAGTTTCGGGGTGGATGGCCTGCTCTACTCCAAAAAGGGCGTGACACCTTCGCTGTTCTTAATCCCGCTGGTCGCGCTGGCTGATGCCATACCCTTTCTGCCCGTGCGCGCAGCGGCTGTGCTGCTGAATCCAATTATCACCGCGCTGACCGCCGTGCTGATCTATACCCTTGCTCGCTGGCTGGGCTGCCGCCCCCGCAGCGCATTTATCTCCGGCCTGGTCTACGGTCTGGGAACGTTCGCCATCGTCTATACCACGTCGCTGTTTGGCGAACCGCTGGCCGCGCTGCTGCTGCTGCTGGCAGTTATGGCCGCCTGGCGCTATCGCCAGCATAATGACTGGCGCACACTCGTTGTCTGCGGCGTGGCGCTGGGTTTGCTGCCGGGGATCAACCTGTCCTATGCGGTGATGGCCCCGCTCATCGGGTTTTATATTTTCGGTTTGAACCCCCGGCGCTGGCGTATACCTCACCTGGCGGCTCTGACAGCCCCTTTTGTGTTGAGTGTCTTACTGCTCATGGCCTACAACGGCGCGCGTTTTGGCAGCCTGCTGGAAAGTGGTTACAACTTTGCTGAAGGCGAGGGCTTTACAGTCCCGTTCGAGATGGGTTTGTTTGGCCTGCTGGTCAGCCCTTATCGCGGTGTCGTCTGGTATAACCCGGTGCTGATGCTGGCTGTGCCCGGCGCGCTGCTGCTGTGGCGTCAGAAAGCGGCATTCGCGGGTATCATCCTGGCGCTGGTCGCCGTGCAGATCATCACCTACGCAAGCTGGTGGAGCTGGCACGGCGGGGTGGTGTGGGGGCCGCGCTTTCTTGTCCCGGTGACACCCCTGCTGGTGCTGTGCCTGCTGCCGGTTATTGAGCTTATACCGCGCCACCGTCTGATGACACTCGCTTTTGGCGTACTGGTCACATGCTCGTTCGCTGTTCAGGCTGTCGCCACCCTGTTCAGCTTTCTCCCGCATGTCATCTACCTGTATGAACACTTCGCCAGCACAGTCGTTGATGGGTTTTTCATCGACTATGAACCCGAAGTCATCTTCCGGTGGGATGTCAGCCCGGTGATTGCCCAGTTCCGGTTAGCCTTGTCCGGTGAGCAGGCGCTGCAACCGGCTCTGTTCAAACAGAGTGATGGGATTCATATGCTGCTGGTTGTCGGTCTGCTGGCTGCCGGATTCTTAACCTATCACTACACAAAAACCCATCGACAGGCCATTGTTTTTGGCCTCCTGATGGTTCTGGCTACACCGGTTGCAACCGCCCGCCAGGGTCATCAGATGAATATCGCGCAGGCTGTCCGGCAGGAACTTATGCCTGCTGACCTGCTGATCGCCGCCAGCACCAGCTATAACGAGAATCTGCTGGACTTAAAGACCCATACGCGAGTCATCACGACCAACGCTCCTACTTCACCGGACGACCCGCTGACCGCCGGGCTGTGGGATTATGCAATGCAGCAAAGCGGGTTGGCGTGGTTTATCACCTGGTTTCCACCGGCCAGCGCCGAAAACTGGCAGGAGCAGGCCCTCTGGGAAAAAGCTTCGTTTGTGCGGGAAACGATCTTTCGGGAAAACCGCGCTCTGCTGTTCGATCTGAATCCAACCACCCCTCCTGACCAACCCGGCGGATGGCAGTTCGGCCCTATACTATTATCGGATTACGGTATCCAGCGAGAAGCCAGCGGTCTGCGGGTCACACTGAACTGGCAGGCCCGCACACCACCAGAGCAAAATCTGGCGTGGTTCGTGCATCTGGTGGATGCAAACGGCCAGATTATCCAGCAGCAGGATCGCGCGCCACAAGGGGGATATGCGCCCACATCCACCTGGGAGCCTGACCAGCCGGTATCGGATTACCTCTTCTTCCCGCTGAACGCAGAAGTGCTTGCCAGCGAGCTGTTTTTACGCATCGGCTGGGTCGACCCCATCAGCAGTGAACGTCTGCCTTTGCTGGACCCTGCCGGCGATTCGATCCCGGATGGGTTTATCCTGCTGCCCGTACCCTGATTACATCCGCCAGAGCGCCGCTTCGAGCCGGTCAATTTCGGCATGTGTGTTGTAATGCGCCAGCCCCACCCGCACCATGCCATGTTCAGCATGGCCCAGCCGCGCCATGATCTCCACCGCGTAATAGTTGCCCGACCAGACGTAGATGTCCTGCTGCGCCAGATATTCGGCGATTGCATCCGGCGAATGCCCCTCGCGCACAAATACAACCGTTGGCACACGTTCCGCAAGGCGAGTGGGATCGGTTATTCCGGCGATTTTTACACCGGGTATAGTCAGCAGCATCTCAATCAGATGGGCGGCGAGTTCGCGCTCGTATTCACCAAGAACGGCCATGCCCGTTTTCAGGTCAAGCCGGTTCCCGCTAAACCCCGCGAACTGCGGCTGCAATTCAGCCCCATAGGTGCGGCCAATATCCGCCAGATAATCCAGCGCCGCGCCCACCGCCGCGATGGTTTCATAACTCGATGTACCAGTTTCCCAACGGTGCGGGGGTTTGTCTTTGGAAGGACGCACTTTGTAGACCGGCAGTTCGGCCAGCAGATCATAACGCCCCCACAGCAGGCCGATGTGCGGGCCAAAAAACTTGTAGGCTGAACACAGTAAGAAATCGCAGCCGATGGCCTGCACATCAATGGGGATATGCGGCGCGCTTTGGACAGCGTCAACGACATACAGCGCCCCGGCGGCGTGGGCCATCTCCGCAATCTGCCGCACCGGGTTAATCGTGCCAACCGCGTTCGAGGCGTGGACAGTTGCGACAATGCGGGTTTTATCCGTAAGTGCCGCTTCCAGCGTGTTAAGGTCCAGCACACATTCCGGCTCGATAATGTCCACCCAGCGTACCACCAGATTATAATCCTCAGCGATCCGCCGCCAGGGCTGGACATTGGCGTCGTGGTCCATGCGTGTAAGGACAATTTCGTCGCCAGGTTTCAGGGTTTTCGCCAGCGCGCGACTCAGCGCAAAATTCAGCGTGGTCATGTTGGGGCCAAAAACAATTTCATCAGGTGACGGCGCGTTGAGAAAATCGGCGGCCTGCTGGCGCACCCCGGCGACCATCGCATCGGTGCGCTGACTGGTCGCAAACAAACCGCCAGAATTGCCATTCATGCGGGTGAAGTAATGGACCACCGCGTCGATGACTCGCTGCGGAACCTGTGTGCCGGCCGGGTTATCCAGAAACACCGGCAGCCGGCCCCCATGTGCCACCATGTGATTCAAGGATGGAAACTGTGCGCGGACCTGATGGACATCGAAGGCCATAGAAGTCTCTTTCATAGTCTGAATGAAAGCACGAGTTTACCACA
>CAZKIB010000309.1:0-6550 GCA_964552425.1 uncultured Anaerolineaceae bacterium | reverse complement strand
CTCAGCCTGTAAGAATTGAATGTTGCCCGTCAGCAAAAAGTCCATAAGCGATCATCGCAAATATCCAGAGTCGTTGAAGGTCACAGCCTGAACTGGCGACTGGTAACTGCAATAGGAAGTTATTTTGCCGGTGAATTGTATTTCCCGTTATGCGTCCATACTCTGGCTGGCTGCGTTCAGCATGACCGCCGCCTGTACCCCGCAGGGCCAGACTTTTCAGGCCACCATCGTGCCCACAGAGATCGGAGCCGGAGCGCCCGTGTACAGCCCGACGCCGACGCTCACGCCAACTTTCACCCTGACGCCCACCATCACCCCATCGTCCACGCGCACACCCACCCGTACCCCGACGCCCACGCTCACCCGTACCCCGTCGCCGACCTTTACACCCACACTCGAACTGCTCACGCTGACGCCCCCCGCGCGGGAAGGCGCGCCGCGTGCCTACCTGAATCCGCCGGCTGAACTGGCCGCGACGGAGGGCTGGAGCTGCGGGGACTTTCCCTGCGCAGATGATATTGACGGGTTTAAGGAGCGTATCCGGGTTCCGCAGGGCTACACGCTGGATTATGTGGGCCAGTTCCCCGGCCAGCCCGCGCAGATTATCTATGGGCCGGATGACCGGCTGTACGCGACAGTTATCGAGGAGGGCGGGTCGCGTGCGGGCGCGGTTTATGTGCTGAATGCTGATGGCAGCGCCGAACGCTACGCCGGGGATTTTTTCTCGCCGGTGGGCCTCGCCTTCCAGCCGGGGACGGATGTGCTGTATGTCAGCAGCCGCCTGACCCCGCAGGCCGGCGGCGCGCTGTGGCGCATCAGCGGGCCGGGGAGCGAACCGGAAATGGTGCTGGATGATTTACCGTGCTGCTACGGTCTGATCGACAACCAGCCCAACGGTCTCGTCTTCGGGCCGGATGGTTATCTGTACCTGGGTGTCGGCGCGCTGACCGATCATGCCGAATCGACCAACCCGGCGGCCCAGCCCTACGCTGAAATCCAGCCGCTGGAAGCTGCCATCCTGCGCATTCAACCGCATACGGGTGAGGTAGACACCTTCGCGGAGGGGCTGCGCAACCCCTATGACCTCACCTTTGACGCCAGCGGTCAGTTTTACGCCACCGATCAGGGCATGGTCAACGGTTTCGGAGACCGGCTGGTGCGGGTCGCCCAGGGCACGCATCACGGCTGGCCCTACTGGCGCACACGCGGCTGCGAAGCCTGCCCGGTCAAACCCGCCACGCTGGACATCGCGCCGGATGTGCTGGCCTTTCCACCCTACAGCATCCCGCGCGGGATCGTCGCCTACACCGGCAACCAGTTTCCTGCCAACCTGTTTAACAACCTGTTCGTGGTTCTGTGGAACGGCACAGAAAATGCCCAGCGGGTCGTGCGGGTGGACCCGCTCAATATGCCGCGTCCGGTGGTTGAGGGCGAACTGCCTGCCGGGGAACCGTTCATCACCGGCCTGATTCGCCCCATTGATGTGACGCTGGCCCCGGATGGGTCACTGGTGGTGGCCGACTATATCTACGGCCATATCTGGCGCGTGCGTTACGCGGGCTAGCTGCTCTCCTGCGCGCGCACGATCAGCAGAGGCCGGTCTGCGCGGTTGAGGACGCCAGAGGCCACGCTGCCGTAAAACATGCGCGCCAGACCAGTGCGTCCATGACTGGCGATGGCGATCAGGTCCGCCTGTTCGGCTTCCGCCGCGTCGCTGATGGCCTGCACCACCGGGCCATAACGCACCCGTGTCACCGCGCGTACCCCGTGCGCGCCCAGTTCACCGGCTTTTGCGTCCAGATACTGCTTCGCTTCGTTCGTCTCCTGCTCGATCAGTTCGCGTGATACATCCACCGGCAGGCCCTCCAGCCCGTACATCGACACCACCGGGTCGACCACACGAACCAGAACCAGTTTGGCGTTGTTCTGTAAAGCCAGACTTTCCACATGCGGCAGAATCGCTTCTGCCCGTCCCGAACCATCCAGTGGAACCAGTATGGTCTGATACACGGCGCGCTCCTTTCATCAGGCTTCTTTCGAACGTTATGAATCCAGCGTACAATAGAGCCATGTGGATGACTACTGCACAATGTCATCACGAACTCTGCCAACTGATTGAATCAGACCCGCAATGAACTCTGCTCACTTTACCTTTGACAGCTACCTGCGTTTTTTCCTCACCCGCCAGCAGCAAACCCAGGAATTTATCAACCACCCCTTTGACTGGCGCGCCTCCATCAAGGACATGGTGGAATCGCTGGGTGTTCCCCATGCGGAAATCGGAGCGCTGGTCGTCAACGGCGTGACAGTTGATTTTGAATACATTGTCCAGCCGGATGATCGCATCGAAGTACACGGACATAAGGGGGGGATTTCAAGTCTGCGCCCGCCGTATCCGGGGCGTCCCTGTTTTGTGCTGGATATTCACCTGGGCCGGCTGGCGGCCTATCTGCGGATGATGGGGTTTGATACGTGGTATCGCAACGATTACGACGATGAAGAACTGGCGGCGATCTCGCACCGCGAAACGCGCATTCTGCTCACGCGGGATGTCGGTCTGCTCAAGCGCAGTCTGGTGATCTATGGCTATTACGTGCGTTCGACTGCGCCGCCGCAGCAGCTCATTGAGGTGGCCCGGCACTTTGACCTGACCGAACAACCGCTGCCCTTCAAATACTGCATGAAGTGCAACGGCCTGCTGGCCCCGGTGGACAAGGCCGCCGTGCTGCACAGCCTGCCGCGTGATACCGCCGACCATTATGACCGTTTTCACCAGTGCCAGTCGTGCCAGCAGGTCTACTGGAAAGGCGCGCATTACCAGCGGATGCAGACCCTCATGGACGCTGTACTGCGGGACGCCCTCTAGCCAGAGGCTTCCACCGTCGCTTCGGGCAGTACGTCGGGCGGGGTAATCCGTTCGCCTGCTGCGGTCTGGATCATCAGCACTACAGCTTCCTCCAGCGCCCCGTGCAGGGCCGTTTCCAGCGCGGTGTACTGATCGCGCACGGTTTCAACGGCGTCAGCTTCCACCGTTAGGCTTATCATGAGCGTACCTTCAGAACGGGTAATCTGATTCACCGTCACCTGAGCAGGATTCAGCGTATCAACAATCATCTGCTCGATGAGCAGCGCTTCTGCATTATAGTACGGCTCCACCACCACGTCCAGATTCACCGCCTGTTCCAGCCTGGCCTGCAACGCCTGCTGCGCCTCGATCACCTCACTGTTATCATCCAGCCGCCGGGCGCTGCGCCGCACCGTTGCAATGACCTGAAGCGGATCACTGCGGCGCACCTCAAAATCCAGAAGTTCATCCTGCCGGAAGGCCGCCCGCAGTTCGTCCTCAATGCCGGCTTCAAATGTGTTCGGGTTCACATCGCGCAGCAGCAGCGCCGCCAGAATGCCCGCGAACACCAGCACCATCGCCGCCGAGATATACTGCCGGCCACGTGATTCTTCGATGACCTGTGGACGCAGGCCCAGCCAGAAAAACACCACCCAGGCCGCCAGGATGATCGACACAATGTTGGTGGCAAACAACAGCGTAGCCCCGCGCGCCAGGCTGGTATTGGCATAGGCCAGTCCCAGGCCGATGGTACACACCGGTGGGACCAGCGCTGCCGCAATGGCGACCCCGGCCAGCGCCGCTGGAATGTCCTTTCGGGCTGTCGCATAGGCCCCGATGAAACCGGAAGCCAGCGCGACCCCCATATCCAGCACAGTGGGGTTGCCGCGCGCCGCCATTTCGGACGTGATGATCTTGGTGGGGCTGATCGCGCCAACGACGATGGCAAGCATAACCGCCAGCGCAAAGCCGACCACCACCGTCAGCGCGGAGCGCCGCACCATGCGCACCCGCCCGGTGGTCATGCCCACCGAAAAGGCGATCAGCGGCGACATCAGCGGAGCAACCAGCATCGCCCCAATAATCACCGCCGGACTGCTGGTGAGCAGACCAAAGGTCGCCAGCACCGCCGCGATCACAATGAGTACACTGAAATCCAGGCTGGTTGCGGCCATGCCCTGTGCCTGCCGGACCAGTTCTTCCTGCTCCACACGGGTCAGCGTAGGCCGCAGCCAGCGCCAGAAACGCTGCACCAGCCCATCATCGGACTCCGGTTCTGCAAGCTGCGCCGTCAGCACGACGCCGCCCGGTGCGCGGTTGAGCAGATCGCGCGAGAAATCACCGTACAGCCAGCGCTGCATTTCGCTGCGACGCGCATACCCCACTACCAGCAGGTCATTTTCATCCACGCGCGCCAGAATTCCGCTGGTGGGGCTGTGGGCCGTAAGCAGCGTCCGCTTGATCGTGTTCGCGCCGGGCACTTCGCGCAGGGCTTCTTCCATCTGACCACGCCCGCGCCAGTAGGCTTCCTCGCTGCTTTGCACATACATCGCTTCAACAGGCCGGTCATAACCCGCGCCAAGCTGTACCCCTACTCGCGCCGCAATGCGGGAATGTTCGCTGCCATTCACCGGGACAACAATGCGCTGGAAGTCCGCTTGCTCCCCGGAGCGGTAAATCAGCACGTCACAGGGGGCTGTAGTGGCGACGTTCTCCGCAATCGCGCCGATCACCACCGCGCTCCGGTTGGGCTTGTTAATGCCCAGGATAATCAGGTCCGCGTTTTCTTCACGCGCTGTGTCCAGAATCCCACGCGCGATATTGGGGGCGGTACGTGTCTGCAATTCCACCGGCTGCCCGTTCGCGGTAAAGGAATCACAGATGGGTTCGATTTCATCCAGGGTTTTGGCCTCTTTCTCCGTCTCACCCAGTGTGACCGTCAGCGCGATCACCCGTCCCTCTTCCGGGTGAGCCAGCGCCAGGCCCAGTTGCAGCAGTTCACGGGCTGTCTTCGGGTTCGCCACCGGCACAAGCACCGTCTCGGCATACAGCAGGCCATTTTTGTGTTCCGGTTTTTCAGGCATACAGGTGGCTCCGGGCGGGGTAGCCCCACAAAACGAACGCGCTTTCAGCATACTGTGGGGCCGAAAGCGCGTCAAGCAGTCATCAACAGCGGGTCGGGTTATTCGTCAAACAGCCAGCGTGTGGCGGTGTCCATCGTTTTCCAGGCGATAACCTTTCTGAGATGAAGCTGGAACATGGGCGGGCCGTGCCGCATCTTGTATTTGATTTCGTAGTGATCGTCGGCGCGCTGTATGAGGTCAGACTGCGGATCGGTCAGGCGCGTCACCGTGCCTTCGAGCATCACCGCTTCGGCGCTGTCGTCCAGATGCACGACCACCTGCGGTTTTGCGACCAGGTTACGCGCCCAGCGGGTATCCGGGCTGCCGCCAAAATACAGGGTGTTATCAAACCACACGCCCCATACCGGCACGACATGCGGGCTGCCGTCCGGGTTGATGGTGGCGATCCAGTAATTGGGCGCTGTAGACATACGTTCTGATACGAAGTCCCAGGTCAGCAGTTTTTTGGCATTTTGGGACGACCAGTAGCCATCGAGCGGATAGGGCTGCGTTGGTTGAGGAATGGTCTGATTGGACATCACCTTTTCCTTATTGGTCCTGGATGCGGCCGGCATCCTGTGCGAGAGGTTATGATACTACTCAATTCCTGACACCCTTTGTCAGGAATCAATCCACCTGGATACGCCGCAGGGCTTCCGCCGCGAAGTGCCGCACCGTCTCGTTGGGATGCTGCCTGTTCGCCAGCAAACGCTCCCGGCACTGCGCGATAAAGTCATTCTCAAAGGCCAGCAGCCGGGCGCACAGGTCGCGCAGTCGCCGCGGCTCATGCTCTGCTTCGGGAAGCTGATAGCGCCAGTCGGTCTTGCAGGCGCGATACAGCGCCGCCGCCAGCGCCGCCCATTCTCCGCCGATCTGCTGCCCATAGCGTTCGATACTCGCCTGTTTGGAGCCGACCTGTTCCCCGGTCTGCATCGCCAGCAGTGTGGTGGTCATCGTCGTGACCGCGCTGATGAGAATGCGCAGGCCGGGGCCAAAGGTGTTCTCGCCCAGGTAGCTGGCATAACGTTCATAGCCGTAAAACGGGCCATCGGGGTCGGGATAATCCAGCGGAAAACGCAGATTTTCGGCCTGACCACGCAGCACGACCATGTAGCGGAAAGCCAGGAACATGCAGCGCTGAATATGGGCTTCGAGCGGTTCCAGCGGATAAGTGTCGAGGATCGGTTCGCCATGCAGCAGCAGCCCGCTTTTCAGGCTGGCTTTGACGCCGGCCCGTAAGGTCGCCTCATCCAGCGGTGAACAGTCCAACTGCACTGTCGCAAGCTGTTCGCAGAAACGAGTTAGCTGGCGAAAGCGTGCGGCTTCATCTGACTCGAATGTGCCCGCGAAAATCGCGTTCAGGTCGATGTCGCTGTCGGGTGTGGCGCTGCCATCCGCAAAGCTGCCGGTCAGATAATACGCCCGGATGCGCGCCGGGAAGGCTGTTTCGTAAATGCCGATCAGCCCGGTCAGAACCTTGTCGATGGCATCAGAAATCTGTCGGGAGCGAGTCGGCGTGGCCCGCATCACGCGCTTGCGCACCGAGGCCGCCCAGCCATAGCGCGCTTGGGCATCGACGGTC
>CAZKIB010000308.1:2735-6559 GCA_964552425.1 uncultured Anaerolineaceae bacterium | reverse complement strand
GTGAGACGGGGGTGAGGTAAAAAGGGTTATCCGAATAATTTCTTAAACTGCATAAACCCACTGTCGTCTGTGAACCCAACTGCGTAACGTCTACAAATTAAACCACCAAAATTACTCAAACTGGTGTGGGCAGATTTCGCATTAGCCATCTTCGTTTAGGTCTAGGCGGAAGACATCGTTGCTGTACAGGCTGAAGGTATGGCCGGAAAAGAACTCGCTGTGACGAACCACTTCCTGCTCACCTGTGGGGTAGCTGACACGGAGTGTGCCCATGACCCTGACCAGCGCGACCCTATCTTCGAGGCTCACTGTCTCAAAGTAACGACCATCACCGTTCACACTGTAAAACACTGATTTTGTGAACCACAACACTCATTATATTGATTCAGAACCCATTAGACAAAATGGTGATACCCCCTCAGAAAAAAATCCTGCTGCCGCCGGCCAGCCTGATAGTAAGTTAGTTGCTAATAGTATTGATCCCTTGAATTCAAAAAAGAACCCTCTATTGGAGGTTTCAACCTAGGAAAAGTGTTCCGCTATCCCACGCTGCGCCACCCGCAGGAAACCCCCGCTGGCTGGGGCGATCAGCAGCGCATCATCCAACGCGCACATCGCCGCGATTCCGCCCTCGAAATGCAGCCCTTCGCGCCACGCTGTCCAGGTCCGGCTCGCATGATAGGATACCCTTCTTATTAAAAGGCGGCATTCACCATCCTCTTGAGATCTACCGACAAAGCCCACGCTTATGGTCACGCTCCGGGGGTTACAGATGCCCTGTTGATCGGGTTCGTCAGCTTTGAGGGACAGGTTTCCTTAAAGCGGATTGTTATGAAACAGGTTATAATCTCTGTTTAATAATCCAAATCACGACGATATTGATGGGCAAGCATGATGAAGTTGATTGTCGCTGTGGTAGATGATAAGGATACGGATCGCGTGATGACCGCGCTGGCGGGTCAGCACATTGGCGTCACCTGTGTCAGCAGCACCGGCGGATTAATCATTTCCGGCAACTCCACCCTGCTGATCGGGGTCAAGGAGGCGCGTGTGCCAGACGCCATGAAGGTGATCGCGGAATTGGCGGCCTCGCGGCGATCCTTTGTTCCCTATACCTACGCGGTGGATGCTTCCCTGGCGGGTCTCGCTGAGGTCCAGGTGGGTGGTTTCCAGTCTTTTGTTCTGAATGTCAATCATTTCGAGCAGGTCTGAGCCATGACAAAACTGATTCTCGCCATCATTTTTAATCCCGATGCGGCTGAACCCCTCCTGCAAGCCCTCCTGGCAGACGAGTATTCCGTGACCAAAATCAGCAGCATGGGCGGTTTCCTGCGTCGGCAGAACACGACCTTCGTGATCGGGGTCGAGGAGGCGCGTGTGCCAGAGGCCATGACCATCATCCGCGAAGTGTGCGCGCCCTACAGCCGTCCCGAAGGTCATGCCGCGACTATTTTTGTGCTGGATGTGGCCGAATTCGCGCGCGCCTGAGTCCCACACCCCATATCCAGGCTGTAGTGAGTCAGCGGCTATTGAAGCAATGCGGGAATAGATCGAGCGATTCCGCTGTCCGTACACGTGCTCTGCCACCTCTGGATAGGGCGATACCCCCTCAGACGAAAATCCCGCCGCCGTCTGTCCGCCCGTTGGTCCACTGGCTATCAGAAGCGTACCTCTGTTGAATTCTTGAATTCAAGGAAAAACCGTTTATTGGAGGATTAAACCTGGAAGAAACACTCCCCTGCCCTCGTGTCAGGCCAGCCGCAGCACACCGCCGCTGGCCGGGGCGACCAGCAGGGCATCATCCAGCGCGCACAGCGCCGCGATCCCACCTTCAAAATGCAGCCCATCGCGCCACACGGCCCAGGTCCGGCCCGCGTCAGGCGATACTAGCAGGGTATTTTCACAGGCGATCAGCCCGCCGGAAGCCATCGGCACTAGCGTATTGACCGTGCCATGCACACCAGCCACCTGCGTCCAGCTTGCGCCCTGATCTTCGGAACGGTACAGGCCGCTTTCCGTCCCCGCCAGCAGCGCGCCATCCGCAGCACAAACGGCGGGCGGGCCTGGCGCGAAACGGAGTTCCCGCAGGCACAGAACCGGCTCCAGCGGGAACTCCGTTTCGCGCCAGGCCCGCCCGCCGTTTGTGCTGCGGAACACACCCGTTTCCGTCCCGGCGTAGAGGGTTTCATCCTGCGCGAAGTGGGGCGAAACCGCCAGGCAGATTACATTCAGGTCCAGCAGGCCAAAGTTCCAGCCCGCCCAGTACACCCCGCGATCCGTCGAACAGTAGGTGCCATCTTCCAGCGCCCCGGCGAACAGCGTGCCATCCTCGACATAATTCGGTGACACGACCAGCGCGGCAATCGCTGGCGGCGGTGATCCCAACCCGGCGATACGCCAGGTCGCGCCCCCATCGGCGGAGCGCAGCACCCCGCCCGGCGCGCCCGCGAACACACTCTGTCCGTCCGGCGACAGCGCCACCGAAAAAGCCAGCGGCGGCCTGTCCACTAGCAGCGACTGATAGGCAGACTGCCATGTCACCCCGCCATCAGCGGAGCGATACAAACCGGTCTCGCTGGCGGCAAAGCACACGCCCCCCGGCCCCGCCGCCAGCGCGTACACCAGCCCTTCCACCCTCTCAGCGTTTGTGGTCATAAAAGTCATTCGATTTTCCCGGAACCAGCGAGGCGCTTTCCCGCTGCTTTTTGCGATGCACCAGCACATCAATCGTCAGCGCCAGCGCCGCGCTGCTCACCGCGCTGTGAACGGCTGCCCGCTGCGCCGCCGCGACATCCAGCACCCCGGCAGCAACCATATCGACCACCTGCCCGCTTTCCACATCCATGCCGTGCAGCCCCCCCGCCAGCCTGATCTGCGCCAGGGCTTCGCTGGCCTCATAACCCGCGTTGGTCAGCAGGGCGCGCGCCGGTTCTTCCAGCGCCCGCGCCAGAATGCGATAGGCCGCCCGCTGGTCGTCATCCGCCACGCCCCGGCTGCATTCGCGCATCCTGCGGCTGCACGCCAGCAGCGCCACCCCACCCCCCGGCAGCACCCCCTCGCGCACCGCGCCGCGCACCGCTTCGGCGGTATGTTCCGCCAGTTCCTTGCGCATTTTGATTTCGGTGTCTGTCGCGCCGCCCATGCGCAGCGTGGCCGACCCGCCCATCAGCTTGCCGATGCGCTGCTGCTGTTTGCGGCGTGTCTCCCCGTCCGTAATCCGCTCATAACCCACCCGGAGCTGGCGGATGTGCTGGCGTAACTGGCGGGCATCCCCCCGGCCCCCGCGCAGCCCAAAGTTGATGCGGTTCACCCAGATCGCCCGCGCCCGGCCCAGGTGATCCAGCGTGATGCCTTCCAGCGTCTGCCCTGCCCCCCGCAGAATCGGCGTACCCCCGGTCAGCGCCGCCATATCCAGCAGCGCGTTGGACTGGTCAAGCGCCTGCGCGCCGGGAATCTTCACCGCCACCACGCGCAGTTTATCGGGCCGGTTGTTGGTCAGCAGAAAGCTGATCGCCCTGTCGGACAGCTTGCGCGCCACAATCACCAGCGCCCGGATGTCCGCCTGCACCACCATGCGCAGCGCCGGGACCAGTTCGAGAGGGTCCTCAATATCCAGATCGGTCATCAACAGCGCGGCATTTTCCAGCGTCACCGTGTAGTCGGGCATCTCCCCATCGCGCAGCATCTCGCGGGAAAGCGCCCCACCCGGCCAGTAGCTGCCCTCCACATATTCCCGTTCCAGCCCGTGCCGCCGCCCGCTGCGCACATCCAACTGGCCGTGTTCACCAATAATGTCAAAAATTTCACCGAGCATAGCCGCCAGT
>CAZKIB010000308.1:0-2679 GCA_964552425.1 uncultured Anaerolineaceae bacterium | reverse complement strand
CGGGCCAGCGTGTCCAGTTCCGCCAGGATGATGCGCAGGCCTTCGTCCAGCCAGTGCCGCAGCCGCTGCGCGTTCCCGCCCGCCGCGATATAGCGCAGCCCCTCGTTGAAAATGACCTGATACAGCACCGCTGCCGTCGCCGTGCCATCCCCCACTTTTTCATGAAGCTGCCAGAGCATCTCGCGGACGAGCATCGCCCCCACGTCCTCATCCCGGTCCGGCAGTTGGATCAAGCGCCGGGCAATGATCGCGCCGTTGTCCAGCAGTTCCGGGCCTTTTTCACGGACAATCGATTCAATACCGACACTGCGCGGACGCGGCCCCAGGGTCGGCCTGATGGCGTTCACCAGTTGATCCACCCCGCGCTGCACCCCACGAGAGGTTTGCGGCTGGAACACCAACCGCTTCGAACGACGTTTTGGCATCATGCTCCACATCAACTCTGTTTTTTACCGAATCGAATCACCAGAATTGAATCTGGTGGACTGCGCTGTTCAGATCGCTGACAGCTTACCGCCAATCGCCCAAAGCTAACCTTTTAAGCCGGTTGTCACCACACCCTGCAAAATCTGCTTCTGGCCGATGAAGAACATAATCACCAGCGGCAGCGTGTACAGAATACTCGCGGCGAACGCGGTGGTAATCAGCGGGTTGCCGAACGGGTCCGCATAGGAACGCGCCAGCTTGACCGCCAGTGTTGTGTTGGCGTCCGTCAGGTAAATCAGCGGCGTGAACCAGTCACCCCACTGATAGGCGAAAGTCAGAATAAAGGACACTGCCATCACGGGACGGGCATTCGGCAGGAAAATCTGCCAGTAGATGCGGAAAATGCCGCAGCCGTCCACCTCCGCCGCGTCTTCCAGGTCCTTCGGGAAGTTGATAAAAAACTGGCGGAACAGGAAGATATGGAACGGGCTGCCTGCCAGCCCCCACAGCACCCAGGGCCACCAAGTCCCCACCAGATTCAGGCGCGCGAAAATCACGAACTGCGGAATCACGTACACGATATGCGGGACCATCAGCAGCGCCACGATCAGGCTGAACAGCTTGCCGCGCCCCGGCCCTTCCAGCCGCGCAAACCCGAACCCTACCAGCGAACTGATCGCCACCGTCAGCACCGCGCTCATGGTCGCCAGCACCACTGAGTTCAGCGTGTAACGCGGAAAATCCACAATCGTCACCGCCTGGGTGTAATTTTCCGTGTACAGTTTGGATGGGAAAATCTGGATGGGATAGGCCAGCAGTTCCGGGTCGGTCTTGAACGACGACACGATCAGCCAGGCCACCGGCAGCATCAGCAGGACAGCAGTGAGCGTCACGACAATCATGGCGATGCGTTCATTACGTTTTTCGCGGGTGACACCGGGGTTGATGGCGGCCACTTCTATGGATTGTGTACTCATCTTCGTTCTCCCTGCTCTACTTTCCCCTCGACGGTTCGTTTTCGTAAAACACCCAGAACCGCGAAGTCCAGAACACCACAATCGTGAACACCACCACCATCACGAACAACAGCCACAGCAGCGACATACCATAGCCGAAGCGCTGCCGCGCGAAAATTTGCAGGTTCACATGCACCATGTACAGATAGATGGAACGCGGCGGAACCGCCCCCAACTGCCCGCTGAAACCCTGAATGCTCGATAAAATCATCGGCAGCACAAACTGCTGGATTGAGCCGATGATCGACAGAATCAACTGGAAGAAAATCACCGGCGTCATCAGCGGCAGAATCACATGGCGGATCACGCGCCCCTCGCCAGCCCCGTCAATGAACGCGGCTTCCTTCAGTTCCGTCGGAATATTCTGCAAACCCGCCAGGAAAATAATCATGCCGCCACCCAGCCCGGCCCACACCGAAATGACCGTCGCCGCGTAAATGGCGAGATCGCCGCTTGTCCAGATAATCGCCGTGCCGGGCCGAAACAGGCTGATAAGCCCGTTCAGCAGACCACCGTTCTGGTTCAGCACCGCGCGCCACACCCACACCACGCTGACAATCGGGATGATGCTCGGCAGATAAAAAATCGTGCGGAAGACCCCCACTGCCCGAATCGAACGATCCAGAATGAGCGCCAGCGTAAACGATGCGATCAGCCAGATAGGCACGTTCAGCGCGCTCCACAGCAGCGTGCGTCCCAGCGCATAGGTCGCGTTGGCGTCTTCAAAAATGCGCGCGTAATTTTCCAGCCCCATAAATTTTAAGTTGTTGATATTCAAACCATCATAATTCGTCAAAGAAGTCAGGAAGCCCACCACCATCGGCACTGCGGTCAGCAGCAGAAAGCCGATAAGCCAGGGGCTGATAAACGCATAAAACGCAATCGAACGCCGCGTCCGGCGCGATAGATGCCGTCTGCCCGCTGCGACCTGGGCCGTGGTTGGCGCAGCCGTTTGTGTAGCCATAACAATCCTTTTCTCCGTCTAGCGTGCGGCGGGGTCGTCTTGTGATCCGACGACGCGGTTGGGGAGAGCCTGTCACCCTCCCCAACATGTCTTCAAAAAGCTGCGTGCTTAGTGCTAAGTAGGTTTCTGTTCTAGAGTATATGATGCACTTTTTTCTTGTCGGACAGTGCGCAGCCTATCTGACAAAACACTTCAAATCCTTGCAGGATTCAGGCTCCGCTGCCCCAGTCCCAGCGGGACTTGTTTTGCCTTGCCGTCGATTTCAATCGGCGG
>CAZKIB010000307.1:0-6562 GCA_964552425.1 uncultured Anaerolineaceae bacterium | reverse complement strand
GCTCGGCAACCTGATCTGCCGCGTGGGCAGCAGCGGGCCAAAGGTGATGGTCTCCGCCCATATGGATGAAATCGGCGTGATGACCACCTTCATGGAACCGGAAAGCGGTTTCCTGCGATTCACGCCCATCGGCGGACTGCTCAATACCACGCTGGCCGGCAACCGTGTCCACTTTGAAGATGGCACGATTGGCGTTATCGCCGTGCATGACCAGTTCGGTGATTCGCGCACCAGCGTGCCCGACCTCGATCATTTTTATATTGACGTCAGCACCGGCAACGGCGCGGTTCCGATCCCGCCCGGAAGCCCGGCGGGCATGTGGCGCGAGATGGAAGAACGCGGCACACGCCTGATCGCCAAGTCGATGGATGATCGCATCGGCTGTGTGGTCGCCATCGAAGCCATGCGCAAGCTGAACAAACAGACTCCCAACGAATGTTACTTCGTGTTCAGTGTGCAGGAGGAAGTCGGCCTGCGCGGGGCGCGCACCGCTGCCTATGGAATCAGCCCGGATGTGGGCATCGCGCTGGATGTCACCGCGACGGGTGATGAGATCAAGAGCCGCAAGATGACTGTCACACTCGGCGGTGGGGCAGCCATCAAGATTGTCGACAGCGGGCTGGTCGTGCCGCCGGCCGTGCGTGACTGGATGGTGGCGCGGGCTGAAGCCGATGGCATTCCTTATCAGCTTGAACTGCTCAGCGGCGGAACCACCGACGCGGCGGCCATCCAGATCGCGCGGGCTGGCGTGCCCAGCGGCTGCATCTCGATCCCCTGCCGCTACGTTCATACCACCAGCGAAACAGTGGACATCCGCGACGTGCAGGCCAGTGTCGACCTGCTGGCCGGTCTGCTCCAAAACCCGGCGGTGCTGTAAGGTGTGTACAGGGTGGCGCGAGTCACCCTGTAGGACACAACCTGTTAAAGCCTGTGCCAAGCTTATGCGCAAAGCACATCAGTTTGTGTGCTACAGTAAAGGTGACTGACGTTTTTATCAACAGGTAAACCCTGCATGACCTCACTCAACACGCCACAACAGCCTGCCTTCGACGATCTGCGTCTGCTGACCGAGGTATCGCAGCTGCTGACGTCGCTTGATCTCGAAACGGTTATGCGCCAGGTGATTGATCTCATGTCGAAAGCGGTAGGAGCCGCCAGCGCCAGCCTGTTCCTGCACAGCGGCCAGCATATCGACTGGCAGCACATCTTCCTGATGCGCGACCTGAACCCCGATGAGTCCATCACCGTGCTGCAAACCGTGCTGGACGAAGGGCTGGCCGGGTGGGTGATGCGCCACAAAGAGGCCACTATCGTCTACGACACTGAAACCGATGCGCGCTGGCACGTTTTCGAGGATGATCCTGACCAGCCGCGTTCGGTGCTGTGCGCGCCGTTTATCTATAATGACCGGGTCATGGCGGTGCTGACTCTGGCCCACCCGGAGCCGGGTCACTTTGACAACCATCACCTTGAACTGGTCAAGATCATGGCGAATCAGGCGTCAGTGGCGATTCGCAATGCCCAGTTGTTCCAGCAAACCCAGGCGCAGCAGCATCAGCTTGAGGCGGTTTTACACGCCCTGCCAGAAACGCTGTTCGTCCTCGACCAGCACGGCCGCATTCTGCTGACCAGCGACAGCGTGCCGCAGCTTCTCAGCCGCGATCAACCGCTGGAACGGGAAGATATTATCGGCCACATGCTGAGTGAATTTATCGCGGAGGATCAACCCGGCGCGGTGTTGGCCCCGGCGCAGCGCATCGTCAACCAGCCGCTGCCGCATGATGAACCCTGGACCTTCGAGACACGCGACGAAGAACGCGGGCACGATTATCAGGTGACGATGGGCACATGGCAGAACCCGGCGCAGAAAACGCGCGGCTACACCCTGCTCATGCACGATGTCACCATGCTGCGCGACCTGCACCGCTTCAAGGATGAAATGCTCAAAATCGTTTCGCACGATCTGCGCAGCCCGGTCTCGCTCATCATCAGCGCGACGGACATGCTCGAAATGGATATGCCGCCCTTAAGCGCCGATTCCGACATTCCCCAGTATCTCGCCATCATCCATCAGGCCACCACCCGCATGGAAAATCTGCTGGATGACCTGATGCGCACCGGGACCACCAACCAGCGGCAGATTAACCCGGAGCAGTTGATTCGGGAAGTGGTGGAGCGCATTCGCCCGCTGGCGGATCGCAAGCAGCACACGCTGGAAATGGATGTTCGGGTGGATGATGTGATCGGGCTGGTGGCCGACCCCATGCTGATCGGCGAGGCGATGGAAAATTACCTGTCGAACGCCATCAAATATACCCCTAAAAAAGGGCGTATTATCGTCCATGCCTATGGTCAGGATGACCAGTTTCACTTTACAGTAGAGGATAATGGTGTGGGTATCGCGGCGGAATATCTGAGCCATTTGTTTGAACCTTACTATCGCCCCCCTGGCACTGTAGAGCAGGGTTATGGGGTCGGTCTCAATCTCGTCAAGACGATTGTGGAGCGGCATCGCGGGCAGGTGTGGGTGGAAAGCACCGAAAAAGCAGGCAGTCAGTTTGGCTTCTGGCTGCCACTGACCAAATAATGAGGTTATGAGCGACGAAGCGGCGTTACACATTGTCCGGCTGCGTGCTGCGCTGGCCGAAATTTTCGCCCGGCGCGACGTATTCAGCGAAGAAACCTATACGCAGATCATCATCGCGGTTTACGACAAAATCCGCACGCTTCAGACCGTCCCCCCGGCCCCTCAGCCCCAGCTTGAAGGCGGTGACGAAATCCGGCTGGTAACGATCATGTTCGTCGATATTGTCGATTCGACGGAAATGACCCAGAGCCTGGAAGCCGATGACTGGAAAGCCACTATCGGCGCGGCCCACAGCCAGGTTTCCCGGCTGGTGACAGATTGGGGCGGGGTGATCGGCCAGTATCTCGGTGACGGCCTGCTGTGCTTTTTTGGCACGATCCACAGCCAGGAAGATGACGCGCTGCGTACGGTCTACTGCGCGCTGGATATTCATCACACGCTGGCGCGTTTTGCCCAGCAGATTTATCTCAAGTACGATATGGCCTTTAATGTGCGCATCGGCATCAGCACCGGGCGGGCGGTGGTGGGTTATTTTGGCAGCGAAGAAAACAAAACCCTGCTGGCGTTGGGCGCGCCTACCAACCTGGCATCGCGCCTTCAGGGCATCGCCAGACCGGGCGAAACCCTGGTCGACGCCCAGACCTACCGGCTGGTGCGCAATCACTTTATGACAGAAGAACGCCCCGCCGCCGAGCTAAAGGGCTTCGACGCCCCCATTGAACATTATGTGGTACACGGGCGGCGCGAACAGCGTCCGGCCCAGTTGACCACCACCAGCATCGCCAAAATCCAGACCAGCTTTGTGGGGCGCGGGCAGGAACAGGCCCTCCTCAAGCAGGCGCTGCGCGGGGTCTGGCAGTCGGCCCAGTGCGCGGTGGTTACGATTTACGGCGATGTGGGGCTTGGTAAAAGCCGTCTGCTGCAAGAGATGCTGGACGATAACCCCGCTTTCCGCCAGATTGTGATGATTGGCAATTATCAGAAGAAGCACACCTCCTACAGCCTGCTCCAGGACCTGCTGGCGAATCGCTGTAACCTGAAGGACGATACGCCGCCAGACGCGGTGGAAAAGCGTATTATCGACTATATCACCGAAACCTGGCCGCACCCGGACGCGGAGGCCACCGCCCATGCAATGGGCTTCCTGGCCGGTTACGGCTTCAACCACAGCGCGCATGTCCGCACCCTTCAGAAAGGCAGCCCGGAACAACGGCAGGTGGTCAACGCCATCCTGTCACGCTGGTTTCAGGGCATCGCCCAGACTATGCCGCTGCTGATCGCGGTGGATAACCTGCAATGGGTGGATCAGGAATCGCTCGGCCTGCTGGAATATCTCGCCAAAGAACTCGTGTATCTGCCGGTGGCGATTCTGGCCGCCGCCCGCCCGGAATTCCGCGATCACGCCCCTAACTTCATGCAGGCTTCCGCTCGTTATTCGGAACTGAACCTGGGACGGCTGACCGATACCGATATTGACCGCATCATGGATATGGTGTTTCAGCATGTGCAGGGAATACCCGACACGCTGCCAGACCTGATTCGCAAACGCGCCGAGGGCAACCCGCTGTTCGTTGAAGAATTTATTTACATGCTGTTCGATAACGGGATTATCGAAACCGGCCCCGAAGGCGAATGGCGCATCAACCGCCTGCAATACTCCACCCGCAGTTCCAAACTGCCCGGCGGGCTGGTCGCGCTGCTCCAGGCCCGGCTGGATGAACTGTCGCCCGTGACCCGCCAGGTGATCCAGATGGCCTCGGCGATGGGAGTCCGTTTCTGGCCGGACGCCGTCGCCCGGTTGATTTCGTCCGAAGAAGTCGAAAGCGCGCTGGCGGACTTGCAGGCACGCGGGATGATTATGCCCAAACCTGAAAGTGACTTCGACGATGAAACCGAGTACCAGTTTCGCCACAGCCTGTACCGTGAAGTCGTCTATTCCATGCTCACCCGCCAGAACCGCGAAATCTATCACCGCAATATCGCCGTGTGGCTGGAAGAGCGCGCCGCCCACCGGCCTGAATATCTGGAAATGCTGGCGGAACATTATCTGAAAAGCCGCCAGAACCGTGAGTCGCTGGAAGCGTTTGTCGCCGCCGCCAGAGACCGTTTCCAGCGCGGGCTGCTGGACGAAACCCTCACCATGATCGAGCGCGGGCTGGACGCGGCCCGTGAAGTCCCCCGTGAAATCGCCCTGCAAATGGTCGGTGTCCTGTGGCTGCTGCAAGGTCAGGTGCTGGACGCGCTGGATCGTTACGAGGAATCCAGCGCCGCCAGCCAGACCGCGCTCATGCTGATGAGCGAAATGCCCGACGACGTGATGCTGGAAGAAAAGGTGAGCGCCGCGCGCACGCTGGGCAGCGCTCATCTGAACCTGGGCCATTATGACGAAGCCTTCAACGCGCTCAACCGCGCCAACAGTATGCTGCCGCGCGATAACACCCGCCAGCACGCCGCTATCCTGCGGACTTTTGGCATGTTGTTTCGGGCACGCGGCCAGCTCAACGAAAGCCTGGTGTACCAGCAGGAAGCCTATACACTCGCCCAGCAGGGCGGCGACACCCGCGAACTGTCCCGCATCATGTCGGTCCTCAGCACCATCGCGCTGGATCGCGGCGATTTCGCCACCGCGCTGGCCTATTGTGAGCGTGTGCTGGATATGAACCGCAAGGATGATAACACCTACTATCAGATTCTTGACCTGCGGCAGATGGCGGTGATTTACCGCTCCCTGTTCGCTTATGACAAAGCGCTGGCGCTGTGTGACGAAGCCGAACCGCTTCAGGAGCGCATCCATTACCGCGACCCGCTGTTGAATACGACGCGCGCGCTGTGTCTCATTTCGACAGGCCAGCCGGACAAGGGAATGAAACTGCTGCGCGAAACCGCCGCGACGGTCTATCAGAACCCCATGACGCATCAGCGTGTCCAACTGGCGCTGGTGATGGGGCTGTCCATGATCGGCGACTACGAACAGTGTGAGTATCGCGCGCGGCTGCTGGCAGAGGCAGGCCGCAGCCATAATATTGTCCTGTACGGGCGGGCGCGGCTCTGGCAGGGTATCGCTCTGAACGCGCTCAAGCGGGAGGACGCCCTGACGACCTTAAAAGATGCGCTCGAACATGAACTGACCTATGGTGGACGTTATGCCTGGCTGGCCTATTACGCGATGGGGACCGCCAGCGGGGATGAAGCCGACGCGCGCTGCTGGTATGAACGCGCCGTCCAGACCCTGCTGGCGCTGGCAACCAGCCTGCATACCCGGCCAGAACTTCAGCAGTCCCTGCTCCATAACGACCTCGTGCGCTGGCTCATGGACCTCAGCCAGCCGACGTGACGGAAAACAAAAAGAAACGGGCCGGTTTCATTCTCCGTTTCCTGCCTTTTGACTCTCAATAGTATCAGGAACTCTGGCTATCCAGCAGTTTCGGCGCGGGGAAACCCTCCCTGCGCAGCCGCGCCCCGACCTCGCGCAGCACTGCCTCGTCTTCCGCGTCGATAGAGCCATCTGGCAGCGGGCCGGTGTTGAGCAGCAGATTGCTGTCCCGCACCGCCGCATCCGCCAGCAGCGCCAGCACTTCGTCCGGGGTGCGATGCTGGCCTTTGTCATCCGCTTTATAGCCCCAGGCTTTGGGCTGCAAGGTATCACAGACTTCGTTGTGTTTATGCTGGTTTTTTGCCCACGCGGCGCGGGCGACCTGCTTCTGCGCTTCAGTTTCCAGCCGGTGTTCCAGGGACCGGGCTGTGCGTTCCGGCGAAGCAAAATCCTCGTCGCCGTTCGCCCCCTGCTTGAACGCGATCAGACACTGAGGTTGCAGCGCACGCACCAGCGCATAAGTCTGTTCAATCGGAAACAGATCAGGCCGGTAATAGTAGGGCATGATGGGGTCAAACCACAGGCCAGCCACCGGGCCGTACTGTGTCAGCAGTTCCCGAAGCTGGGCGTGAACAAAATCGAGGTAGTGCTGAAAATCCGAC
>CAZKIB010000306.1:0-6638 GCA_964552425.1 uncultured Anaerolineaceae bacterium | reverse complement strand
AGAGCTTACCTTGTCTCTCTCAGAGAGGCATCTCTTATCCCGAACTGAGGTTACATCAGGCTTCGGTGGTAGCAAAACCCTCGGCCACCGCCCGGCTGATGAGATGTTCATTGGTGGTCGCGCCGAAGCGCTGTTTCAGCTTATAGCGCAGAAAGTAAGCGCGGCGCATGGGGATATCGAGCTGCCGGGCGATGTCGGCGATGTGCAGTCCCTGCATCAGCAGCCGCAGCATGGCGCGGGCTTCGGTATCCAACTGCCAATCGCGCAGCGGTGACTGCATCGCTACCAGGTAGGCGCTGTTGGCGGTTGGGGAAAGATAGGGGCGATCCTGCACGACGGCGCTGATAGCAGACAGCAGTTGGTCTTTTAGATCGTCGCCTTCAAACAGGTACGCCAGCACGCCGCAGGCAAACAAATCCCGGATCAGCAGCCCTTCGGACAGCCCGCCCAGAATCATCAGCCGCGAATGCGGTGTCACCTGTTTCAGCCGCTCGACCAATGCCAGCACATCCACCAGCGTGTCCAGCTGCTCATTCAGGAGGATGACCTCCGGGCGCAGCTGCTTGCAGGTTTCCAGCAGTTCACTGGCGCTGCGGACGGTTGCCACCACTTCGCAGGCGGGATTGTCTTTGAGAATCGTCTGGATGCCGACTAGCATCAGGTCGGCTTCATCGGCGATCAGGATACGTCGCTTCATGCCCTTTCCCTCGTCACATCAACGGCTGTAGTTTCAGCCTACCACAGAAGCGCTCATGCATGGGCGAGAAAAAAGGACAACCGGCGCGGAATTTTGGACAACCGCGCCGGGAATTTTCATCTCATGATGAAATTTTACAGGTTTCGATGGGATAAACTTCATTCCTTGCGATCCAGCAGCCCTTTTTTACGGGCAGCATCGACAATGCTCTCATTATTCCGCACACCCAGGACACGTTTGAGCTTACGCCGCACCCGATAAATGGTTTTGTCAGATAAATCCATGCGTTCGCAGATTTCCTTCACACTCAGTTCGAGTTCCAGCAGACGCAGCACTTCCAGGTCACGATGGTCTAATGTCCCATCCCGACGGCTTCCCATTAATTTTAAGGCTTCAGGCGAGAGGAAAGGATAATTGTCGCCCATCATCTTGATAGCGGTGAGCAGCGGTCCCTGTAAATCGCCGTTTTTCAAAATATAACCTGCGCTGCCGTGACGAGTCACCTGCTGGATGTAATCCCCATCCCGCCGCTGACTCAGGATGATTAAGCCTAAGCCCGGATGCCGTTCATAACAGCGTGTGACCAGCCGCACGATTTCGATGGTGTGGAGGGTCGTATCGTCCACAATCACCAGATCGGCGGGATGATCCTGTAGATATTGATCCGCTTCGCGTAAGCGGGCGAAGACCGCCACGACTTCATAGGGTATTCCGACATCGTTGACGATGGCCTGCATCCCCATGCGGGTGACATCATTCCGGTCAACGATCACGATTTTCAGACTCCGCATTCTCGCTGGTCCTCCTTTTCCTAAGTGAGCCTTCCGATTGTGCGATCTATGACATATCTTCCCATGAAATTACGAACTGATGTTCTATATCACGACTCATCAGCATATCACAACTTTCTAACGTTGAGGCGATCATAAGTTTAGAGTTTCATACGAACTCGGTATGAATATCGTTTGTATTACGGTTGGTGAGAATTTTGGACAGGGGTTCGGGAATTTTCACACCCCTGTGAGAATTTTTCTCACACAGTTGTCCCATTTTCCCGCGCTGATTGTCCACTTTTCTCGCACACAAGTTCTATATTTTCACTTATCCTGAGATCATCAAGCTGACGAAAGGAAACCGGAGTGATGGATCAGGATACTTTTTCGGAACGGGTCGCGTTCCGGCTGACAGCGGCGACGCGGCGCAAACTGGAACAGTGGGCAAAAGAACAGCACCGTCCCCTTGCCAATCTCATTTTCATATTGGTAGTGCAGGCGCTTGAGGCGGAAGAACAGCGGCGCGGACAGCCCTTTGCAGTGCCGGAGCGTGAAGCGTTATGACCATGAACTTCATACTCTCTCCGCAGGATGCTTATGGATTGGCGCGGGCGCTGGTGGGCATGTCCTGGGACAGCCTGGCACTCAGTCCTGCTGTCGGACTGCTGCTGGCGCATCTCGACCCAAACGTGCCGGATGACCTGCGCTTTTTACGGAAGGTGCTGGGGCAGGAACTGCTGCGGACGGTGCTGGCAGTAGACCCGAATACTCCTCCCCCGCCGCTGCCGCAGCGTGCCGCCGATCTCAACATCGTGCCGGAACTGCCCGCATCTGCGAAACTGACGGGGGCGCAGCTTCAGCAAGCGGCAGGTGTCGGGAAATGGCTGAACGACTACATCCGCTGGGCAGGCAGCGCGGCGAACGAAACGCCGCTGGCGTTCCATCTGGGTGCAGGTCTGTATCTGGCAGCCATTGCCGTTGGGCGCAGGCTGTACATTCACACTCCCTGGCGGCAGCAGGTCTTTCCCAACCTCTACCTGATGGTGGTCGCCGTCTCGACTTACTATCGCAAATCGGCAGGCTTGAGTCTCGCTTCGGAAGTGGCGCGGCTGGCGATTCCCCACATGCTGATGCCGCAGCCGGGGTCGCCGGAGAACTTCATGTCGATGCTCGGCGGCATTCTCCCGCCCAATTTCGCCGACATTCCGCAGCTGGACCGGGCGCGCCTGGAGAAAGGCAATCGCTACGCCGCGCAGCGTGGGTTACTGCGAGATGAGCTTTCCGGCTTGTTCAAGTCGATGGGTAGAGATTACATGGCGGGCTTGAAAGAACTCATTATGACGCTCTACGACTGCCCGCCCTATCTCGACAGCAATACCAACAACAAAGGGCTGGTGGTCATCCGCGATGCCGCGCTGTCCATTCTGGGAGCAGCGACTCCTGCCGAACTCTCGTCGGCGCTGTCGTCATCCGACTGGTTCAATGGCAATCTCGCCCGCTTCGGACTGCTCACACCTGAACCGGATTATAAGGAAAGGTCTGCTCCGAAAGACAGTCAGACCCCAACCGAACTGGCGAATCGTTTGCGCCGTTTGCACGAACGCCTGCCGGAACCACCGCTGCCCGACGCGCTCGGCGAGAAAAAGACGGCGGAAGCCTGGTCGCTGTCAGCCGATATCTGGAATGCCTGCCGTGCCTATGAACAGGCGCTGCGCGCCATGACCGCGCCCAGTTCTTCATTAGATGATCGTCTTCGCGCCGTCTATGGCCGTTTGCATGTGCAGGCGATTAAGGTCGCAACGCTGTTAGCGGCGATGGATTGGGCCGATGAGGATGGCGGGCTGCCGCATCCAAAAGTGACCGCCGCGCACTGGTATCGGGCGCAGCAGATCATCGAAGACTGGCGGGCTTCTGCCCACCGGCTGCTGGCAGACTTAGGTGAGAACGAAGAGGGACGGCTGGAGAATCGGGTACTGAGTCTGCTCAAAGCCTGCGGCGGCAGCGCGACGGTACGCGATTTGTACCGCACCCTCCGTGCGCCGCGTAAGACTGTGCTGGAGACCCTCAAAGCACTGGAAGACGATGGGCGGGTGATCCGGGTTCAGAATACCTACAGCGGGCGGGGTCGTCCCCCGGAGAAGTATGAACTGCTGGATGCCGATTCTGTCACGGCTGCGACATAAATCGAATTTTGTCATTTTGGCTTTTGTCACGGGCGTGACAAAAATAGCGGAGAATGAGCATGGTCGATACCCAACACTTGAAGGACAACTGTGATCTGCGCCGCCTGGTCGAGCAGGATTTAGGACCGGCACCACTGCGGGGCGGACGCGCATATTTATGGAAGTGCCCCTTCCACAATGAACACAAGGGCTTCAGCCTGGCAGTCTGGGCCAATGGCTACCGCTGCTTTGGCGCGTGCGATACCAGCGGTGACGCGCTGGATTGGCTGACCAACTATCGCCGCCTGAGTTTTGTCGAGGCGCTGCGGGTATTGGGCGAACGGGTAGAAGACATCGCTCCTGTCGAGCGCAAGTGCCTGAAATCCCCTTCCGAGCCACCCGAATGGGACTGGCAGCATCGGGCGGAACGCATCGTCAGCCAAGCGGAAGAAACGCTCTGGTCGGAAGTCGGTGAACCTGCCCTAAATTACCTGACGGGCAGAGGCTTGACTACCCGCACCATTCGCGCTGCCCGGTTGGGGTATGTGCCGGGCGACTTCCGTAGTTGGCGGGTCATCGAGGGCATGGATGTCCCCCGCGGCATTACCGTCCCCTGGTTTGCAGCCGACGCGCTCTGGGCAGTCAAAGTCCGCCGCGCCTATGGCACGCCGAAATACCAGCAGATCAAAGGCGGCAATGTCAATGGCTTATACGGTGCTGACCAGTTGGCAAATAGCGAGGTTGCCCTATTCTGCGAAGGCGAGTTTGACGCGCTGCTGGCACGGCAGGAAGGGAGTAGTCTGGCAGCCGCTGTAACCTTGAGCAGCGCCACCGCCATCCTCAGCTCGCGCTGGTATGCGGAACTGACCCACTGCCACACCATCCTGGTCGCCTATGACCGCGATGCGGCAGGTGAAAAAGGTGCGAACCGTTTGCTTTCACTCTCGCCGCGTTTTCGCCCAATTGAAGTACCACAGGGCAAGGACATTACTGAGTTTTACCTGCGAAGCGGGGATATCTATCAGTGGTTGGAACAAGCCATACGGATGCCAACTCACAGATGTTTGGAGAAGTTGTGATGGAGGATCAAAAAAGGATGCACTCGGATACAAAGCTCCATCCGCCTGACACTTCTCTGGATATGCTGAAGCGTGTTTTGGCGGTTGCGGAATTGGTTGCCAAGTCAAAGCAATCTCCCGAAGATAAGCAGCAATCAGCACCGGAATCCTGCGAAAAAACACAAATCGTGAGACCTGGTGTATCGTGAACGTGAACACATAGAAGAACACAACCCTGAGTAGGAATACACATGGCGAGAAAGAAGACAAGGACCGTAATAACACCCCAGGCAGGTTGGGCAGTCTATTTGCGTACCAGCAGCGATGAAAATCAGAAACCGGAGATGTCACGGGCACGACAGCGTTTTGCCATTGAAAACAATGTGCTTAAGCGGTCTGATATGCCTGTCTACAATGAATATGTTGATGTGCTGACCGGAACAACACCGCACCGGGAAGCTTATCAGCGCTTGTTAGAAGATGCGCGATCCGGCAAGTTCTCCCATGTCATTGTAGAACGCGCTGACCGCTTTGGGCGTAACGATACCGAAGCACTCCGAGCGATTGATGAGCTTTATGAATTCGGCGTAGCGGTGCGTTTTGCCAATCAGCCCGACCTCGATCCGATGGACCCAGATGACCGCGTGATTGTGACCCTCTCTTTCACATTAGCGCGGCGCGAGTCCGCCTTACTGGGTATTCGTGTGAAAGGTGGATTACAGGTGAAACGCGCCAATGGCGGATATCCGAATTATGCCCCGGATGGTTATATCAACGTTGAAGGCAAGGTCGTGGGAGAAGCTAAGAAGATCAGTGGGCGACACGAAACATGGATTGAGCAAGACCCTGAACGTGCGCCTATTATTCGTTATGCGTTCGATCTGTTGTTGGAAGATCGTCTCACACTGGAAGGTATCTGTGAAGCGCTCCATGCGCGAGGCTACCGCTATCGCAGCGGAAGACCCTTCATCGAGGTCAAGAAAAATGGTCAACGCAAAGCCAATACCAATACACTGGGTTCAATATTTCATAACTGGACGTATGCGGGTTGGTTGACGAGTAAAGCTGCGAATATACCGCCGAAAACCATTCGAGGGGATTGGGAACCCATTGTAACCACTGAGGAGTTTGAGCGTGGGTTGGCAATACTGGAGAAGCGGAACCAGAAACAGAATCGTCATCGCAAGCACGACTACTTGCTTAAAGGGATCGCCTATTATGAACACCCTGACGGCAGCGGACAGCAGCGCTTGACAGGTTCAACCTCAAATGCCGGGCGCAGTGGCGGGGGAACGCCTTACTATCGTATCGCTCGTAGTGAAGTGAGCTTTCTTTGTAGTGATATTGATAAACAGATTCCTGCGGCATTGATGAATATTCAGGTCGATCCAGAATTGCTGCCCATGATACGTGATGTTTATACGCAGGATATCGCTGAACAACTTGGACATCTTCGCCCGGATGAGCGAGAACGTCTTCAGGCATCACTGAAGGGGATTGATGAAGAGGAAGGGCGGATGGCGCGTCTTTATGCAGCCGGAAAAATCACCGATGCTGTTTGGGATAGCCTGTGGCGTGAGTGGCAGGATCGACGCAATGTGATTCGATCCACCCTTGAATCCTTGCAGTATCAACACAAAACGCACATTGCAAATCTTGATACTGCGCTGCAAATGATTGCACAGGTCGGAATCGTGTATAATTCACTGGAACGAAGTGATCAGAAGGAAATGCTGCATCACATCGTTTCACGGGTCGTGATTGACTGTGAGGGAATCATCAATCTGGAACTGCGTGCGCCGTTCTCATATCTTCAGGATATTCGCAATTGGATACGGGACAGTGGCGGCGCAGAAGAAATACAGGGTTATAGCAAAACAAAAACCAGCAGCAAGACTGCTGCTGGTTTCGTCAGAACGGAATGTTCGCTTACCGTCCTAAGCTGCGG
>CAZKIB010000305.1:6074-6649 GCA_964552425.1 uncultured Anaerolineaceae bacterium | reverse complement strand
GCTTTCACGCTGTTCAGCGTACATGCCTGCATCCAGCCCGCTCAGTTCCTGTTCAACCAGTTCAGCAAGCTGATTAAGCCGGTCTATGATGCTGCGCCAGTAACGGCGGCTCTGGTCCACCACCGCATTGATATAAGCGCCAGTCGCATCGTCGATCTCACGAACGGTCCGGCCAATAACCTCTTCCTGAAACTCGGCCTGCAAAACTTCACGCTTCGGCACGCGCCCAATCTGGCGAATAGACAAATGAGCGTCCACAAACGCGATACCCCGCTGACGAATGCCTTCAAACACCCGGTCAATCTCGGACCGCGCTTCGCTTAACTGGGTATCGAGGCCTAACGCCTGTTGTTCGAGTTCATGCTGCACATCGCGCACCTTGCCAGTATCGGCGCTCACCAGGTCCGCACGTCCGTGAATATGCTCAAGCGCGCTGCGCACAATGCGTTCCGCCATATCAAGCTGAGACAGCAGTTTCTGCTGAGCCGGGGGTGCTTCGTTAAACACCCCGCGCAGATGCGCCTGCACCGCGTCCAGCCCGCTTTCGGACATGGACTGGTCTGCGCTTCTGGCTG
>CAZKIB010000305.1:2318-6057 GCA_964552425.1 uncultured Anaerolineaceae bacterium | reverse complement strand
AGCCCTTTTTTGGCCGATACCATAAAGATCAGCGGACGCAGGTCCAGCAGTTCTTCCGCCTGCCGCTCGATAAAACGCCGCACTTCAGCCTGCTCACCCGGTTCCAGCAAATCCACCTGATTGACGACCAGAATGATTTTTTTGCCGTAATTCTTGGCGAGTTCCAGGTAAAGACGCTCAGTTTCCGCAAACGCGCGTTTGGCCGAAATCACAAAGATCACCAGATCACTGCGATGCAAAAATTCTTTGGCGATGCGCTCATGCTTCTGGAAGACTGAGCCGGTTCCAGGCGTATCGACAATAGCGACACCCGGCGCGCCTGTATTTGGATGTACCCACTCACGGATACCATCCTGCGGTGTGGTGGGTTTGCGATCTGCTGTTTCCCCATAGCGGATAAACTCGATAGTTTCCGTTGTGGGGGTAATACCCATTGGCAGCAGTTCATCCCCCAGGAAAGCATTGACAAACGTCGACTTCCCCGCGTTAAACTCGCCGATAATCACCACCAGAAAGAACGCTTCACGCAGGTCCTGGGCGACATCCTGCAAACGCCGCCGATCCCCTTCGGTCTGGTCGCCCATCCCGGCCAGGGTCGTCGCAATATCCGTCAGCAGGCGAATTTCCGCCTCGCGCAGGGCTGCCAGCGGGCCTTGCAAAGTCACTTGTGGATTGGTTTTTACAGTATCCATTGGCATTACAATCCCAGAATATTCTTCTTGCCCAACGAGGTTAATGCAGACTCGATGCTGGAAAGCTCACGTTCCGCGTTCAGGAGCTTTTCAAGCTGCTCTTTCTGAATAGTGGTCTGCGCCTCCACCAGCCTGGTCAGTGGCGCAATAGCATCGCGCCGCAGTTGCAGACTGTATGCCAGTTGTTTGTTGGCCGCGTCCGTCAAAGTATCGATGTATCGTTTCTGCAACGCCAGCATCCGGTTGGTATAAGCCGATTCCACCATGCGGCCCCGCAGCGGAATAAACGCCAGACCCAGCAGGGCCAGCCCAAGCACCAGAACGATCAATACGATGAGTGTTTCAGCCTGTGTGACGAACACCTGTCCGACGAACACCGCGATCAGCAGCAGCAGAATTTCATACACCACCAGATAGAGTGTGGTATTCCGCAGAATGCGATCCAGCTTTTCGGTCTCCACAACACGCGCTTCGTTTTCAATGCTTTCCAAAGGTTCGCGTACTGCCTGCAAGACGCGCCGGTCATATTGCAGCGGGGCACGCACTTCACCGATGACTTTTTCACGAATGGCCGGCGGCAGGTCTTTGATTTCGCGCTGGGCATATTTCACCAGATCGTCAATATCCTGAACGTCCTTGCCTTCCATGTGGGGGGCAAGTTTGTCAGCGATTGTGGGAAGTTCCCGAATTGGCTCGAAGACTTTATGGCGTTCAAAAGCCTGATAGGTGTACGAAGCCGTGCCGGAACTCTGCCGCAGCACCCCTGCCAGCCCGATCAGTTCCAGCAGACCGCGCCACAGCGAACCAAATGCTCTTGAAAACGCAAAGACATCGCGGATCGCTTCCGATCCATTCATGGCCGCCGCGCCAAATCTGCTGCCAATTTCATCATTTGTCTGCTTGATGAATTTTTCCTGCTCACGCTTCTGGGCCGCCAACTGCTGCTCAATGTTATCTGCAATGTTCTGATAATGATCAAGCGCGGCCTGATTCTGGCGGACAACTGCCAGAGCGCCCTGGGTGACTTTCTGGGTAATTTGCAGCGGGGTGCGCAGTTTTTGCCGCATCCGGTCCACATCACTGAGCTGCTGATCGACATAATTGACAATTTTGTCGAGGCCGCTCTCGTGCCATAAAGCCTCATCCAGAACCCCGTCGCGCTGCGCCTGCAAACCCTTTTTCGCCGAAATCATCCAGACTTCCGGTTCGGCTCCCAGGTGTGATCGGGCCTCGGAGCGCACGTAATCATACACGGTGTTCGCTTCTTCAGGTGTCAACAGGTCGACCTGATTAATCAGAATGATGACCTTGGTTCCATATTCCTTAAGGCGCTGCAAATATTCCAGATTGCGCGCGGTCATCGCCTGGGTTGCCAGCATCACCAGAAAGACGACATCACTGCGATGCAGAAAATTCCGGGTGGTATCTTCATGCGCCTTAAAGACGGATTCCAGCCCCAAAACTCACCTTGCGCAGCATGGATGAAGGATAGAAAACAGACTCTACTTCCGTGCCGGATGTAATCCGGTCCGGTTCCTCACCCCAGCGCAGAATACTGATATGGTCGGTTGTCGGCGTGACCCCTACAGGCATCAGGTCGGACTTGCCCATCAACGCATTGATAATGCTGGATTTACCGGAGCTGAATGGTCCGACAAACACCATCAGATAAGGGTTATCGGCATGAAACAGGGCATCACGCATCTGAATAAGCTGCGGTTCGGGTAAATTGTCCACACGCGGCAGCACATCCAGCAGACTGGTAATAAGTTCGTACTCTCGGCGGCGCAGGGTTTCATACTCTGTCGCCAGCCGGGTTCCCGCTTGATCGACCTTTTCAACCACCACGTTGGCATCGTCCTCAATATAACCGCAGTCCTCATCAGGATACCGCGCCTTTTTAAGCGGCACAATCCTGTTTATATACATCCCTAGATTACCAAAATAACGTATGATTAATGCAGGATCATACAAACACACGGGAACTGGTATGGACACACATCCTGCTTTGCGTCAACTTGAACTCGTCCAGGCCCTTGACCACATTCGCGACTCCTACAGCGATGACGACGATCCAGGGTCTATGTTTTCAACCATTGCAGACTTATTGAAAGGCTTTTTCGCGGTCAGCGGCTGCGGCATTCTGCTGCTCGATGAAACTCAGAATGAAGTAGCCTGGGTGGCGGCGTCCGGTATGGCTGACGATCAGGTGATCGCTATCGGCCAGCGGGCACTGGCCCTGAATGGATGGGAAGCGCTTCAGACAGAAACGGCCCACACCGCTCTGGCAGCGCCAATTATCCTCAATCACCGGCATCTCGGCGCGATCATCCTGATGCGTGCGGATCGCCCCTTTGAAAATGCAGATCGTGCCCTGCTCGAAGCAGCCGAAAGCCAGATCGACTCGGCGGTTATTCAGGCACGAACGATCTGGAAATATCGCCAGCGCAACCGTGAACTGGAAGCTATTCATGAAATTGATCATCTTCGGGATTTCACATCGAACGAACCTGACCTGATTAGCGGTTTCACCACCATCCTTTTGAATTACTTCGAAGCTGAACTTTGTATGATTATGCTCAGTCATGCCGACAGCGGCGAAATGATTGTCCGGGGCGTCGTGGACAAACACACCTTACCATCTGACGCGCTTGACCAGATCAGCAGCGCAGCGGCGGCAGCAGAACACATGCAGACCGTCCCTTCTCCCGGCGGTTTCGAACATCTGCAACTGCTCGTGGCTCCATTGTATGTCTCCCGCGTGCGCATGGGCGGCGTGGTTGTAGGCCGGCATCTCCGATTTCACCACAGCGATTATCGCCTCCTGAACAGTATGATGTCCCAGTTTGATTCGGCAGTGGCCTACAGCCGTGTGTACCAGCAGTTGAACCAGCGCAACAAGGAGCTTGAAGTTATCTATCGTATTGATCAGATCCGCGATCAGGAGACCGACTTTGATCGTTTGCTCCAGGGGGTCCTTCGGGAACTGTGCGATGTTGTTTCTGGTGAGATGGGCTACATCATGCTCTATACAGACCGGGAGGAAG
>CAZKIB010000305.1:0-2290 GCA_964552425.1 uncultured Anaerolineaceae bacterium | reverse complement strand
TGGTGGAAGGGGCACTGACATCAAGTGAGTACGCTACTATGGTCCAGCAGTTCTCGCGACAGGCACTCGCGACAGGGCGTCTGGTATATGATAACCAGGTCAGAAGTGAGTTGATCCGCTCGATTGTATCTGTGCCACTCATTCTGAACGAGAAAATCATTGGCGTCTTCGGCGCAGTCAACAGCAGCAACGCACGTGGATTCAGCAGTGAAGATCGCCGCCTTCTCAGCGCCATCACCAGCCAGGTCGACACGGCCATTTTCGAACGAATGGAACAGCGCCGGATGCGCAGCCTCCTCAGCCGGTCTGTAGACCCCAAAGTCCTCAATTTCCTGATGCAGCACGCCGACGCCGCTCACCTGCTGGCGGGTGAACGCGCGGTGATTTCGGTCCTGTTTGCAGATTTGCGAGGTTCTACACAGTGGGCCGAACACACTGAACCGGAAGAACTTGTCAACGTTCTAAATCAGTTCCTGGGGAAAATGACGGATATTATCTTTAAGTATGGCGGCACATTAGACAAATTTGTCGGCGATCAGGTCATCGGGCTGTTTGGTTCACCCCTGTTTTTGCCCGATCATGCCGAACGCGCAGCCGCCGCCGCGCTCGAAATGCAGGCTATTCATAATGACCTGACGGCTGAACTGGTGCGGCGTGGTCACGAACTGCCCCCAATGGGCGTCGGAATCAGTTCCGGCGAAGCGATCACCGGCGAGATTGGTCCGCCCATCCGCACCGATTTTACGGCCATTGGGCGTGTGATGAACCTGGGCGCGCGCCTTTGTTCGGCAGCCGGACCAGAGCAGATTTTTATCAGCCAGGTGACGTATGATCTGGTAAAATCACGCAGTCAGGTACGGGTGCTGGAGCCTCTGCTGCTCAAAGGTATCAGCCAGCCCGCGCCCGTTTATGAATTAATCGCACTGAAAGACAATTGAATGCTCAACGAGTCCATTCGCTATGTGAACGGCCTTCTCCACTGCGACGAGGTACCGCTCAGTGAAATTACGGCTGAAGTCGGCACCCCGGTCTATGTCTACAGCCTTAAGCGCGCCCTGCACAATCTGAACCGTGTTCAAACAGCCTTCAGTGAACTCGATACTCACATTCACTACAGCGCGAAAGCCAACGCCAATCTGGCTGTCCTGCGCTGCCTGATCGAGGCGGGTGCAGGCATCGACGCGGTGAGCGCCGGGGAAATCCACCGCGCTCTGATCGCCGGGGCTGCTCCGCAGGCGATTGTTTTCGCGGGTGTCGGCAAAACACCGAACGAGCTGGCCTATGCGCTGGAAAAAGGCGTCGGCTGGTTTAACGTCGAAAATGCCGCGGAATGTCAACTGCTGAACGACCTTACCGGACAACTGGATGCCACATCGCCGTATATCGCCCTGCGGTTTAACCCGAATGTCACCGCCAGTACGCATCCCCATATCGCCACCGGGCACGGCGGCGCGAAATTTGGCCTGACTGCTGAGGTCATTCGCGATCTGTTGCAGCGCCAGGCGGACTTTCCAAATGTGCGTTTCGCCGGCATCCATATTCATATCGGCAGCCAACTGCACGATACAGCAGCCACGCAGCAGGCAGTTGAAGCCGCGCTGGAACTTATCGCGCCATACCCCGATATTCGCACCGTGAACATCGGCGGCGGCCTGCCAGTCGCCTATTTCCCGGATGAAACCATCCCATCGTGGACAGCGTTTGCGGACACACTCACTCCCCTGCTGCGCGGCTACACTGTTTTGCTGGAGCCAGGGCGCTCCATCATCGCCGATGCCGGGATGCTGGTCACAACGACCCTCTATACCAAGCATCAGGCCGGTCAGACTTTCATTATCACAGACGCCAGCATGGCTGAACTCATTCGTCCGGCGCTCTATCAGGCTCATCATGAAATCGTCCCGGTGATCGAACCGCAGGATGCTGTGCGCGTGCCTGCACAGGTGGTCGGGCCGGTGTGCGAAACCACCGATGTCCTGGGGCGCGATGTGTCACTGCCGCGTGTAAGTCCCGGTGAGCCGCTGGCAGTTTTGAATGCCGGGGCCTATGGCATGGTCATGGCGAGCAATTATAACCAGCGTCCGCGCCCGCCCGAAGTGGTGGTGCTGCCCGATGGTCGCCGCTGGCAAATCGCCCGCCGGCGCGAAACCTGGGACGATATGCTGCGCTTCGAAGCTGTACTCTAAAACAACCAATCAGGATTCTCGAACCCACCATATTCCTGAATCGCGCCGTAAATAACCTCAGTTCGGGATAAGAGATGCCTCTCTGAGAGAGACAAGGTAAGCTC
>CAZKIB010000304.1:344-6649 GCA_964552425.1 uncultured Anaerolineaceae bacterium | reverse complement strand
GGTGAAGCGAAATCCATAGGATTTTGAAGGCTGCCGCACCTGCTAGACTGGTCAGCGACTAAATCGGCATGGTTTGGGTCAGATGGCACGCGCCAGCAGTGAAAAGGCGTAACACGGGAACGAAAGCATCACAGGGATAGGATGAACCAGCGAACAGTCAAAGGTGGTGGCACAGGTATCCGCTTTGTCGTGGCTGGATAGAACGGTGAGGCAGAATACAGGCTGGATGCACAAACTACCTGAACAGACGCTGGTGTGCGGCAACCAAGTGGATCGCTGGCAGGTAACATGGCTTGCGTCAGCGGGGATTGTCAGGCAATGCGGCAAACGTGGATAATGCGAACTATGGGTATGAATCGGGTGGAACGAATCGGGAACGGGGATAACGTCTGCGACGATGTAAGACTGCCAGTGCGGTGAAAGCGGCGCTTCTGGCATCTCAGTGACGGTCATGCTCGTCGGGAAAGTACGTCCCCTTGAAGTTGAACATGGTTGGTGTATCGCTTTCGCGTATCCCTTCATACAATGCGCCCGTAACCCGCCGCAGACCAGATTGCAGCTTCTCGCGGATGTAAGACAGATTGCCGTGCATGAGCAGCTGCACCGCCGCCTGCGTGAGATAATCGGCTGCTGCCAGCAGGTCATAAGCCATTCGTCCGCGCCAGCCATGCACGCCGTTGGCGCAGGAGACTGCCGCTCGCAGGGTATCCACGCTTTCGTAGGACTTGAGCAATGCTTTTGCGGTCGCTTCAAAATCATCGGCGCAAGTATCCTTCACCTGCTGGAACAGCAGCAAATAGGTATAAATCGCGTCAATGGTCGGGATCGTCACCCCATTCTGTCCGCAGAAGGTCGCCAACTTGAGCCATGCCGCTTCATAATGCGGGTGCCCATTCAGACTCAAAGCCAGGTCGGTAATCAAGTTCATGACATCAGCAACACGGCTGCTGTCACGGTCAGCGTGGAGGTCGGCGGCAAGCATGGCGGCAATGGCCGTGTACTGCCCGTTATCAAACAGGCGGTTGTAACGATTGAGCGCCTGTTGGGTGGTGGTGTCCGTCGTGTTCATCGTACATCTTCTCCTGATAGGTTCATCGGAAATAAAAAGCACCTCTGATGTGAGGGGCTGTCTTACATCATCCATCGGGTGAGCATATACAGGGTTTGAGCCTTCGTCGGGGCTTTCTCCACCTGCTCAAGGATCGCGTGAATGGTCAGCCGCACCCGCTCGTAAAGCTGATAGTGCGCGTCGTCATAGGGCAGCACCCATGTCCCGGAAGGGATCACCGCAGCGCTGCGGTCACTGCTGCGCCGCTGATACTGGATGGGCAGGTCAAACGGGACATCGCGTTCGGGTTTCCAGCCCGTCAACTGCACCAGCGGCAAAAAGCGTTCATCGGCAGGCAGTGTCCAGTCGGCACGCAGGATGCCTTCTGGATGCTGTGCCAGGTAGAGGCGTTTCACCGACAGCCCGGTGTGCGTTTCGCCAAACGGCAGGCGCGTCACTTTCACCAGCAGGACAGGCTTCCAATCTAGCTGCGTACAATCGTGGCTCATGCGATTTTCCTTTGATGGTCGCGCACAGCAATGAGTGTGCTTTCCGGCAGCAGTTCCGGTTTGAGGTCACTCAGCCAGAAGTCTTTGCGGAAGCTGTAACCGGTCACGGCTTCGATACGGCAGTATTCCTGGTAGGCATCGGGGTTGTGGGTCGCGCCGTTGATGAGGTCATTCAGGCTTGCCAGTACACACAGGGCGCAGGACAGTCGGTGATTACCCAGGCTGTACGCTTCGTGATGGATGTTCCCATGCCGCCGGATGCAGTCCCAGACATTGCTTTCCGTCCAATGGTGGATTGGCAGCCAGTCATAAACAAAACGCCCCTTCGTCGGGGCGCTGCTGTCGGTGCGGAGACTGAAGGTAAGTCGCCTGGCACGGGTCTGACTTTCCTGAGCGCGTAAGCCCATCGCACAGATCACATTGCCCGACGGGAACAGCCTGCGGAGTTCGCGTGAAATCGGACCGCGTTTCAAATCCGCCGTACAATAGCGCATCTGAGCAGACGGCCAGCACGGGCGCGACGGGTCTTTGTAATACCGCTGCCAGATGCGGTCAATCAGATCGCCATGTGTCCAGCGGACAACATGCAGCGGCACACCTTTGTGTCGGGCGAGATTTTGCACGTAGTCGGGTGTCTGCTGCCACTCGACCCGCGCTCCCAGATCGGCGTGAATCATGACCGCCTCACCTGACCAACCCTCTGTCTGACGACGTTCGAGCAGGTGGTGACACATGGCATCGGAGTCTTTGCCGCCGGAGACACTCAGCACCAGCGCGGCACCGTCGCGCAGCAGTTGCACCGGTTCAGGATTGGATGGTTCGTCTAACTGAAAGAGAGGAAGCTGGTAAGACATGCGCTCACGCCTCCTCAAACCAGATGCCGCTGAAGCGCTGGATACTGCCATTATCGAGAAAGCGCACCCAGCAGGTATGAATGCCGATGCTGTACGGACGCACGTTGTCACACAGCGGATAGGCGACGACGATGCACTTGCGGCGTGGATTGACCGTAGACAGTCCGACGATGCGCCCAACTGCGCCCGGCTTCGGCAGTTTCGAGCGGTGGAAGTTCTGACGCTGACCGTTGAGCATGGTTACACCCCCGCCTGTAGATATGGCAGCAGTTCGTCGCGGCAGATCGGCACACTGCGGACGCTCATCCCGTCGGCGCTGACGTAAGACACGAACGAGGTGATGGGCTGGCGATGCAGCAGTTTATAGATATATTGTGAGACAATGGTTGCCATCCAGTCATTCACGAATAAATCTTGCTCACGCGCTGCCACCAGTTCAGCGCAGGAACGCTCCGGTTCGGGCTGTGGTTTCACTTCCGGTTCGGGTTCAAGCAGTGCCGGAAACAGCAGTCCAGCATTGGGCAGATAAGCATATCTGCCGTTCTGTCCGTCGATATAACGCAGGGCGGTTTCAGGATCGTTGGTGTTGCCGATGACCACCTGACCGGCATTGAAGTGATTGCCCGCATCCAGCCAGATCGCGCCGTTGGCTTTTGCCAGTTCACGCCGCGCCAGATGGTTGTCCACCGCCCCGACGATGAGGTTGCCCCAACGTTCAAAGTGCTTTTCAGCACTTACCGGCTGGTCGATAGCGATGGTGTCCAAGCCGAGCGCCATGTTGAAGCGGCGCATCAGGACATGCGCCTTCGCCTGTCCGACATCGGCTTCGGTGTACAACTGTCGCCCGACATTCTTGTGTTCCACCCTGTCAGGGTCAATCAGCACGATCTGCGGGGTATGCAGTCGCGCTGCCTTCATGTCATACACCATCCGGGCAACAGAACGGGCAATTTGCGCTCCCGTTCCGCCTAAGCCAACAATGGTGATCGTCTGGACATGCGTATTCGGGTCAAAGATGTTCAGGGTGGTCATTTTTCATCTCCCAGCACCTGTGCCAGTGTTTTCTTGACGGGCAGCAGATCAGATTTTGGATAAGCGCGTGCCTTGCGTTTTTCGAGGGCAATCAACATCTGGCGGATGTCCATCGGGTGCGATTTGCTCTTGCCGCCCACGCCATGATCGTTGAAGCGCGAACCGAGTAAGATCGCCCAATCCTCCGCCAGATTCGTCGTCTGGAGCGCGGTGTCGGTCACGCGCTGCACCGTTCCCCAGCAGATATTGCCGCTGGAAAACACATTCGGCAGCGGGGCATGAAACAGCGGTTCATTCAGAGTGACAGGACGTTTCTTGACGGCATACACGCCATACTGTGGATTTTTGTCTTCCGCCGTGACCCGGATCAGCAGCAGTCCGGGCAGTGGCACACGCAGCGCCGTTTCCGAGCCGTCGAGATAGACTCCCGTCTTCTGCGGCGGACGGTATTCGACCACCACTTTCTTCACGCCTTCCTGACGAACAAGCAGGGTGTTATCGGAAAGCAGCCCGGTATCAAAACGGACTTTCGCCGACAGCGCCAGTGCCGCCTGCGCCGGGTCTACGGGATATTCGCTTACCCTGTCGCCGTCACGCTTATGCAGCATCACGCCGAACGAGTAAAAGCTCAGGATCAGCGACGGTTGCTCCATCACCGCCTGAGAGAGCAGACGGCCACTCCAATCGGATGCGGGGTTCATCATTCTTTCCTTTCTGTTTTGCAATGGTTTTGTAGATGCGCTGGATATTGGTTTCCAACGCAGTGATGAGACTGAGGTTTTCTTCAAGCAGCGTCAATCCGGCGGTTACATCCGCCATGATGCCGTTGGCTTCCTCGATCAGTTCAATGGCAAACGCCAGATCATTTTCATCCCACGACAGCGGCGGAATTTCCGCCATCGACTCGTCGTCGAAGTCAATCAGGGTATTGCCGGAACAGGAGAACAGCCACGCCAGCGCCCAGCCGACCTGTTTTAAGCCTTCATCGTCCTGCTGGACCAGACTGTCGGCGATGATGCGCCCGGCGGTGTAGGCACAGCCGGGGACTTCCACGTTGTAGTGTCCCGGTTCGGGGCGAATGCCAAACAGGTCAACCAGCGGCAGCAGATCGGGACGGGCGGCGTAGAGGTCAGGGTCGGACAGTTCGATGCCAGAGGCGGTCAGGGGAATGCCATAACCCAGAAATTCGAGATTATCCAGCGGGATACCGCGCTGGCTGATTTCCCCACAGATGAAAGCATCCAGTTCTTTTTCGGATGCGCCGGAGCGGATACGTTCCACCGCCCCCGCGTAGATGTCAGGAAAGGCGCTGCGGGTAATGCACAGCGCCATGCCCACGTTGTCGCCTTCGTCATACAGGTCGTCATCGCTCGTTTCCCACAAGGGGTCGAGCCAGCATACGGCATTGGCAAGTGCTAGAAGCGGATCATCCAGCATCGCTGCTGCCAGCAGTCCAAAGGTGTCCAGTAATTCGTTCATCCCACAGGGATTTCCTTCGGTCATAAGCCGTACTCCAGAATCGAGAAAACGGTCAGGGGGATGGGCGTGAGCTTTACCAACTGCTGTGCTGCCCGGCGGCAGCGTTCGGTATAACCGACGATTTCAGTCACGGCTTCGGCAATCGTTTCGCGCGGAATACCCATCTGCCCGCCTTCAAGCTGCGGGAAAAACTGCCCATTGGGATGGCGCTCCCTCAGAAGCGCCATCCCCTTGAGTTCGACAGGTGGCAGACCTGCCAGGCAGTCCCGCAGACTTTCAACCGTCAAGCCTGCGTCGAACATAGTGGTTAGCCTTTACGTCCGGGCTGCGGCAGAAACTCGACTACCTTCTGCCCGTCGTCAGTGGTCACTTCACGGATGGTGGCGTTGGCGATTTCGGGATACGTCGTTTTAAGCAGGCTGCGGATAGCTTCATTATCCAGTCCACGCATGGACTCGTCCTCGACGATGCGAACCGCGCCGGTCTTGAAGATACGGGGTTGGGGATTGGTCTGGTCAGACATGATGTTGTTTTCCTTTCAATGGAATAGGTAGATTTGAAATGGGTTGAATGGTGCGGGTGTTATTCGTCGGCAGCATCGTCCGGGTGATGCCCGTTGGCGCTGAAGGGCTTGCCGTTGAGGGATGGATTTGCCATTAGCAGCGGTTCGGTTTCGATGCCGTCGTCCTCCACTTCGACAGCATCGCGTTCAAGATCCGCAGCAGTTTCCGGCGCATCCGTTGTGCCGCCGACCTGCACGAAATCTTCCAGCGTGAACAGGCTCATCTCACGCTCGGACAGGTGCTTCATCTTCTTCATCGTGACGTACACGTCGTCAATGCGAATGGGCGAAGCGCCGTCCCACAGCTTGCCGTCGATGAGCTTTCCGGCAATCAGCACTGCCTGACGGTAAGCAGCGGCATCCGTCTCGCCGCCGACAATCTTGAGATGGCTGATCTTGACCGCCAGCGTCCCCTTCTTGAGCGGGATGTCGATGGTCGGTTCTTCCTCCACAACGGGCTTGGGTTCCGCTTTTGCCTTCGCTTTTGGTTCAGCTTTCGGTGGTTCGGGGATGACGGGTGGTTCGGCTTCGATAGCCGCCAGCGCAAGATAGGCTTCCTTGATCGCCGTCGTCATATCTTCCATCACGATGTAAGTGAACTGACGCATGTGTGCCAGATCGCCGCGCTGAATCAGCAGGGTCGCGGTGGCGCGTTCCAGCGGAATGCCACCCTCCGATGGCGTGGGCAATGTCAGCGTGATGATGGTCGGTGGTGGTTCCTGTTTGGTGCTTTGTTTCCTGTCGGACATAGCGGTTTTATCCTTTCGCTTTAGCGATACACGCCGCCGTAACTGGCAGCGTCGATACCCAGAACAGAACAA
>CAZKIB010000304.1:0-243 GCA_964552425.1 uncultured Anaerolineaceae bacterium | reverse complement strand
GACCGCAGGGACACAGCGCCGCCAGCCAATCACTCCGCCGCTGCTCCCGCGCCGCGTAGTCGCGGTACAGGATGGTGGTGATAGCGTGAATCAACTGCACGTTGAGGTTTTTGCTGCTCGGTGGATGGGCTGCTCGTGGGGCGGGTTGCCGCTCCTGTAGACGGGGAACTGGCGGAATCAACGATTGGAAGTCGGACAGGCGGTAGTGACGGTCAGAGTGTTCGACCAGATGGCACACCGCAC
>CAZKIB010000303.1:652-6657 GCA_964552425.1 uncultured Anaerolineaceae bacterium | reverse complement strand
GAAAAGGCTCGCTTGAACTTGCGCCTTTACCCATCTTAATCCGTTTGGTCATCTAGTAGTGCTTGCTGAGCATGGGTTTTATGGGGGTAGCGAGGGGGAAAAAGCCGCTTTACGGCCTCGTCCCGCGTCAATAGATAAACCAGCAATGCCGTCGACCCGGTAGCGTCGCACCCATTGGCAAACGGTTTGATACTGCCGTGGTTTGAGTAATCCATGTTTCGCTACCTCACTGGAGGACTGCCCATTCGCAATCTTGAGTATGGCTGCCGCTCGCTCACGTAAGTAGGCTTTTGGCCCACTGTCCCGCAGTTGTTCGAGTTCGCGGCGTTGGGTCGCATTCAGTTCAATTTGAAGTGGAATTGGCATTGTTCACCTCCACTTCTTCTAACCCCCATCTCCGCTTTCCGTTATCTGTTTATTTTCTTAACTTGCATTAATCGGCGGCAGAAGCCGAAGCGCCCCCTGACCCCACCCCAACGGGAGATTGTCACCCGCTGCGTAAGGTGAGCCGGTAACTCATGTTACGCAGGTGGGCGGACAGGAGGCAGATGCGTGCCTGCCGGAGAGTGCGCAGTCTATCCGGCCAGGCACCCCACATCCCTGCGGGACTGGGGCAGCGGAGGCTGAATCCCGCAGGGATTTGCTTTGCCTTGCCGCCGATTTCAATCGGTGGCAGAAGCTGATCGCTGACCGGCTTTATTTCGTTTTCGGCGGCAGGGGAATAAACGCGCTCGTCCGGCGGATATAATCACGATAGGCTGGCCTGGTGTCCTGCAAATCCTTTTCCAGCATCGCTACGCCTGACACGCGCACCAGCAGAAAGGTCATCAGCAGCGGGCTGAAAATTGTCCACCATGCCCCCGCCGCCAGCGCCAACATGTAAAATCCCCACCACAGCGTCGCGTCGCCAAAATAATTCGGATGCCGTGTGTAGCGCCACAACCCCCTGTCAAATACCTGGCCCTTGTTGGCCGGGTCCGCCTTGAAGCGCAGAAGCTGCCAGTCGCCCACCGCCTCGAACATGAACCCGATCACCCACAGCAGCACCCCGGCATAATCAAACGCGGTCAGCGCAGCGGGAGCCGGGCTGTACAGGGCGGCCGTCAGCGGCACAGACACGATCCACAGAATCACCCCTTGCAGCAGATTGACTTTGAACAGGCTGCGCCACCACCACTGCGCTCCGGCCTGCGCGCGCCAGCGGGCGTAGCGATAATCCTCACCTTTGCCCCGGTTGCGAACAAAGATGTGGACTCCCAGCCGCAGTCCCCAGATCGTCACCAGCGCAGCCACCAGACTTTGCCGGGTCGGGTCGCCCTCCAGCGCCAGCAGGCCAAACCACGCCACCAGCGCAAACCCTGGCCCCCATAAAAAATCCACGATGCTCGAATCACGCACCGCCAGGCTGACCAGCCATACCCCGGTCATATAAATCAGCACCAACCCGCCGGAAATTCCCACCGCCTCAACCAATGTCATCAGATTCCACCTGTCCTTACCGTCCTGATTTCCAATAAGCTCTTTTGACTGACCACCAAAGACCGTCAACTATCGACTTCTTTTGCTCTGGCCCCCTTGACATTCATAAGAATTTCGATAAACTTCTAATTAGATGTACATCTAATTTTATGATTATCAAAGAAGGAGGCTGCGATGCCCCACATGTACAATGACCGCGATTCGCTCGTGCAGGCCATCAAAGCCCTGGCCGACGAAAACCGCGTCAAACTGCTCACGCTCTTAAACAGCCGGGAATGTAACGTCAGCGAAATGGCCGCGCTGATGGACCTGACCGAACCCACCGTCTCGCATCATCTGGCCCGCCTGCGTGAAGCCGGTCTGGTCAACCTGCGGGCATCCGGCAACCAGCGCTTTTACCGGCTCAATCGCGGGATGCTGCCCCTGCTGGGCCAGCGGCTGGCTGAATTGGAATCCGCGCCTTTTGAGGCGGTGAACGAAAACGACCAGTCCTGGATCGAAGCCCTCAACTTTGAGGAAGCGGACCGCAAGGTGCTGTCCGACTATACCGTGAACCGCAGGCTGAAGCACATCCCCGTACAGCAGAAAAAACTCATGGTGGTGCTGCGCTGGCTGGCGACAGAATTCCAGCCGGATGTGAAGTACACCGAACGCGAAGTCAATGCCATTCTGGTGCAGCATCATGAAGACTTTGCCCGTCTGCGCCGCGAGTTGATCGACTTTGGCTTTCTGCGGCGGGAACGCGGCGGCGGCCAGTACTGGCTCACCCCCGCAGATGAGGCATAGTAACTCACCTTACGCAGTGGGTGACAATCTCCCCGTTGGGGTGGGGCCAGGGGGCGCTTCGGCTTCTGCCGCCGATTAAAATCGACGGCAAGGCAAGACAAGTCCCGTCGGGACTGGGGCAGCGTGGTGTGAATCCTGAAAGGATTTGGGTTGCTTTGCCGGATAGGCTGCGCACTGTCCGGCAAGAGCGAATCAGCATCCAGGCCGCTCATCTGCGTGTGAGATAATAAGCGTGTTAACCGATTTCTTAGGGGCGCATCGTGATGCGCCCACATGGCTCCTGTTTGGCACACATAAGTTTTGTCGTCTTTTCCCTGATGGCTGACAGGCTGAAATGCTGATAAGCTCACACATTGAATGGCTGTCTACCGGAGAAAACTCATGATTGACCGAACCATGCTGGTCGGGGTGATCGGTTCGGCGCTGGCGCTGCTGTTCGTGCTGGAACTGGTGCGCGAACGCCGCCTGCGCGAAGAATACTCGCTGCTGTGGCTGGCAACCGCCGGCGTGCTGCTGATCCTCAGCCTGTCGCGCCCGCTGCTGGATGTGCTGGCAACCGCCATCGGCATCTTTTACCCGCCGAGCGCGTTGTTTGTCGTGGCGCTGCTGTTCGTGCTGGCGATTCTCATGCACTTCTCGATGGTCATCACCCGGCTGACTCAGGAAAACAAGGAAATCGCCCAGCAGATCGCCCTGCTGCGTTACGAACTCAGCCAGCGCGACTCAGCGCACCAGAAAGCTGACCACCGCCAGGACAGCGACCAGCGCGATGCCGTAGATTGACACCAGCCAGTAATTCTTTTGCAGCCCGTTGGTATCGTGCGCGATCAGGCGATAGGGTTTTTCCGGGTCCAGTTCGGCGCTGAAGATCGGGCCAAGCAGCCAGGTCAGCACCAGCCCGCCGCCCAGGCCGCCCAGATGTGCCCAGTTGTCGATGCGAATGCCGCTGCTGCCCACCCAGCTTGCCAGCCCGATAAACAGATTGATGCCCAGCAGCATCAGCAGACTGCGAAGCTGCTGCGTGGCTCGTTCGCCCATCAGCTTGCGATGGCGATACAGGTAAACCATCTCCGCGCCGAACAGGGCGAACACCGCGCCCGAAGCGCCGACGGAGGGAACCCCCAGCAGCGGGTCCGGGTTGCCCATAATCACGCTCAGAATCGATCCGGCCAGCCCGCCCAGCAGATAGATCAGGCTGAAGCGCGCGCTGCCAAACACCGGCTCAATGCCCCGCCCGATGATATACAGCGCGTACATATTAAAGAAAATGTGCATCAGACTGCCGTGCAGGAACATGGACGTGAACAGCCGGTAGTAGTCCCCCTGCACCAGCACTTCATAAGCCCGGTTCGCGCCCAGCACAAACAGGTCGCGCTCCATCCGGGGCGAAAAAAGCCCCAGCGCAAACACCAGCACATTGATCGCCAGCAGCACATAAGTGGCGCGCGGCGGGACCAGCGGAATGCGCAAAGTGATCTGTGGTTCGGGTGGTGTTTCAGGGATCGGCGGGCGCGATGGCCCTTCTTCGAGCGGATGCCGCCGCCGGTCTGGCGGACGCGGGTCGTTAAGCATGAAAGGTGTCCAGTCTGTCCATTCGTTTGTCTGCTCAGTATAGTCCTGAAAACATTAGTATCGCGTAGATTCTGTATAAGTTCACGCTCATTCTGACTGTTCAGGAGCGCGACTGCCTGTATCATAGGGGGAGAGTGTGGTGAAGTTCAACGGGGAATTTCCATGCCAAGTTACGATTTCCGCTGCAACCAGTGTGGCCGTCAGCTTGTCCTGACCTACCGCAGCTACACCGCCTATGATGAAGCTACCCACATCTGCCCCCACTGCGGCAGCACCGATCTCACCCGCGTGATCGGACGAGTCACGGTGGCGCGTTCGTCGCCGAATTATGCCGGCATGTCCTCCGATCAGATGCTCTCGGTGCTGGAAGGCGGCGACTCGCGTGAAATCGGGCAGTTGTTCCAGCAGGTCGGCGCGGGTGTCCCGGCCAGCGATGGCGAATATCACGAAGTCACCAACCGCCTGCTGCAAGGCGAACAACCCGCCAGCATCGAAGCGGACCTGCGCGACAAATCCAGCCAGCAGGTTGCGGCAGACAAAAAGATCGCCTCGTCAGATTAACCATTCAGCACAGCATGAACACCGTATCGGTGGCGTACAGCACATAACAGGGTGTCCCAACCGCAGGTCGCCGGTCCGGGTGCAGATCAATGCGTAAACAGGATTGTTTGCCATTCAGCAGCGTGCCCGCCGGTGTCGTAAATTCATACTCGACTTCCAGCAGCGTGTAGGATTTTTCCGCCAGCCAGCGGGACCCTGCCACGCGCCCCGGCAAAATGGTGCCTTTGCTGCGGAAGAGACGATAGCGTCGGACATCACGAAGGTATTGCCCCGCTCCCCACACCAGACCCGCAAGCAGCGCCACAGCCGGAATGCTCGTCACAATAAGAAGTGCCTGGTCACTGAACCCCGCGTAAAGGCCCGGTGAAATCAGGCGTGTGGTCATTGGGTCTTCGGGCAGATACTCAATTTCGACGGTGCTGTAGTCGGGAACACAGCGCTGAAAATAACCCGCGAAACCGGTATCAGTCACAGCGGCCTGCCGGCCATCAGGATAGGTTGCAGTGTAGGTATAGGTCAGAAAGGGTCTCTGGCTGCGTTCGACTTCACACATAAGCACCGTCGCGGTGGTACGGATGCCCCGTTGAGCAAGCTGTGCATCCTGCTGGATACCCGTCATAAACACCAGCGGGATTGGCACGATACACATCATGAGCAGCAGCAAACCGATCAGATTGGCTCGTGTGACTGAGAACACATGCTGCGGTTTGACAGGCACGGGTTTGCTGGTGATGAGAGGCTGATAGTCCGGGTCCAGAAAAAAAACCTCTGGCGATGAAGAGGCTGTGGATGGTGGTTTCTTGAGGGCTATCCCCAGCAGAACCCGCAGATCATTGATACCCGTCAGCCATTTCATCCGTCAGGCCGCCCCATATGGTGCTGTAGTTTTTAGCGCACAGGTGACAGGTGGGCTTCCAGCTTTCGCCGGATCATCGTCTGGATTTGCTCAACCGATTGCAGCGCGTCAATCCGCACCCAGCGCTGCGGCTCGGCCCGGATGAGCGCCTCATAGCCGTGATACACCCGGCGGTGAAAGGCCAGTTCCATATCGTCCAGCCGGTTCCATTCGTCCCCGAACAGAGACGCCTGCTTGCGCCGCGTCAGCCCATCCTCCGCCGTGATGTCCAGGAAAATCGTCAAATCCGGGCGCAGGCCGCCGGTGGCAAAGTCAATAATGGCCCGCAGGCTGTCCAGGTAAAGCTGATGCCCGTAGCCCTGATAGGCCAGCGTGGAATCATAAAAGCGGTCACACAATACCAGACCGCCAGAAGCCAGATGCGGGCGCAGAACTTCGGCCACAAGCTGTGCCCGCGAAGCGTTATACAGCAGCAGTTCGGTAGTGGGGTGCATGGCCGTGTTGTCCAGCCGGTGCAGCACTTCCCGAATCTGGTCGCCAATATCTGTGCCGCCCGGCTCACGGGTGAGCAGCACTTCATAACCCATTTCCCGCAGATGAGCCGCAGTCAAGCGGACCTGGGTGGTTTTGCCGCTGCCATCCAGGCCCTCGAAGGTAATAAACATCCGCTATTCCTCGCGCTGAATGCGAACGTGGCGGGTGGGTTCGCGGCCCAGGCTGCGCGTATTCAACTGCGCCTTGTGGGCCATTT
>CAZKIB010000303.1:0-615 GCA_964552425.1 uncultured Anaerolineaceae bacterium | reverse complement strand
AGACAGATCCACCGCGTCCTCACCGCCCAGCACCCGCATAATCGCCTGCTCGGTTTCCTGCATAGCATCGCCAAACGAAGTATAGTTCGGCTCTATGTCAAGCTGGAACAGGTCGGTCAGGAAGTTTTCCATCTGCGTCACAGTGTTGGCCCGCAGCACATAAACCGGTGTACCCCGGCGCTCGGCATCCACAATCAGCTTGGGACGCCGGCGATAGTAGTTCTTCAGGGTGACGATGGCATCCGCCTGCGCGAAATCATCCGTCAGCGTAATCGGCACGCGCAGCCGCCGCCCGGCCTGCTGGAGTCGATTGCGCGCCACACCATAGGCGTACACACGGGTTTCGTGCCCGCCAGATGCGCCGCCGTTAGCTGCTTTGGCAATCGGCGTTCCCATATCGCCGCCGTTGCTGTGCCCGTTGCGGCTGCCACGCCGGTTGTTATTGCGGCGGTGGCCGTCCGCGCGCTGCTGCTCCGCGATCAGGCTGACTTCCGGCTGCTGGGTTTCCACATTGATTTCGCCCAGTTCGTTGCGGGTGCGCATTTCCACCGGCATCGGATACCCGCGCAGCACACCATCTACCGCCGCCGCGACATCCTCATGGACGACCAGCCG
>CAZKIB010000302.1:1562-6677 GCA_964552425.1 uncultured Anaerolineaceae bacterium | reverse complement strand
GTCCAGTTGACGGCTTTGCGCGCGTCCGGGTTGAAGGTCCGAATATCCAGCCGGCCAAGCGCGGCCCAATCATGATTCCCGGCCAGACACAGGTGGGGCAGCGTGCGCAGCAGCTCGACAGATTCATTCGGGTCCGGCCCGTAACCAACCACATCGCCCAGACACCACACATAGTCCCACTGACCCTGTGCATCTTTCAGAACCGTCTCAAAGGCGGTAAGATTGGCATGAATATCGGAGATAATCAACACGCGCATAAAATGACCCCGCTTTAACATGGGATTAATGATCGACACATTCTGCATATTACCATGCTTTACCCAACGCGGCGAGTTACATTCCCGAAAAAACGATAAAATCCGCGTGAAAAAAGTATAGCCATGAACAGATGTTTTATGCTGCTGGCGCTGCTGGTGAGCGGGTGCTTCCTGACGGACGAAACCCCCACTTTCATACCACCCACTGCCACACCACCCGCGCCATTCCGTGACGCCGCCTTCGTGATGCGCGGCATCTGTTTTGAAGCCGCCTTCGATGCCGCTGGTCAGGTGTTCATCCTGCGCACTGAGGCCGACTTAATCCGCCTGTATGATCTGGCTGACCACAGCGAGTTATGCCGCCGCCCGGTGGAGCGCGTCCCCTTCGATTTCAGCGGCGGGCGCGTGCTGGCCGGCCTGTGGAGCAGGGGCCTGGGCTGTACGGCACGCCATGAGATTCTCGCCACACAGCGCGACGATGCCGCAAAAACCATCACGATCACCCTGCAATTCATCACTGAAGGGGACTGCCCCTATGAACTGGTGCGCCCCTTCTGGATTGGGCTGGATGGCGCGGCGGACTACGAAATTGCTATTCCGGTGCAGGGTTAGCGCAATCGCAGCCCGAACTGACGACTGGTAACTGGTAACAGCATTAGGCAGCAAAACTTGCCAGGGAAAGACTTCCAAATCTAAAATAGGCAAATATATTATTTGGGAGTACCTCTGTATGATCGTTCCGCGTGTTGAAAGCCTCTTGCCCGAACTTATAGCGTTTACCGCACAGCTTGCGAACCAGTACGAACGCGGCAGCCTGAATGACCAGCGGGCGTTCAGCCAGCAGGTCCGCGCTTTTTTCACCCCGGAGCGGATGGCGCAGGTGGAACAGGTCGTGCCAGGATGGGGCCAGATGGCGGCTTATGAGAATCAGACCACGCTTATCCACGTCACCAGTGTGCTGACGGCTTTGTACCTGCTGCCGGAATATCAGCAGGCAGGGGCAGAACAGCGCGCACTGATGGCGTGGATGGTGCTGTTTCATGATGTGGCAAAGGTTGCCCGAAAGGGTGAGCATGACGCGGTTCACGGCTTTCGTTCCGCAGCGATTGCCGGCAAAGCGCTTGGACAGGTTGGCTTTCCGGTCACAAATGACTATGTTGATGGGATTGAACGTTGGGCAATCCTGACCCATGATGCCGTCGTCTATCACCCTGAACACCGGGAAATGATTCAGGACAACCGCCGGCTGCCGCAGATTATCGCAGGAATTAACGGGATGTACGGCCCACACGCGCCTGCCGGGGCCGTAATCAAGGGGATTTTGTTTCATCTGTCGGTTGTGACCGACCCGGATTATCCTATTCTCGCCCCGCTCACCGGTGACGATCTGCGGCTTTATCTTGATCCGCCAGCATTCCAGATGCTCAAAGCCATGATTCTGGTCGATAATGACGCCTGGACGCTGTTTGATGCACCAGCAAAAACACAGCAGCGCCACAAAACGCTGGCGGCGTTCGATCAGATCAACCGCATCATTCAGCCAGAAAACTGAAGGTCCGCCCGGAATTCCCGCCGCGCTTACGGCTCCACGCCAGCGACCTCAAAATCCAGGGTCTGTTCCTCCTCACCAAAGCGGATGGTGTACTGCTTAACGCCAAATTCTGCCTGACAGTAGGGATTATCAAAGCGCGGGTAGCTGTGCAGGTCCACTTCATCACCGGCCACGCGCAGCACGCCCTGCCACCCGAAGGTCAGCGGGCCGATGGACGGCGAGGTATAGGCCACGTTCAAACCATCAAATGTGATCGGAGCCGCCGTGATGGCCGCCACAAAGCGTTCAAAGCTGCCCCACTGGGCTTCATCCCCCATCTCAAGCACCCAGATATTATCCGGGGAATCCGCCCGCAGTTCGATATGCTGCTGGTTTTCGTCAGCCAGCCAGCGCGTGGGGTGCTGTGAATGCAGCGCGACGAACGCCTGCCCGACTCTGGCGCACACCCACTGGCCCCGCTCAAGCACTTCGTCAAAGGCGGCGCGCGGGAAATAGGCATGGCTGAACGGGAAGGTATCGTCCGCCGGGACGTGATGCACGCACACCAGCACGTTCTCATGCTGTACGGCGCGGGGCAGAATGCCGTTGCCGGCCCAGTAATTCGGGCGTGCAATTTCATCGTTCGAGCCAGGGTGGTTGGTGAAAATCACCGCGTCGAGTCCCAGCGTCGCCTGCCAGGGATGCTGCTGATAACCCGGCTTGCCTGCCCGGTAATCCTGCGCGCAGCTTAACATATAACGCGGTGTGCGGTAGGTCTGGATATGCACCTCGGTCATGCCGTGACAATCGACATTCGGGTCGATCACCTCGCCATATTCGGCCATCTGCCAGTCCAGCACCTGATCGTAGCGCGTCTGATAATCCTCATACAGCATGATGCCAAAGGTCTGCCGGGTACGCTGCGCCAGATCATAAACGCTCTGGTGCGTGTAATCCTGAATGCTCCAGTACAGGTGGCCGTCTTCGAGATTGTCATAGGACAGGCCGTAATGGGGCACGTCCTCCATGTTCAGACTGTGGCGTTCCATAAACAGGCGCGGCGCGTTCAGGTCGGCGGCGATGCGTTCAAAGATAGGGGGGCAGCGGTAGGCGCTGGTCGCCAGCATAGCCGTGCCCAGACAGGCCGGGTTGTTGTACAGGCCCATGCCGAACATCAGTTTGGCGGTGTTGGTGGCATCTTCCTTGCGCGCGCCTTTGATGAGCCAGGCGTAGGTGCGCCCGTGCGAACTGCCCATGATGCCGCGATAGGTGTGCAGCGCCATCTCAAACATGAGCAGGTCGGTAGTCTGTCTGGCGAGGTGTCTGATGTCCGGCTGCTGCGCGAAATCGTACAGGTTGACCAGCGCCAGCAGGTCTTCCTCAAAGTAGCAGTTTGAAAGCCACTCGCTGAAGCCGAAGCGCGCCCGAAAATCGAACCAGCGGCGGATGAGATGCAGCGCATGGTCGATGTGGTAGGCCGCGTCCCTGCCGGAATTCTCAAACGTCTTATCCGGGAATAACTGCGCGGCCAGCAGTTCATCCGCATGAAAAATAATCTGGTGATTTTCCGTCCAGTAGCAGCGCCGGTTGTCGCCCCCGGCTTCATCCCACCAGAACTTGAAGCGCAGCACACAGGCTTCAATCTCGGCAATCAGTTCGCGGGAGAGCAGCGGGCTGTCGTGGTACAGGTACAGCACGCGCAGCAGACCGGCCACGCTGAAATCGCAGCAGTCCTTGCGTGAATCGACAAAGGCAAGCGCCTCGCGGAATGGTTGTTCATCCACCGGTGCGCGGCCCAGTTCCAGCCGCGCGATCTGGCTGAGGAAGCCGGTGCGCGAGTATTTGCTCAACCAGTTATCCACCGGATTCGCCGCGCAGAATTCAAGGTACTGCTGGCGGCGTGTTTCAAAAGTCCCCTGGGGTATGGACCAATAGGTATCCTGCATGAGATTCTTTTCCAGGCTAATGGGTAGGGCGGGAAATAAACAGCGTGTGCAGACTGTGAACACGCCTTTTATGACGCGAAATGTCTGAACCGACAAGAGTCCCTATGAGACCTATTCGCCGCCGTCCGCGCTGCCTTCACTGTCACCGCCTTCAGGGGCTTCTTCCTCTTCAGGTTCGGGGCAGTTCAGTTCAAAATCGAAGCTGAAGGGGTCCAGCGCGTCGCTGAGGGCCTGCGCGGAGGACTGACGGCTGGCGCGTTCGGAATCGAGCATGGTCTGGGCGCGCTCGGCCAGCGTGGCCTGAGCGGTGGAGTTGCAGCTTGTGAAGCTGATCGTTCGAGTGGTCGTGCCGTTGTAGGTACTGAACTTCTGGACATGCTGCTGTTCGTGCGGGGCCAGCACCGTGTCGATCCAGTTCTGGGCCTGTGCGCGTTCACATTCATTCAGGTCCATGGCGCTCAGGTCTGGCAGGCTGACATCCACCGGCACATTGTAGCTGCATGTCAGCGTAGCCGACACGCTGATACAGGGATCATCTTCCGCGCAGCTTCCGCTGCAACCGGTTGAGCGCTGGAATTGCAGGTTAGAGGTCTGCGCCGAATTGGTACTCTGGCTCCAGTGCGCGGTGGTCAGGCCGCGCAGTGTCACTACACGCCCGTGATCGGTTTCATCGGGGGAATCAGAAGGCGCTTCGACCTGCACATCTTGCAGCGGGGTGATCGGCGGCAGTTCTTCGGCCTGGGGTTCGTCCCCGGCGGGGGCGGGCGCTTCCTCACGCATCACATGGCCGGTCTGCGGGTGGAGACGGCGCTGGGCGACCAGTTGATTCACGGCGCGGTTGCCTACGGTGCGCTGCATGAACAGCACCTGCTGCTGGAGCGTGTTGACCGGGTTGTAGGCCGGTTCACGCCCTGGCATGGCTGTCGCAGCCGGGGCGGGCGCTTTCGTGCGGTGCAGTTGGTGGAGATGACCTTCTATCGCCAAAGCAGCCTCCCACAACAATCACGCTTAATAAGTCCATTAAAGCACAGTCTGTATCCGGCTGTCAAATCGCTACAGGGCCTGCACCAACTGGCGCAGGGCGGCCTTGTAATCGCTGGAAAAATCGAAGCGCGGGCTGCGGCGGATCAGATCAGGCGGTTCGACATCAGCCACCTGCGCGATCAGCACTGGCTTGCGTTTATCCTTGAAGAACTGCCAGGCCGCTTCCACCGCGTCGGAACGCAGCGACTCCGGGGACAGCAGCACGATCAGACTGCCGCATTCGCTGAGTGCGGGGTGGACGCCGCCGGCCCACTGGACGGCGCGGTCCTCATATTCGTGCAGCCAACTGGCGATGCCGCTTTTTTCCAGGTCCGCCGCGATGGCCTGCGCCGTCGCT
>CAZKIB010000302.1:0-1552 GCA_964552425.1 uncultured Anaerolineaceae bacterium | reverse complement strand
CGGCTTCTGCAAAGGCGATATAGGCCGTATCGCGCGCGAGTTTGGCGCGGTTGCCGCCGCCTACCAGCACCGCATCAGGCCGTTTGCCCTTGTCATGCAGGTCTGTCCAGCCCATCCGAAAGACCGTGCCGCCGCAGTCCGGGCATTCGCCGCGAGTGGCTGGCATCCCCCGGCGGGTCCACACCGGCTGGGGGTGTTCGACTTCAATCGTCAGTTTGCAGCGCACACAGTAGGCTTCGAGGATAATCTCGTCGTCTTCGTCGGCGTAGTGTTCGTGCTGGTTCACGGGCAGGTTCCTGTTCGCTGGTCGCTATAAGGAGCATTATACTCACGGGGCATCAGGATGGGAAACAGAAAGACGGGTCCGAAAACCCGTCTTGAACAACACGATCATGTGACTTGTAACGAAGCGCCTTACTTGGCTTTCTTGGCCGCGTCGACGGCGTCTTTGATGAGTTTGGCGTGCTTGCTGACATCACCGCTCAACAGAACCCACTCTTTCCAGGGACGACCCGGCAGGGGTTCGACTTTCTGGGCCTCGCCTTTGCCGATCATGTCGCTGGCCTTTTTCGCGCCGACTTTGACGATGACACCCTTTTCCTGGACGCCAACGGTCATCTTGCCGTTGACCTTGTACACAGGCAGGCCAAACATCTTCGCCGGTTCAGCCCCTTTGACATCTTTCATGACACTGTTGAGGGCTTCTTCTTGCTTAGGATCATACTTAGTAGCCATAGCTGCTTCTCCTAAAGAACATCTATTCTGCCTTACAATAGCTTCAAAACTGTAACCTGTCAAGCGCATTATTACTATTTGTTGTTTCAACCTGTGTTCAGGCTGTGTTTAAGGCACAAAACAGGACTAATTTCCCTCATTTTCAGGCTTACGCCAGCCTGCGCTGTTTTTGTGCTATCGTAAAGCAAGACAGAAAGGCCGCCCCTGATGGACATAAAGAAAAACAAACCTGCGGATACTGCCCTGTCCGCCTGGCTGGAACCGCTGATCGGCCCGCTGTATCTGGACTTTGTCGCGCCCTTCCCGCTGGAAGAATCCCTGCGGCGCATCAAGGCCGAGGAGCAGCTTGGTTTTTTCCGCTATCGCAAGGTCCGTGTGGACCTCATCCCGCACGATGCCGACACGTTTGGGTTCACAGTCACGAAGTCAGGGAACAAGTATGCCCGGACCGAGGCGCGGGGCTACCTCAAGCGCTGGGACAAACACACCACGCTCGTCACCGGTCAGGTCAATGTGGCGCTCATCAACTATGTGATTCTGGTTCCTATCACCCTGCTTATGCTGCTGTTTTTCTTCGCGTTGTGGCGAGAAGCAGGCTGGTTTGGGTTCGCTTTTGTCGCCATCATGATCCTCAACTGGTATGCCATGCGCCGCAACCGTCATGAAGTCGCCAGACTGATCGAGACCGCGCTGGATGCCGATGACAGGGATGATCCCGATGCGCCCATTCAGTGGAATGCCTGAAACAGATGGCGGTATAATGCAGCGCAGGATTGTGTATTGAAAGACATCTCATATGAACGTAACCGCTGTGGGC
>CAZKIB010000301.1:5154-6734 GCA_964552425.1 uncultured Anaerolineaceae bacterium | reverse complement strand
AAATAGAATCGAAGCGGCTGCGGCGTGAAAACGAGGTGCTGCGGCAGGAGCGTGAGATTCTAAAAAAGGCTATGAGCATTGTCAGCCGGAGCCAGCCATGAGCTACCAAGTCGTCGAGAGCCATCGCCAGATTGGGCGTGTTGAGACGCTGTGCCGGGCATTAGGGGTGTCGGTAAGCGGGTATTACGCCTGGCGCACGCGCGAGCCGAGCCAGCATCAGCAGACGGATGAAGCGTTGCTGCACGCCATTCAGGCGGCGTATCAGGCTGGACGCGGTGTGTATGGCAGTCCGCGTGTCCATGCGGCATTACGCCAACAGGGTCTGCGCTGTTCGCGTAAGCGGGTGGCGCGGTTGATGCGGCTGGCGGGTCTGCACTCACGTCGCCGTCCGAAAAGACGCGCGCGTACCACCGACAGTCGCCATAATCGTCCAGTCGCCCCGAACTTGTTGCAGCAGGATTTCAGTGCCAACGCACCCAATGAAAAATGGCTGGGCGACATCGTGGGCATCTGGACAGACGAAGGTTGGCTCTACCTGGCAGCACTGCTGGACACCTATTCGCGCCTGATTGTGGGTTGGGCGATGAGCGTGTATCGCGATGAAGCGCTGGTGGAGGCGGCGTTACGCATGGCCTTGGCGCGGCGGACTATCCCCCAATCTGCCACCTTGATCCAGCATACCGATCGCGGCAGTCAGTACACCGCCGATGACTATCTGGCGCTGCTGAAGCAGCATAGTATTCAGGTCAGCATGAGTGACAAGGGCAATTCCTATGACAATACCATGATGGAGAGTTGTTTCAGTACCTTGCGGGCAGAATTGACCGATCTGGAGCGTTTTGAGACCCGCGCAGCAGCCCGCACGGCAGTGTTCGAGTTCATTGAAGTGTTTTACAATCGTCAGCGCTTACATTCGTCGCTGGGCTACCGCAGCCCACTGGCGTTTGAAAGCGCCCATTTATCCTGAAAGTGTCTCTTATTCATCCTCCACCAAACTGGGGTAAGACCACAATCATCTGGGATGCGTTGCAGCAAATAGTCGTGCAAGCTACGATACAGGTGAGGAATGGTAACAGAGGGCATGGCTGTTCTCCAAGTTGGTTTTGTTGTGGTAACTCAACCTTACTGGAAGTCGCTCGCCTATCCAATCCATTCCTCTCGCTCATCTGTTCAGTGTCCGGTCGCTAGAGTTGATAATTGAAAGTAGTCAACCATAATTTCAATATCACCACACTAAATTATAGAATAAATGTTCAATAAAATAAACTCTGCTCACAAGTTGTCCGTATCCAGCAGGATCGTGACCGGGCCGTCATTGTGGATTTCGACGAGCATCAGCGCGCCGAAGACGCCCGTTTCCACGCGCGAAATACCTTCCGCGCGAAGACGTTCCACGTAAAACTTAACCAGCGGTTCGGCGATTTCAGGGCGGGCCGCCTCGACAAAGCTGGGACGTCGGCCTTTTTTTGAATCGGCGTACAGGGTGAACTGAGAAATAACCAGCACGCCCGCGCCCACCTCCAGCGCGGACAGATTCATTTTGCCGGCGGCATCCTCAAAGACGCGCAGGTTGGCGGTCT
>CAZKIB010000301.1:0-5113 GCA_964552425.1 uncultured Anaerolineaceae bacterium | reverse complement strand
ATGCGTGACACCGACCAGCGCGACAAAACCCAGCCCCACCGCGCCGACGACCTGCCCATCCACTGTCACCCGGCCCTGCCGGACACGCTGCAAAATGACGCGCATCAGTTCGTCGAAGTATCGCGGGGCTGAATGCCTTCGACATCCAGCATGGTTTGCAGGTGATTCTGCCAGTGATGGAGGAACAGCACTTGCAGCGCCTGTTCGATGGTCAGGTACTTGCCCACAGGGGGGTAGTAGACCTGCGCGGTGAACTTATCAATCGGCAGGTTCATGATAAAGTCTGCGATGACCTGCTCTTTTTTCTCGATGCCCTGAATGGTGGCTTTGACCAGCCGGCGCTGGAACACCTGGGCCATTGTGTCATTCCACTGGTCAACCAGGGCGATGGAAATCGGTGGACGGATTCCGACCAGCGCCAGTTGAATGAGCCACAGGTTCAGGTTGTCCATCATTTGCAGATGGCCCAGCATGGCCGCCAGCGACCAGTTATGATAACGCGGCTCATACCACTTGTCTTCGGGGACGGTTTCGGTCATGCTGATCACCGCGCGGCGCACCTGCCGGAATTCGTCAAGTAACTGCCGCCGGTCAGCCTCACTATCCAGATAACGTAACGATTGGTCGAAGGACATGACTTTCCTCAGCTTTTTATGCTTATGATATTAAGCGATTTCAGCCGCGTGCGTCAACAACCTTGCGACCTCGCGTGCGGCGCGTAAAATTAGGATTGTGCCGCATGGGAGACATCAACATGGCTGACAGCCTGTTTGACAACCGTTATCGCTACGATTACATCTACCCCCGGGGGCGTTCCGGTGAGACTCTGCGCGCCATTGATGCCGAAGCCAACAACCGCCCGGTGGTGATCAAACGCCCTGCGCCCAATGACGCGCCGCCGATTCGCGCCGGGCAGGAGGTGAGCATTCTCAATGAGCGCAAGGCATTGTCGCGGCTGGCCGGGCATCCCGTGCTGACGGAACTTTTGGGCACAGGCCAGTTTTCGGTGGGCGGCACACCTCACCAGTACATTATTATGGAACGCGCCGAGGGCGTCATCATCGCGGACCTGGTGCTGGAACTCAGCGCGCGCGGCGAATATCTCCCGGAACTGGAAATGCTGGTGATCATCGACCACCTGCTGGACCTGCTGATGGCGGCCCATGAACGCGACATTGTCTACAACGATGTCGATGCCAAGCATCTGTTCTGGGACCGGGAAAACTACCGGTTGAAACTGATCGACTGGGGCAACGCGGTTTTTCTGGAAGGCGACGAAAGCACGCCGCAGGGCATCAGCCGCCAGAGCGATGTGGGTCAGGCCGGCGAACTGCTCTACTTTATTCTGACCGGGGGAAAACGTATCGACGTGCCCCGCGATGCCGGCGAGAATTTTCAGATCAGCTTCGGGGAAGACAGCGGGCGGATTCACTCCCGGATGCAAAGCATCATCAGCAAAGCGGTTCACCCCAATCTGCGTTTGCGTTATGGCTCGATTGGGGACATGCGTAAGGAATTAAGCGATTACCGCGCACCGATCCAGCGCGAACGCGACGTGATTCTGGGCCGCGTCAGTGATCGTCTGCGCAGTGATCGCAGCCGCGACGAACTGAATGGCCTGCTCCACATGCTCGATCAGGCGCTGGCGATGGACCCCGGTTATCCGGCAGCTCGTGAGCTGTATCATGAAATCCTCGCGCGGTTGCAGGAAATTGAAATCGCCGCTGATCTGGACGCCATTCACATCTATCTGCAAAATGGCAACTGGTCGCGGGCGGTGAATCTGCTGGATGAACTGCGCGGCAAGGCACGCGGGTCCACCGCGACTCTGATTAACCTGCTGTTCGACCTGGCGATGACCCTGCACGATGCCGATCTGCGCCAGCCTTCCGGGCCGATCCGCGCCAGCATCGGGTTGATTTTCGAAGGCGAACCGGGGCAGGCGGCGCATATCCTGCTGACCGAAGGCACGGAACGTGATCTTCAATGGCTGCTGGCCGAGCGCATTTCTGCCCATGTGCCGGATGTGCTGCTGCTGCGGCCTAACCTGTACCGCCTGGAACTGGCCCTGCGCCAGCTTGCCGCCGAGGGTGTGCCCATTACCGAACCACAGGCCGTCCTCAACGAGATTAACGCTACGCTCACTGCGATTTCCGGCGCGGCCCATCTCAACCTCAGTGACATGCGTGATAATTACCGGGCGGTAGTGGATGGCCTGACCGCGCTGCAAACGCTGCTGGACGCCGTGAACGCCGGGCGGGGACTGCCGGATCGTAAACTGCCATTTTCGGCGCTCGAACGCACGTCCAACGCCGCCATGACTCTGGCGGACAATATGCACGTGATCGGCAAGCAGGCCGCCAGCAGCCCGCGTGATGCCCTGGCCGCGCTGGACAGCAGCCGGGCCATTGATCCTGGCAATCCTTCGTGGGAGATGATTGGCCGCCGTCTGGACGCGCTCTATGAACTGCTCGGCACCTGCCAGACGTATGTGCCCGCAGCGGATGGTTCCGATCTGGTGGACTGGCTGAAAGCTACCCGCTCAGACCTGGAGCCGTTTGTCGAGTATCTGTTTGATGAAATGCTGGTCGGCATGACGGACGGGGTGCAGATTGCCGAAAAAGCCTGGGGATCATACGCCAATGCGACGGTACAGGGTAATCGCCTGAGTGCTGTCAATGCGCTGAACCAGGCCATTGAAGGCGTCGGCACGATCAGCCCCACACTGGCGGGCTGGTTCAACCAACTACGTTCGGTGATTAGCGGCGCGCAGTATGTCGAGCGCCATGCGCTGTACGGCGGGTTGGGGCGCGCCCTGGCCGATGGCTGGGACGCATTTGACAAGGGGCGGTTGGCCGATGCCGAACAGTTGGGCCAGCGCGCTTCTGAAATCGCCCAGACGGACCCGCAGCGGTTCGCCGCAGATCGCCTGCGCCGGCTGTCCGAAATTACCCGGACATGGATCGAGCGCAATGGGGTGAACGACCCGCAAACCACCAAAGCCGCGCTGGTGTCGGTGGAGCGCCTGTTCACGGTCAATGAAAACGAAACCCGCGAGAATTTTACACGGCAGATGCCCAGTAAGGACACCTATCTCAAGGCGATGGGTAAGGGGCTGGTCGATCTGTTTGCCCAGCGCAGCACCGCCGCAGTCCGCATCCTGTTTATTAATTATGTGATGCTGGGTGTACTGGACGCTCATGAAAAGGAACTGGAAGACGCCGCCTTCTGGCGCGAAACAGCGCTGCGCACGCTGGAACCCCATGCCGCCAAACATGCCGCCATGCGCGCGCTGGAAGAATTTATCGCCCGCCGCCGTGATACACTGGCCGGGGCACAGCTCATCAACAGTATGAACGGCTCTCACGCGCTGGCTGAACTCGACTCGTCCATTCGCGAACTGGAAGAAAACCCACAGGCGCGTCTGCTGGCCGGTGGCATCCACAGCCTGCGGGAGTTACAGGCTGCCCTGCGCGACTGGACCGATGGCGAATTCCGTCCGGCGGGTCTGAAACTGGAAAACGCCATCAATGCTGTTGCCGAAGTGGAGCAGGCCGCTGATATTACCCTGACGCAGTATCGCGCCTGGCTGATGGAATTGCAGAGCGCCGCTGCTGAACTGCATACTCATGCCCGGCAGCTTCACAAAGCCGTCGAAAATCGGGCCGAACAGCCGGACCCGGCGGTTCGCGAAGTGCTTCAGGCCCAGTATACGCGCACCGCCCAGCTTCTGGGGGCGGACTATGCCCGGACGCTCGGCCAGTGGCGTGATACCTATGCGGCTTTTCTGGAAACCTATACCAATCACACCATGCGGCGCAGCGCCAAGCTCACCCGCTTTAACGAACTTTTCCGCGCCATGTTTATTGACCGCCACCCGGCCTACCCGCTTTACCGGCACTGGTATGACCTGACCGATCAATCGCCGGAATTCCCCGCGCCCCCCACCAGCGAACCTACCCCACAGATTGATGAGGCTGGTGGAGTCGCTGAAATCGAGTACCGGCAGCAGGACGATTGGGAAGCCGCCCCGCGCCGCCCCCTGCGTGTGCCGCGACTGGCTCTGCTGGGCGGGCTGGTGGGTATTGGAATTGTGGCGGCTGCGCTCATTCTGCTCAATGCGCCGGAAAGCCCCTCCGGTATCACGCTGACGATTACCGACACGCCGGCAGCGGGCACACCCACCGAAGGCCCCATCGAATTCACCACTGAAAGCGTCGCGTCCAACGTGACCATAACCACGTCCGTTCAGACCTCGCTTGGCACTGATTTTGCGACACCAACGCTGCGGGTCACGGATACGCCAGTGATTCCCACGGATACCTCTGTGCCCGTGACTCAGGCCCCCACCTTAACCTCGACGCCAGAACCCACCGCGACAGCAACCCCGACGCCCACCGCGACCCTCACATCAACACCGCGCGCGCCGCCCGCCGCCCCCCGGCCACCCTGCCACCGCAGGGTGTGCAGGGCCGGCAGGATTTGCTGGCCCTGTTCGCGCAGATGGACCCGGCGGCATACCCCTGGTCCGCCGAACAGTTCGCGCCAGGCACAGATGGCACAGGCTGGCGTCTGGGAGCCGGTTCGACCACCGGGGGCGAGGTGATCTACATCCGCCTGACACCGGAACTGCTGGAAACCTATTTTGGGAACAACGCGGTCAGCCGCATACGCCGTGTCGAAGCGACCATGACTCTGACCACCTTCAACCCGCCGCTGCTGCTGGATAATGCGGTTTACTTTGGCGCGCTGCTCGAAGATGCCGGTAATCCCGGCGCGGCAGCCGGCTTGCAGGTGCAGCTAGCCGACGCGGGCGTGATTAATCTGGGGCAGCGGACCGGGGAGACTGTACGCACCATCAGCCAGCGCAGTGTGAATGCGGTGGTCGTGCGGGTGCGCCTGGAACGTGATCCGCAAAGCGGGGCGATCACGACATTTTTTAATGACGAACAGCTTGGCGAACCGATCCAGCTTACCGGCGAATCCGTCATTCCGGTGCTGTTCGTCAAGGATGGCGGTGTGATTGTCAGCGTCACCGACTGGCGTGTAACCTTCGCCTGATGCGCACGCTGTATACATTGGGTTCGTTAGGAAAATCTATCGATTATTTACT
>CAZKIB010000300.1:0-6786 GCA_964552425.1 uncultured Anaerolineaceae bacterium | reverse complement strand
GCCTGCCCACCACCACCGATGTCAACGGCTTCTACCAGTTCACCGACCTCGTGCCTGGTGACTACTCCGTCACCTTCACCCTGCCCGCTGGCTTCGTCTTCAGCCCGCAGGACACCAGCGCCGACGATGCCGCCGACAGCGATCCCGACCCCGCCACCGGCCAGACCACCATCACCACCCTCATCTCCGGTGAAAATGACCTCACCTGGGATGCCGGTCTCTACCAGCTTGCCTCCCTGGGTGATTATGTATGGTTCGACCTGAATGAAGATGGTATTCAGAACACAGGGGAACCGGGTGCTGCCGGTGTTCGTGTGGAACTTTACACTGGCTCAGGCAGTTTTGTCGCTGCCACCACCACAAACACCGCTGGCTTCTATCTGTTCACAGGCCTTGTTCCCGGCAGTTACTACCTGATCTTTGAAGCGCCAGAAGACTATGAATTCACACTTCAAAATCAAGGTGGGGATGATACGCTCGACAGCGACGTCAACCTGGAGACCGGGCGCACGGTGAGCATTGATCTGATTTCCGGCGAAAATGATCTCACCTGGGACGCAGGCCTTATCGAAAAACCCGGTTCCAGCGGCGCGCCACTGACAGAAGTCACGCCAACACCGACACCCGTGCCTCTCGCACCCATCACCGGTGGTGGACAGCCATCAGAAGCATGGCAGCCCCTGCCCGCGTGTGAACGTGCCTGCGTCGACTGGATGCTGTATCACACCAACCAGACCGGTGACTGGGAAATCTTCCGTCTCGGTGATCTCGAAGATCGTCCCGGCATCAGCCCGAATCTCTCGCAGGGAGAAGGTTTCGATGACCTGGCCCCCACGCGCTCACCGAACGCGGAATGGATTACTTTCGCCAGCAACCGCGATGGTAACTGGGAAATCTATCTGGCTCCCACTGATGGCGATGGCAGCAAAATCCGCCGGCTGACACACAACACGGTGGCAATTGATACCGACCCGGTCTGGGGACCGAACAACGCCATCGTTTTCGAGACCACGCGCAACGGTAACTGGGACCTGTATCTCATCGACATGAGCAGCGGACGTACCCACCAGCTCACCACCAGTATCTCGAATGACATAAATGCCTTCTGGTCGCCGGATGGCTCAAGAATCGTGTTCCAGAGTGATCGCAGCGGTCAGTGGCAGGTCTACGAAATGACACTGGCGACACTCGAAACGACCCTGTTGAGTGACGGACTGGGCCTTGACCTGGACCCGCAGTACAACAATGCGGGCAACCAGATCGCCTTCCGTTCGTACCGTGACGGAAATGACAGTGTCATCTACACAATGAATGCCGACGGCAGCGCTGTCCAGCCGATCTCTGATCTGCAAGGCGATGCCACCGATCACAGCTGGTCACCAGATGACAACCTCATTGCCTACCAGTCAGACCTCGATGGCGATCTGGATGTCTACGTCTATGAAGTGGTCAGCCGTCAGACACGTCAGATCACGGAGAATGACATCCCCGACTATGCGCCAACCTGGATGTGCGGCACAACCCGTGTGGTCTTTACATCAGAAATCTCTGGCAACCCGGACATCTTCGATGCCGAAGCCCTGCCGATCAGTGCGCCCGCTGTCGCGGTGGATGTTGACGCCAGACAACTCACCTTTGACGAAGCCGACGACATCTATCCTGAAGGCGCGCCGGTAGAAGAAAATGCCAGCCGCGAAGGCCGCCTGCCGGATGCCGAAGAAGCGCTCGGCGGACAAACCAGTTTCCTGAAACCCGATGTGCTGACCACAGCATCGGATGTGTCTACCGAAGCGGGCGAAGCCTGGGAACCCGTGAACGGCTGCCCGGTGGCTTGTGTTGCCTGGTCGCTGTATCACAGTGATCAAACGGGCGATTGGGAAATCTTCCGCCTCGGTGATTTCAGTGTAAATATCTCACAGAACAGCGCCACCGATCTGGAACCGAGCCGTTCACCCGACGCGCGCTGGGTAGCGTTCAGCAGTGACCGCGACGGCAGCCGTGAAATCTACATCAGTGCCGCCGATGGCTCGTTCCAGCAGCGTGTCACCTTCAACAATGCGGCGGATACGGACCCGGTCTGGTCCCCAGACAGCAGCGTGATTGTGTATGAATCAGACCGCTCAGGTAGCTGGGACCTGTACAGTTTCGATGTGTTCACCGGAGTCGAAACTCAGCTTACCTTCGATTTCGCAGCGGAGGTCAACGCCGCATGGTCATCCGCCGGCAGCAGCATCGTCTACCAGAGCAATCGCACCGGCCTATGGCAGATTTACGTCCTGGACCTGCGTACCGGGGAAGTCCGCCAGCTTACCACTTTGTCCGACGAGGCCTTTGACCCACTGTTCGCTTTTGGTGGCAGCCAGATCGCTTTCCGGGTTGAGCAAGGCGGCAAATCGGTGCTGTATCTGATGGAAGAAGATGGGTCGAATATGCGGCCCATCTCGGACCCGGCGGGAAACGCCAGCAATCAAAGCTGGTATTTCGACGATACCCTCATCGCTTACCAGTCGGACCTGGATGGCGATCTGGACATCTACATCTACGACCTCCGAACAGGCCAGACCCGTCACCTGACGGACAACGCTATCCCGGACTATGCCCCGACATGGCAGTGTGGCGAGGCAGTCGTGGTCTTTACATCCGATGTCAGCGGTGACGCCAACATCTTTGAGACACTGGCCCTGCCGATGGACGCGCCGCCAGTTGATGTGCTGGTCGGGGCACAGCAGCTTACCTTTGGCCGCTCGACAGACCGCTTCCCGGTAGGCACACCGTCAGAAGAAAACGCCAGCCGGGACAGCAGCACACCGTAACATAATGTACGCCTGGGGAGGGTTTTGGCCCTCCCCTGAAATTCAACTCGCGTTATGCCAGCAGCTTCTCAAATACCAGTTTCTGTGTCGGGTCGGTAATCCCCACACGCTCCAGAATCCAGCCAATTTCCTGCTGTGTGCCGTCGTCAATCGGGCTGAACGGGGCACGCAGCGCCGGGTACGCGATGGCCCCGCGCCGGCGCAGCAGTTCCTTGCGAATGGACAGATTAATCACTGGCTGGTTTTCGTAACGAATCAGCGGCAGATAATAATCGAAAATGCGTTCCGCATCCGTCTGCCGGCCATCGCGGAAGGCTTCAAACACAGCGACCAGAATCTCGCTGAATGCAAAACCTGTCATCGTGCCAGATGCGCCGCGTCCCAGTTCTTCCAGCAGGAACATCCCCCCCAGGCCGCCAAAAATCTCAAACTGATCGGTTCGCTCACGGATCGCTCCGATTTTCTGCATCAGCGGCGGGTCTTCCAGCTTAAGGTAGCGCGCATTGGGGATTTTTTCGGCCAGCCGCGCCAGCATATCAGGCGACATCATCACGCCGTTCACCGGTGGGAAATCCTGCACGACAATGGGTTGGTCAATAACATCGGCAATCTGTTGGTACAAATCGATTACTTCGTCATCCGTCGCATTTTTCATCGGCGGCGGCGCGATCATCACCCCGGCGGCTCCGGCGGCAAATGCAGATTTACTCAACTCAATACACGTCGATAAATCATTGTGGCTTGTCCCCACGACCACCGGAACCCGCCCCTGAACGGTGTCCATGACGGTAGCCAACACCGTGCTGCGTTCATCCACACTCAGCTTAGAAGCTTCACCAAGCACGCCCAGAATTGTCAGACCATAAACTCCCAGATCAAGCTGAAAGTTGACCAGCCTGCGCAGACTGGTTAAGTCCACCGCCTGGTGCGCGTCAAACGGCGTGGCTAAGATATTAAAAATGCCCGTGATCCTGTGTGACATCCTGAACTCCTCATCCTTGTCAAAGTACGCCTTCATCATACTCAACCCAATGGGCGGCAAACTCAAAGTCCGTATACTGCGCGTCCGGCAGTGGACGGCCCAGCACCTTGTGCGCCAGAATCTCGCCTGCCGCCGGTGAACTCATAATGCCGTGTCCGACATGAGCCACCGAAACAAACAGGCCATCTATGTCAGGGTGGGCGTCAATAATGGCCCGTTCACTGTCGTAAGGTCGCTGCGTACCGTCAGAGTCCCGCCGAAACGCAGCAGATTCATCCCGATAGACATAGTAGCCGATATTGTGCGAAATACCGCGCAGATAGCGCGTATCACCAAAGCCCTCGCCCACGCCGTGTCCAAACTGACGCGCCAGCAGCGCCAGGGCGATGGAAGGAAAGCGCGGGTCTTTAAGCTGCTCCACAGGGTAAAGCGGGTCAATGATCGCGTCGTGTGCTGTGTTCGAGCCATATTCTTCACCCGCGTGTCGGGCATGCCAGTTGTACTCCCAACCGAAAATGGCCCCGGTTTTCGCCTCTGGCCGCACGTGTGGATATGGCGCAGCACCAATAATCATGGGAGCATCTTCAGGAAATGTGTCATGCCGCCAGCCTGTCGTAAAACTCTGGCGAGGGCGCAGCACCAGCGGCAGTTCCACACCGGCAGTCCGCCCAATCATGCGCGCATTCGCCCCGGCAGCGATCACCACATTCGGCGCAGCAATGGTTCCATTGGGCGTTTGAACCCCCGTCACTCGACCTCCGTCGGCGCAAATCTGCGCATCCTGTATGCCCAGCAGAATCTGCGCACTGCCCGATGCCTGGGCATAGCGATGAATCAGCGCATTCGAATCCAGCCACCCGGCTACCGGGTCGTACTTCGCGCCGATGACCTGCGGCCCGACCCAACCGAACCGATAAGCCACCTCATCGGCATCCAGATATTCAATGTGCTGAAGACCAATCGCGTGCAGACGTTCGACATCCGCCTTTAATCCATCCGCCTGAGATGGTGTGAACGCGCAAAAGAGATAGCCGCGTTCCTTGAGCGCAATCGCCTGCGCAGCACCTTCACCAAGATACTCATCGGCGTGATGAAACACCTTTACACTGCGCGCCATCTGCCGCGCGAGACACAGCGCCGGCCAGCAGGTGCGATAATTTTCCAGGGAGGCCAACGAACTCCCGGCCCCCAGACGATCACTTTTTTCGATCAGAACCGTTCGCAGCCGGGGTTCCAATTGCGCCAGCGCCCACAGCGCCGCCGTACCTGCCGGGCCACCGCCAATCACCACCACGTCAGCAGTCCGGGGCATATCATCCGGCGAAGGATTGGAGAGAAATCTTTGTTCGATCATGGTTCATCCACCCTCTCAGACGGCATACTGTAGCACGTTCGCCACAGGCCATGCAAAGGTATGGACCAATAATGTTGCGTGGCCTTTCGTGGAAGCGTTAGAATGGGTGGTTAATGATTGATTATTCATAAATCGAATTGCATAATCTGTGATCCAATCCACTTTTTACCACAGTTTGCAGCATATTTATCCCCCTGCCCGCTTAATGACTGGCGGCCCGCAAACCCTGGCCTATGAATCAGACGCGCTGACCGTTTTTAATGCCCGGCCCCAGGCGGTGGTTCTGCCGGAAACAGCGGAAGAAGTGATCGAAACCGTGCGGCTGTGCTACCGCGAAAAGATACCCTTTGTGGCACGCGGCAGCGGCACGAGTCTGTCGGGTGGTTCGCTGCCGATTGCTGACGGTATCGTCATCGCCCTCAACCGCCTGAACAAAATCAGGCGCATTGACCCCCAGACACGCATCGCGGTGGTCCAACCGGGCGTCATCAACCTGGATATTTCCCGCGCTGCCGAACCCTACGGTTTGTACTACGCGCCTGATCCCAGCAGCCAGTCCATCTGCACCATCGGCGGCAACATCGCGTTCAATTCGGGCGGCGCGCACTGCCTCAAATATGGCATGACCAGCAACCATATCCTCGGCCTGACGGTGGTTCTGGCGGATGGCGAAGTGGTGACATTCGGCAGCGAAAGCCTTGATGGGGTCGGCGTAGGCCCTGATCTGGTCGGCCTGTTCGTCGGGTCAGAAGGTTTATTCGGAATCGCGCTCGAAATCACTGTGCGACTGCTGCCCAAACCAGAGCGTTACTGCACCGTACTGGCCTCTTACGACAATCTGGGCGCTGCCGGCGATGCTGTAACACAGGTGGTTGCATCCGGCCTGCTGCCCGGCGCGATGGAAATCATGGATCGCCTGGCGATCAAAGCGGCGGAAGCAGCCGTGAGCGCCGGTTATCCGCACGATGCCGAAGCACTCATCATTGTGGAACTGGAAGGCGAAGCGCAGCAGGTCGAGGTAGAGTTCCAGGCATTGCGTGCCGTGATCCAACAATCCGGCGCAAAAGAAGTGCGAGTCGCGCAAAATGCGGAAGAACGCGCCCGCATCTGGAAAGGTCGCAAAAGCGCTTTCTCGGCTGTCGGGCGGCTGAGTCCCGATTATATTGTGCAGGATGGCGTGGTCCCACGCGGCAAACTCGGCCACGCTCTGACCGAAATTAACCGTATGAGCCGGGAATATGGTCTGGAAGTCGCCAATGTATTCCATGCCGGGGATGGCAACCTGCATCCTCTCATTCTGTTTGATGGCACACAGCCGGGCGCGCTGGAGCGTGCGGAAGCACTCGCGGGAGAAATCCTGCACATGTGCATCGCCCTGGGCGGTTCGATTACCGGTGAGCATGGGGTCGGAATGGAAAAGAAAAACTATATGACGGCCATGTTCAGTGAAACCGATATGCACACCATGCGAACCCTGCGCGCCCAAATCGACCCTGCCCACATCGCCAACCGGGGTAAAATGTTCCCCGGTGGCTGAGGAGTAAACCTGCGTTGACCCTCTATCAACCTCAATCCATTGAGGAAATTCAGACTATCGTGCGCTCCGGTGAAACCTGTCTGCCACGCGGCGGCGGCTC
>CAZKIB010000299.1:0-6813 GCA_964552425.1 uncultured Anaerolineaceae bacterium | reverse complement strand
GAACAGCTTGCCAAACAGTACACCGAATATGATGTCGACCTGGCGAACCAGCACCTGGATGCCGCCGGCTACACCGAACGCGATGCCGATGGCTATCGCCTGGGGCCGGATGGCAACCGGATCACCTTCACAGTTGACATCATCACCACCAATACAGATGGTATCGACGCGATGGAACTGATTAGCGGCTACTGGCAGGCAGTCGGCATAGACGGGCGCGCCAACGTGATTGACCGTTCCATCATGTACAGCCGTAAGGACGCCAACGAACAGGACGCCAATGTCTGGGGCGGTGACGGTGGTCTGGACGTGATCCTTGAACCACGCTGGTACTTCCCCTACAGCGGCGAATCGAACTTTGCCCCGCTGTGGCGCTACTGGTACGAAGGTGACGCGCGCGGTGAACAGCCGCCGGAAGGTCCGCAGCGTCAGATGGACCTGTATAACCAGTTGAAGGCGACGGCTAATCCTGAAGAACAGGCCGCCCTGATGAATGAAATTCTGCAAATCGCCGCCGAGGAATTCTACGCTATCGGCATTACACTGCCATCACCCGGCTACGGTATTCAGCGTAACAACTTCTTCAATGTTCCGGCCTCCATGCCCGGCGCATGGCTGTACCCGAACCCCAGCCCCAGCAACCCCTTCCAGTACTTCATCGAAGGCGAAGCGTAACCAGATTCACAGGGCTGCGTCCGTGTGGCGCAGCCCTCATCTTACCGGGAGATGGTTCTATGGCACAATTTATTGTTCGACGCCTTTTCTTAATGGTCCCAACACTGTTTGCCGTTTCGATTGTGGCGTTTGTGATTATTCAACTACCACCGGGCGATTTCCTGACGACCTACATGGCGAATATTGCCGCTTCCGGCGAGACGGTGGAGCGGGATGTCATTGAGGCGCTCAATCAGCGCTTCGGGCTGGATCAGCCCATCTATGTGCAGTATTTCAAATGGATTGGCAATATCATTCTCGAAGGGGACTTCGGCCAGTCCTTCGAGTGGAATACCCCTGTGGAAACCCTGTTGTGGGATCGTATGGGCCTGACCGTCCTCCTGTCGGTTGCCACCCTGATCTTCACCTGGTTCATCGCCTTTCCTATCGGCATTTTTTCGGCAGTGCGTCAGTATTCGATTGGCGATTATGTCGCCACCTTTTTCGGTTTTCTGGGGCTGGCGGTTCCTGACTTTCTGCTTGCCCTAGTGCTGATGTATATTGCCTTCAAATACTTTAATCAGAGTGTCGGCGGGTTATTTTCACCCGAATATGTGAATGCAGACTGGAGTTTCGCCAAACTCCTTGACCTCATCAGCCACCTGTGGATTCCCATGCTGATCCTGGGGACATCCGGCGCGGCCAGTCTGATCCGCGTGATGCGCGCCAATCTGCTGGACGAACTGCGCAAGCCTTACGTGCGCACCGCGCGCGCCAAAGGTCTGCCCGAATGGAAAGTCATTCTCAAATACCCGGTGCGGGTGGCCCTGAACCCCTTCGTCAGTACCGCCGGCTGGCTGCTGCCGGGGCTGGTGTCCGGGTCGATTATCGTGGCGGTGGTTCTCAGCCTGCCCACAACTGGTCCGCTGCTGCTGCGCGCCCTGACTTCGCAGGATATGTACCTGGCGGGCGCGTTCATTCTGCTGCTCAGTGTGCTGACCCTGTTTGGTACGTTACTTTCGGACATTGTGCTGGCGTGGCTCGACCCGCGTATCCGCTACGAGTAGGAGAAACCTGAATGGAAACCGGCGTGCCCAAAAGCAAATTGGATATGGTGGACACTGTGGCGGCTGAAGGTGTGCGGCCGGCTGCCAGTGCCGCCCGTGCCGAGGAAAAGGCATCCCGCGCGTATGGTGCTTCTCAATGGACATTGATGTGGTGGCGGTTCCGCAGACACAAACTGGCGATGTTCAGCGGTATCGTCCTCATCTTTATTTACATGGTCGCTTTATTTGCAGAATTTTTTGCTCCCGCGCCCCCGGATTTAACCAGCACGACGATGACCTATGCGCCGCCGCAAACGCTGGTGCTGTTTGACGAAAGCGGCTTTAACCCGCATGTCTTTGGCTACAAGTCAGAAATTGACCCGGTAGCGCTGCGCCGCACCTTTGTCCTTGACCCGGAACAGAAAGTCCCGGTGCGGCTGTTCACACAGGGTTATGAATACAAGATTCTCGGTCTGATCCCGTCCAACATCCATCTGATCGGCCCAGCAAACCCAGGCGACCCGCTGTACCTGCTGGGCGCAGACCGCCTGGGGCGCGATGTCCTCAGCCGGATGGCGCATGGCACACGCATTTCGATGTCCATCGGTCTGGTGGGTGTCACCATCAGCCTGATTCTGGGCATCATCCTCGGCGGCATTTCCGGTTATTACGGCGGCGCGGTGGATAACTTTATCCAGCGCATTATCGAGTTTATCCGCTCCCTGCCGACGATCCCGCTCTGGTTGGGGCTGGTGGCGGCGCTGCCAGTGGAATGGGGGCCGCTGCAAATCTACTTCGCCATTACTGTGATTCTGTCGTTTATCGGCTGGACAGGTCTGGCGCGTGTGGTGCGCGGGCGTTTCCTGACGATGCGCGAGGAAGATTTTGTGATGGCCGCCAAACTGGACGGGGCCAGCGAGCGCAAGATTATGTTCCGGCACATGCTGCCGGGCTTTTACAGCCATATCATTGCCTCAGTGACTCTGTCGATCCCCGGCACAATCCTGGCGGAGACCTCACTGAGTTTTCTGGGCCTGGGCCTGCGCCCGCCGGTGGTAAGCTGGGGCGTGCTGCTGCAAGAGGCCCAGAATGTGCGCAGCGTGGCGACAGCGCCCTGGCTGCTGATCCCGGCTCTGGCCGTCGTCGTCACGGTGCTGACGCTCAATTTTCTGGGTGATGGCCTGCGCGACGCGGCTGACCCTTACGCATAAACGCCGAGGCACTCTATGCAAACTCAGGACATTTTACTCGAAGTCAAAAATCTCAAAACCCATTTTTTTCTGGACGAAGGCACGGTCCAGGCAGTCGAAGGTGTGGATTTCACCATGAAGCGCGGCAGCACGCTGGGCATTGTGGGCGAAAGTGGCTGCGGCAAAAGCGTGACCGCCATGTCGATTTTGCAACTGGTCGAGCGGCCGGGGCGCATCGTCGAAGGCCAGATTATCCTCAACCGGGGGAATGGCGCAGGGAGTATTGATCTTGCCAGCCTGGACGCGGGCAGTGTGGAAATGCGCCAGATTCGCGGCGACTCCATTGCCATGATTTTTCAGGAACCGATGAACTCGCTCAGTCCGGTGCATACCATTGGCAACCAGATCATGGAAGCCATCCAACTGCACCGGCAGATGTCGAAGGAAGATGCGCGCCAGCACGCCATTGAGATGCTGCGGGTAGTGGGCATCCCCCGGCCCGAAATGCGCATCGACAATTACACCTTTCAACTCAGCGGCGGGATGCGCCAGCGCGCCATGATCGCCATGGCCCTGTCATGCAACCCGCTGCTGCTGATCGCCGATGAGCCAACGACGGCGCTGGATGTGACCACCCAGGCGCAGATTCTGGAACTCATGAAGGGTCTTCAGGATCAGTTTGGTATGGGCATCATGCTGATTACCCATGACCTGGGGGTGGTCGCGGAAACCTGTACCGAAGTGGTCGTGATGTACCTGGGTGAGGTGGTGGAACAGGCCAGTGTGGACGCCCTGTTTCATAACCCGAAACACCCTTACACGCAGGCCCTGCTGCGTTCGATCCCCCGGCTGGGGGCGGGCCGCACGCAGGCGCTGAATCCGATTGAAGGCGCGGTCCCGGACCCCTTCAACCGGCCCAGCGGCTGTCCGTTTCACCCGCGCTGTGACCAGTTCATGGCGGGGAAATGCGATGTGATCCACCCTGATCTGATCAGCCTGCCGGACAACCATAAAGTGCGGTGCTTACTCTACGAAACGGAAGGCGCAAACTAGCGATGGCGGAGAATGGCAACACGCGCCCGTTACTGAAAATCGACAATCTGAAAATGCACTTCCCCATCCGGCGGGGGTTCCTGCGGCGCATTGTCGGCGCGGTCAAAGCGGTGGATGATGTCAGCTTCGAGATCATGCCCGGTGAGACGCTGGGGCTGGTGGGCGAGAGCGGCTGTGGCAAAACCACCATAGGCCGGTCCATCGTGCGGGCCTACAAACCCACCGGGGGCAGTATCCTGTATGGCTCGGATAGCAGCGCGGTAGACCTGGCGCATCTGGAAGACAGCGAACTGAAGCCCTACCGGCGCAAAATCCGCATGATTTTTCAGGACCCTTATGCCTCGCTCAACCCGCGTATGACGGTATTTGACATCGTGGCGGACCCGCTGCGTATCCATGAGATCGCGTCCGGTTCCGAACTGGAAGGCCGCGTGGTGGAACTGCTGCGGCAGGTGGGCCTGCGCCCGGAACACATGCGGCGTTATCCTCATGCCTTCAGCGGCGGCCAGCGTCAGCGCATCAGCATCGCCCGCGCCCTGGCACTGGAACCGGAACTGGTGGTCGCGGACGAAGCGGTTTCGGCGCTGGATGTATCCGTGCGCGCGCAAATCCTGAACCTGATGATTCAGCTTCAGCGTGACTACAATCTGACGTACCTGTTCGTTTCCCACGATCTCAGCGTGGTGGAGTATGTCGCGGATCGCGTGGCGGTGATGTATGTCGGCAAACTGGTGGAGATGGCCCCCACTGCCGAACTTTATAATCGCCCCAAACACCCCTACACCGAGGCCCTGCTTTCGGCTATTCCCGTGCCGGACCCGCGCCGCAGGGCCAAACGGATCGTGCTGGAAGGCGATGTGGCCGACCCGGCGCACCCGCCCAGCGGCTGTTATTTCCACCCCCGCTGCCAGTATGCCAAAGACCGCTGCAAAACCGAGGCTCCCCAGCTTCGCAAGGTGGGGCCGAATCACATCGCGGCCTGTCATTTCGCCGAAGAACTGCAACTGACAGGGATTCCACCCCTGGAAAATTGACGTTGTATGGGCGCATTCGCCTGCGCCCTCTGAGGTACGCTGTATTCGGCACAAATTGACGAGCCTGTCATAATCAGTAGAATCTAATTTATATACTTCAAATACACGAGAACTTATGATGGCATCGTCCCCAACACAAGGCAAGCTGCTGTCCTTTTTTATCGCTTACAGTCGACAAGACTACCAGGTGATGCGTCGGGTAAGGGATTGGCTGCGCACTGCTGGTTTTGATGTCTGGTCTGATGAGGATTTGACCATAGGCAGCACCGATTGGCAGCGTTCAGTCCAACAGGCTATTGACGACGCAGATTACTTACTGGTACTGCTTTCGCCCGATGCCAGACAATCCCCCTGGGTCGCCGCTGAACTCCATTATGCACGCACCCAAAATGTCAAAGTGCTGCCTTTGTTGGCACGTGGGAATCTGAACGAATCTGTGCCGATGTCGGTCATTGAAATGAGGGTCATCGATATAACGGGCAACTTTGAAGGCGCTATGGCCCGGTTGATCGCGGCGATTATGCAGGGCCAATTCATCTTCGTGAGTGATGAGCCAACCTCCGAAGCCGCACCCGCACCACAAACTACCTGGAGTCATGAAGTGTTTCTGAGCTACAGTCGCAAAGATGTCAAGCTTATGCGCCAGGTTAGGGAAACACTTCAGGACGCAATGCTGCGTGTATGGTCTGACGAAGTTTTAGAGGTTGGGACCCCCTCCTGGCTAAACGCGATTCAGATAGCCATTGAAAATGCAGGGTGTCTGGTTGGCATTTTATCCCCGGACGCCAAAGACTCAGAGTGGGTGCGCGAAGAACTGAACTATGCCTCTATTCAAGAGCGGCGTCGATTTCTGCTGCTGGCTCGTGGGGAAACAAAAACAGCCATCCCATTTGGAGTTGCTCAGATTCAATTCGCGGATATTCGCAAAGACTATGCCGTTGGAATGCGAAAGACGATCACAGATATAAAAAGTTTCCTGGGTCTATCCTGAGTTTCCATACTCCCATCTGAACTCAGGACTCTGTAGCTTACGATCCGGTGTTTAACATTTCCTCAATGGTTTGCCGTGAACTGGTGAAATATTCCGCATAACGCGCTTTGATTTCGAGAATGAGATAGCCCGTGTAACCCTCCAGGCGGGCGAAGGCATCGGCTATCGGGATCGCGCCCCAGCCCGGCGGCAGGTGCAGGTCCGCCTCGCCAAACGGTACGCGCACGCCGCCATCCTCAAACCCGGTGTCCAGCTTGCCAAAGTTATCGTTCAGGTGAATGTGGCGGGTCACAGGCGCGGCCTGTGAAACGGCTTCCAGATAATCAAACGGCACGGCGTTGGCCGCCAGAAACAGATGCGCCAGATCAAGCGTCATGCCGACATTGGGATGTGCCACCGCGCGCACCTGATCGACTACCGGCGGAATACGCAGCCGGGGGTGATATACTGGCAGGTCGGAGTCGGGCCTGCCGTTGGCGCGCATCACGCCGTATTCCCACAGGTGCGGGTCGCCATTTTCCATGCAGATGGTTACGCCTCGATCCGCCGCAAAAGGCGCGATTCTTTGGAGCGCTTCCACTTCGCGTTCCGCCCCGCGCCGCATCTCATCGACAGATGGCAGTGGATAAACGCCGGTGCGGACATACTCGATGGCCTGCAAGCCGCTGTGATACACCAGCACATCGGCGTGAATTTCGCCGCAGAATTCCAGGCAGGCTTGCAGCACGGCGTAATCCATCGGGAGGTCGTAACCAAAGGCGAGGTTGGCCCGGTTCGGCGCGTGGACGGTGTAATGAAAGTCGTAGCGCCCCAGAATCTCACGCACGCCCCGGCTGAGTTCCGGG
>CAZKIB010000298.1:2266-6821 GCA_964552425.1 uncultured Anaerolineaceae bacterium | reverse complement strand
GCTGCAAGCAGCGGATGATGGTTTCATTCGGAATATCCGGCTTTTCAAGCAAGGCCCTGACCAGTCTCAAGCCGGCGTTGAGTCTCCGGCTTTGAACTCGTCCCGCAGAACAGCCATCGCGATTCCGTCCACATAATGCCCGTTCAGCCAGAGCTTCTGCCGGAAGCGCCCTTCCTCCACAAAACCGCAGGCGCGGTAACAGCGGATGGCCCGCTCATTTTCGCTGTGGGTGTGCAGTGAAACACGGTTCAGGTTGTAGTGCTGAAAGGCATAAGTCAGCAGCAAGCGTACCACCTCACGGCCATATCCCTTGCCCCAGTAATCCCTGCTGCCGATCTCAATACCCAGTTCGCAGGAACGATTGACGGTATGAATGTTGTGCAGCCCGCAGTGGCCGATGTAGCTGCCCTCGACTTCTATCGCAAACGACACAGAGTTGGGGTCCGGGTTACGCCGGACTTCCTCAATATGGGTATAAAGCCATTCCATACTGGCCGGCTTGGGTGTACCTCCATCCAGGAAATAGAGTTCAGGATCATTTTCTGATCGCCACTGAATTTCCATATCCTCGCGCCGGACCGCCCGAAGCAGCACTCGCTCACCTTTTAGCATGGGTTCATCTCCAGAAAATTAAAGGTCTTTACATATCTTAAAGGGTCTTAAAAAATCTCAATAGATCATAGCGCAGAATAATCCCAAAACAAAGCTGCCGCCTGTCCCACAGCCGAAAATGCGGTAACATTCTGACAGAAAAATGGATTGAGCGCCCTGCCCTGCTCACCGATCATCGAACAGAAAGCGAAGCTTCTTATGAAAATCACGGATATTCAGACCTTCATTGTCGGCAATCCCTGGAAAAACTGGGTGTTTATCAAAGTCCTCACCGATGAGGGGCTGGTCGGCGTGGGCGAAGCCACCTCCGGCACAAGCGCCAAACCCGCCGTCGCCTACCTCGAAGAACTCAAGCATCTGGTCATCGGCGAAGACCCGACCCAGCCGGAGCGCATCTGGCAGATGCTGCACCGCAAGCTGTTCCTGGGCATGAATGTGGGCGTCAACGCCATCGAGATCGCCTGCTGGGATATCCTCGGCAAAAGCCTGGGTGTACCGGTCTGGAAACTGCTCGGCGGCCAGCAGCGCCCCCGGCTGCGCGTCTATGCCAACGGCTGGTATCAGGGGCCGCGTGACCCGGCCTTCTTCGCGGAACGAGCGGCGGCGGTTAAGGAGATGGGCTACACCGCTATCAAGTTCGACCCCTTCGGCGCGGCTTACCGTTTCCTCGACCTGGCAGAGGAGCGCAAATCGATGGCGATTGTGGCCGCCGTCCGCGACGCGGTAGGCGACGATGTGGACCTGTGCATCGAAGCGCATGACCGCCTGAGCGTCTCCACCGCCAAGCGCATCGCCGAGCAGCTTGAGGATTTTCACCCCCTGTGGTTGGAAACGCCGGTCATGTCCACTGACATCGCCGCCACCCTGGAAGTCGCCCGCATGGTGGAAATTCCCATCGCCACTGGCGAGCGGCTGCGTCTCATGTCCGAGTTTGTTGATCTGCTGTCGCCGCGTGTGGTCGATATTGTCCAGCCGGAGACGCTGCATACCGGCGGCATCGCCCGGACACGCAAGATCGCCAGTGTCGCCGAAGGGTGCGAAGCCTTTGTCGCCCTGCACCAGGCCCAGAGTCCGCTCAACACGGCCATTAATGCGCATATCCATGCCAGCATTCCCAACTTTCTGATTCAGGAATGCTTCGACGATTTCCTCGAACCCTGGTCGCGGGAGATTATGTCCGGCGTGCCGCGTGTGGTCGATGGTTATATCGACGTGCCGGACGCGCCCGGAATCGGGGTGGAGCTGCACGAAGCCGAGATGGCAAAGTATCCCTTCGGCCCGAACAATTACCTGCGGCTGTTTGAGGATGGCTGGGAGCGCCGCGATCAGGGCAAGCGGGGATAAGAAGTTATCAGTTGCCAGTTGCCAGAACGGGCAGTCAGAATGAATTACTATCCTGGCTCATGTTCATAACGAGCGAAACTCTGCTGTGGCTTATAGTTCTTCGCTTTTGGCTTTAAGCTAACCCAGGTCAAACATTCTGGACAAGAGCCTTTGTCTTTTTCTGATAACTGGTGACTGTAAACTGATAACTGGTATCGATACCAATTGTGAAAAAAGTATAAAATGGACTCTTGTCAGGCGAATCGCTTTGTGATACATTTCACGGTGTAGTGTGTTCCCCACAAGTCCGTTTTCGATCTGTATGACAATTGGATAAGGAAAGACAATCCTATGCTGGTGGATGTGTTCACGGCTCTCGTGATCGCAGGAATTGTTGTGGCCCTTTGCGTCACTGGTTTCCACCTCTGCCGCAGTTTGCCGGAATGGTCCGACTCGTAACCCAACACCGAACCCCTCCAACGCCCGCCTTGTGTGGGCGTTTTTTATTTCCGTCGATAGTCACCAGTCTACAGTCCCCGGTCAGAAGTTCAATGCTGAGCCAGATTAACCGGGAACACGCTACCCGGTCTTTCGCCTGAAGACTATCGACTATGGACTGGTGACTTACGAATTGGACTCTTGTCACCGAATCTGCTTTGTGATACATTTCACAGGATGAGAATATTTTTCGCCAAAAATCGTGCTTTTTCTTTCTGTTCGGTTATTACACACGTGTATGGAAGGAAAAAGACCATGCTGGTAGAACTGCTGACTGCCCTGCTGGTGATCGGTACGGTGGTGGGTCTGTGCGCTGCCGGAATCATCCTGCCCTACCGTCTGTCCCGCTATGACTCTTGCGCTCAAAAACCCAATGCCCGCACACGCGGGCGTTTTTGTTGTGCTGGCTGTTGGCAGGTTCAGGGAGTCGATAGGTTTAGTTAGCGCTAAAGACCGCCACCCACGACCCGCCTTTACCAAGCTCGACCCATTTCTGTTCATTGATGTCATACGCCCCGAAGATTCCATCGGGCGGGTTTATATCGACCACCTCGATGCGTACCGCAACATAGTCATCAATCTTCTCTTGTTGAGTCACTTTGAATTTGGCCGTTTTGAAGTTCAGTTGTCCATCACCCGCCCGTGTGACGACCTGCCCACCCAGCAACTGCTTTTCCTGTTCAGCGCCAAATGCGTCATAAGTCGGGAACATCTGGCCGGTAATTGGGAAGGTATCGCCTACCTGCCAGTACTGCTCACCTTCGACCTTCTGCTTATCGATTACTTCAACAATTTTCACCTCTACCTTCCATTGATTCTGGGAAGGGTCTTCCTGATAAGACAGCGGTTCGACTTTGACCGCCGGTTTTCCGCTGCGCACATCGTTGAGGGTCTGGGCTTTCTTTTTCTCAAAGGCCTTGCCATTCCAGCCGCCGGTTTTCAGGAATTTTTGCAGGTTTTTCAGACCGACTGTCGGCTCATAGCGCTTGACATTGACATTCACTTCTTCAACTAAATCACCGGATGGGCCAGGCTTCTTCAGAAGAAAAGTGAGCGTGACTTTATACACCTCACCGGGTTTCGGTTCGCCCACAGCTTCGGCATTGATGCCGATGAGCTGGCCTGAGTAGAGCGTTTCATTGCCACGCACCACTTTATACTGCTTGTTTTCATATCCCGGTTTTGCCAGGGCATAGTTGAACTCGTACTTCAGCATTCGCTCGATCTGATCGGTGTTTGTGAGGTCCAGAATACGTTCCGTTTCCTTTTTCGATTTCTTCTGGGATGTTTCACCACTGTCCGTCCCTTTGCCCTTTTTTCCATCCCCGGTGTCCCCGGATTTTGTGGGTTTGCCAGCATCGCCAGGTTTCGGCGCGGGGCCGCCCTGCACCAACTGTCCGCCCCCATCGGCAGGATCATAAGCGGGCTGATAGGTATACACAACCGCCAGCCCCATCTCGACAGGCTGACCCCAGTAATGTGTCTCGCCGCTGATCTCCAGTCCGATAATGGCATCCGATTTGGCATATCGGGCAATATCTTCGTCTGCGCCCTGTTTGAAACGGATAATGAGATTGAACTTTTCATCCACCCGCACCGACTCAATCGTCGCTGCGCCGCCGCCCTTCAGCGCTTTCGCCTCGACATTGACCTCGACTCCATCCGGGACTGAAGGCGCGCCAGGGGCTGAGCCTGGTGTTCCACCGGGTACAGGCACAGTCCCACCCTCACCCGCCGGAGGCTGTGTGTCGCCGTCCGGGACACCGCCAGGCAGGGTTCCACCCGCATCTGCAATATCGCCTGTGCCCTCATCAACCCCTGCATCTGCATCCCCGCCGTCCGTGTCACCCTGCTGGCCTCCGTCTACACCAGCATCGGGTGTGCCCGGTTCTGTCCCCGGCACAGTTCCGCCTTCCTGACCTTCACCACCCTGGCCTTCGCCCTCTTTACCACCACCACCACCACCGCCCCCCCCGCCGCCAAGCTTAAAGCCATGTTTGAAGATGTCCACAAGCATCGAGCCAATTTCAACAAGGTCGACCACCAGCATGACCACGTTGACAATCGGCACGAATTTGAGCAGCTGGCGGCCGATAAACTTCGCGGCGGCTGTCCCCAGGGC
>CAZKIB010000298.1:0-2248 GCA_964552425.1 uncultured Anaerolineaceae bacterium | reverse complement strand
AGCTTGCGCATGGTCGTCTTTTTGCCACGCTTGGACAACTGCTCCAGAGCTTCTTCTTCAAAGGCCTTGAGCATCTGGGGCGACTTGGCCTGTTCCAGGAAACGTTTGGCCTTAATATGGTCGAGCTGCTCCCGCAGCACGCGCATATTGGCTTTGTTAAATTCTTTCGTCCCATGCCTGTAACTGTATAATTCCTTCTTGAGCATCTTGATCTTGTCGGCCTGTTCCTGCACGCTTTTCTCCAGCGCGTCAACAGCCTGCTGCTGCATGGTGCGCGCCGCTTGCTGCGAGGCCTTTGCCAGTTCCTTGGCAGTGCGCTTTTCTGCCCATTTGGCAGCGCGCTTCCCAATTTTCTTCTGAACCAGTTCGCGCACTTTGTCCAGTGTCAGCTTGCCCTGCAATTCCAGAACAAAATCAACCCGAATATTTTTTTCGGGGACTTCCATCCGTCCGATACCCTGGAATTTAACTGTTACCAGTGACGAGCCTTTGGCGTTTTCACCAAATTTCTCATCCTCTGCGCCAGTGGACTTCAACTCAAAAGCTGGCCCTTCCCCGACGATCTGACCACCAAGCGACAGACCATCCCCTTCATAGAATCCCTTCGCCAGCACACCGGCAATTCCGCTGGGAAGTTTAACCTTCAGTTCATTGGCGGCCTCGGAAAGTTTCTTCTTGCCGGTGTCTTTGTCCTTCTCAACTTTGCGAGTATGTGACGCCTCAGTTTCCAGTTTCGGAGGTTTGTTCTGTCCTTCCAGCGCGTCGACGCCGGTTTCAGTAGGTTTGAAAGGTTCTCCTACAGCGTGCGACAGTGAGGCTTTGCCCGTCCATTCCATACCAAATTTATCGCCCAGTTTGATGGCGTAGGACAGCGTATGTTTGCGGTGAATGTCGTTCTGAACATCCACTACGTCGTCAACAACATCTCCGGCATCACGCTGGACACCGCGCACCGGGGGAAGACCATTAAAAGCGCGGGGTCGCAAATTGGGCGGCGGGGATGCGCCATCAGCCAGCAGTCGCTGCACAGCCTGGTTACCGATCATCTTCTGCCAGGCGAACAGGCTGGTCGTCCCGGCCAGTGCAGGCATCTGATCCGCCAATGACGTGTCGGACGCTGCCGGTTCGCTGCGATGCGATCTGTTTTTTTGATCCTGGTGATTATGTTCGCCGCTCATGCTGCAACCATTTCCCGTTCCCTGGAAGGCGAAAGTGCAGCAAACGGAACGCTATCCGATTCAGATATTAGAACAGAATAACATAGTTGCTATTAAAATGAAAGTTTCTTAATTAAATCAGATAGATGAAGCAAGATGCCGGGATGCAGAGGACAAATGTCTGTGCTCTCGGGTTTTCATCTGGTTAACCGCCAGAAACAGAAGGTATTGGAAGTTTATTTGTGGATTACCCACCGCATCTAACGCGGGTTATATTCCGAGTCGTCGGCGTCGAAGCGTTCGCGGCGGATTTTGCCGGCGGCGCTTTCCAGTTCATAAAGCTGCTTCGCCAGCGGGGTATCCAGCAGCTTGGTCTTGCGCATGACCGCCAGCAGTTCTTTTGCCAGGCGTTCCAGGTCGCCTAAATTCTTATCGGAAATTGATTCGAGGTCCATTCGATTTCCCAGCCTATTCGCCCACACAACAAGATCACTTTTGGGGATCATCCAGAGAATATTCATTAAACCAGCGGTAATATTTGGACGCCGGCCGCGCGTCAGCAATGCGCATCAGCAGATTGCGGTAGGTCTGCCATGCCTCGCGGTCCCGGCCTTCAACGCTCTTGACATCCGCGCTGGCGTTCAGTTTTTCGATAGCCTGGTTGGCCGCAGCGATCTGTGCATCCAGATGGGCCGTCTTAAACTGCCGAATCTCGTCCGCTTCTGGCAATTTATCCACAGTCGTCTCCCAATCTCGTTTTCTGGATCGACATTCAGGTTCAGGCCGCCGCGCTTGCTCAGCGGATTTCCTGCATCAACAGCTTGGCAGATCGTTCAGGCTGTGCAGCGGAAAACCGTCCGGCTCAAGCGCCAGATAGGAGTCAAAGCCCTCGCCGCGCACACCGACCTGAACAGAGCTTCCATTAACCCGAATCCGCAGTTGAAGCTGGCTGCTGACGACCCTGACAATGGCTTCGTGCGTGTCCAGGCTCCAGCCATCCCCGCCAATGCGGACGATGAGACCCTGTGGATTCCGGTTCGCGCAGGTAATTTCAAACCCGGTCATTGCGGTTCCTCACAGTCCAGGCTGTC
>CAZKIB010000297.1:0-6839 GCA_964552425.1 uncultured Anaerolineaceae bacterium | reverse complement strand
CGCCGGCCTGCTGGCCTCCCTCTTCAGCGCCGGTTCGCTGGCCGCCGGCGCATTCTCCGTGGCGCTCACCGGGCTGGTCGGGGCGGCGCTGCTGGTTTCGAGCATCTTCCTGCTGTCCGGGCGCGGCGGGACATAAGGCGTTTGCCGATGCTGTGGTGGGCTAAAGGGCGGATCACGGTCCGCCCCTACAGAATCTCACGTGATTTCTGGCTGCTGCCGGATCGCCGCCGGGCGTTCAAAACACCCGGCTAATCCGTTTTGGAAGTCCCTTGAAAGGGACTACAAGGGGCCAGAACGGACTTTCATAGCCTGCTTCAGCGGGCTTTCAGTTATTCAGCAGTCGGAGGCTTAAAGCCTCTGGCTGCCCACACACGCAAGGCATTAATCAAAGAAGCCCTTGTCCTCATCGCTCAGGTATTTCTGCGCCGCGCTGACGCGAAAATCCACGCCCATGCCGGGACGGTCCCAGACCTCAATGTGGCTGTGGCGGACGATAGGATCGGGCAGGCCGTCCACGATGTCGTACCACCAGTCGGCGTTGCCGATGGGATACTCGAAGGCGATATAGTTCTGCGGCAGCGTGGCCGACATCTGCACCAGTGCCGCCAGCCCGATCACGCCGTTGCCGGTTCCATGCGGGGCCATCAGGATGCCGTGCAGGTCAGCATATTCCGCCACCCACTTCAGTTCGCTGATGCCACCCACGTCGCAGGGGTCCGGCCCGACCACGCGCACCGCCTTTTTCTCGATCAGGTCCTTGAAGTTGTGGCGCAGATAAATCTGCTCGCCGGTGTGGATCGGTGTGGAGGTGCTTTGGGTCACTTCACGGTAGAGGTCCGCCAGCACATAGGGGGTGTAATCGCCGGTAATCATGTCCTCCAGCCACATCAGGTTGAGTGGTTCCAGCGCCTGCGCCAGCCGGATGGCATCGGGGACGGTCCAGCCGGGGCCGCAGTCCAGCGCCAGGCCGACCTCATCGCCCAGCACGGCTTTCATGGCCTCCACACAGGCAATCGTGTGCTTGAGTCCGCGCTCGGTCAGCAGCCCGCGATTGGCGTAGCGGAACGCCTGATTCTTTTCGCCATAATAATAATCCGGCACGGTGGCGGCCATCGGGCCGTGAAAGGCAATGGCCTGTTTAATGATACTGAAGCCTTCCGGGCGCTCCTTCATCTTCGCCATATTTTCGGCGAAGGACTGCGGGGAATAATCCTTCATTGGGAAGCGCACGCCGCCATTGTACACGCGCACCTGATCGCGCACCTTGCCGCCCAGCAGCCTGTAGACCGGCAGGCCGGCCGCTTTGCCGGCGATGTCCCACAGAGCCATTTCGATGGCGCTGATGGCGCTGCCCCGGGGCCTGGCACCGCCCAGCCGCCGGACGTTCAGCAGCACGCGCTCCACGTTGGTGGGGTCTTCCCCGATGATCCACTCTCTGGCAAGCAGGATGGTGGGCTTGAGAAAGGGCTTGTAACTTTCGACCTGCCCATAACCGCTGATGCCTTCGTCGGTGACGACGCGCACGATGGGACTCTGGCCGATCACGGCGCACTTCAAATCGGTAATTTTCATAATGAGAATACCTTTTCAATGAGGCGATGTTTTTGGATACTTTATGCCTGATTTTAGATGCCACTTGATGGACCCGCCATATCCCCCTGACCAATCGCCAGCAGGCATTCCGCAAGCCGGGAATCCTCGCAGCCCATGATGTCTTCCAGCAGATGCTTCATCGTCTGGACACTGCGCAGCAGCGCGTCAATGTCATGCAGCTTGCGCTCCACCAGCGCGTGCCATTCGCTGGTGGGGGCATCGCCGGTGAGGATGTCCTCGAACAGCACGCGCAGTTCCGCCAGCGTGAAGCCGGCCTGCTGCGCGGTGCGGATAATCGCCAGCCGGTCCAGCACCGCCGGGTCATAGCGGCGGCGTCCGCTGTGGCGCTGCGGCGCGGGCAGCAGCCCGATGCTTTCGTAATAGCGCAGGGTCGAGGGCCGCACCCCGGCCTGCTGCGCGATCTGGCTGATGGTCATGGGAGTCTGAGTCATCGCAACTGACCTCTTGACTTCAAGCGGGCTTTAAGTTGTAGAGTGAATGGCATCGGCTAATCCTGGGAGAGCATAACATGGCGCAGCACACTTTTGAAGTCACGACGGACAATTTCACGGCGGAGGTGATCGACTCGCCGCTGCCCGTGCTGGTCGAATTTGGCGCGGACTGGTGTCCCCCCTGCAAGATGATCGCACCCTACGTGCAGGCCATCGCCCGCGAGTATGACGGCCAACTGCGCGTCGGCGAGGTGGATGGCGACGCTCACCCTGAACTGATTATGCGTTATGGTGTTATGGGGCTGCCGACTCTGATTCTGTTTCAGAACGGCGTGGAGGTCGAGCGCATTATCGGCTTCAAGCCGCGCGCGCAGATCGAGGCGAAGATTGTGCCGTATCTGAGCGGGTCAGCCGTTTAGCGCGGTTAGCAGAACAGCAAAGCGGGTGGGTATCCGTGAGCTGCCGGGCGCTGACGTATCCGGCAGACTATCCCACCAAATCCTGGTGGGATTTAAGTCTCGCTGCCCCAGTCCCGGCGGGACTTGTTTTACCTTGCCGTCGATTTCAATCGGCGGCGCAGACTTAAAAGTGTATTCCCGCGCTGTCAAAACTAAAAGCCCGAAGCTAAGGGCTGCCCTGTGGTGGCAAAGCGGAGTCGGCCTGATAGGCGGCTTCCACCACATCGCCGGGGTCGAACAACTGGCGAAAACCGCGCACCGAATCCGCCTTCGTGTCCGCGCCCAGGTCATCCATGAGGAAGACCCGTTCGCCAAAATCGCCGATTTCCTGCACGACCCATTCATAACGATAGTAGGCCAGCGCCAGCAGGTCGACTTCGGCGGGGCCATAACCCTGCATGAACAGCGCAGTATCGCGGGAGGGCAGCTTCTCATCGCCGACGACAAACATCAGGTCGCGTTCTTTCGGGGCGATGACCGGCTGGTCCCAGTCAACGACATGCAGGCTGCCAGCAGGATCAACCAGCAGGTTGGCGGTGTGGATGTCGGCGTGGCACAGGACATAGTCGAGCGGGCGCTGTTGCAGCCGGCGTCCCAGTGCCTCGGTCCGGTGGATAATCTGGTCGATCTCCGCATGTTTCTCGCGCCAGAAGGCGGCCAGTTCCCGCGCATAAGGCGAGTCGTACTGGCGGGTCAGCACCTCGGCCTGAAAGCGGCGGCTGAGGGGCGCCCATTTCGGGATGAAGGTCTCGCGCTGCACCAGGGCGTCCAGTTCCGGCGAAAGCGGCGTGCGGTGGAGGCGCTTCAGAATGCGGCCAAAGGCGATCCACTGCCCGTCCGTCAGGCCAGCCTCCATGCCGGCCTGCCCCTCGATGAACGGATACAGAATCAGGTGATACTCCCCCAGCCCGGCCCACAGCAAACCGTTCTGTGTGAGCAGCGGCGCGACCACTTCCGGGATGCCCTGCTCTCTGAGCAGATGGGGCACGCGCAGGCCCGGTTCATGGATGGTTCCGCGCCGGACCTTGAGGAACCAGCGCGCGCCCTCTGCTACCCGCACGCGGTAAACCCACGCGGACGCATCATAGCCGATGGGCAGAAATTCCAGTTCTGCCACCGGAAGGCCATACTGTGTGTACAGAACCGCGAGGATGGCCTCATCGGAAAGGTCAGGTTTTTCAAGCATCGGTCAAGAATTCCCTGTTCAGCCGCTGCGGGCTGCCATCATACAGAGCAGGTTACGCGCTGGTGTGGGACAACCGCAGCGTATGCCAGTTCTTGCGCAGGTTCGCCACCGCGCCAGCGGCCAGCACACACCAGCACAGCGCGTTAGCCAGGAAGACCGTTTCGCCCTGACCGTAGGCAGCTAAGCTGTATACAAACACTATAAAAAAGAATGCGCCCCAGACCCCGCCCGCGAAGGACTGGCGCTTCTGCCATATAAAGAGCAGCGGCAGCAGCAGCAGGAAACTGTAATGCACCAGTGTGGCCGGGTAAATCAATAAGGCCAGCAGCAGATTGAGCCATATGGCGGTTTCCGAATCGTCTTCGGGCAAACGCGCGATGAGAAAGGCTGTGGCAGCGACCAGCAGACCCGCCAGGAGGAGAAAAATCGGGTTCAGGTAGACTGCCTGCGCCGCAGCCGCTGTGCCGGTGGTCCGCAAAATGAAGGCCAGTAAAGACTGGTTGACACTCTCGGTGTAGAGAAAGTCAGGCAGACTGGTGGTTGGATTGTTGAAGATGTAGGTGGGGTAAATATCCAGGCCAAAAAGCACGGTAGCGATGAGCGAGAGAACCACAAAACTGACCAGGATGGTCAGAATGGTGCGCCACTGCCTGTGGAACAGCAGATACAACCCCATAATGACGATCAGCGGTTTCACCACGACGGCCAGCATCAGCCACACGCCGGCGTCACGGTGGTGTCTTCTGATCCAGAACAGGGTCATAAACAGCAGCAGGACAAAAATAGTCTGGCTGCTGAAGAGGGTGTTCGCCGTCGCTTTGAAGATCATTACCAGCGCGGCCACCAGCAGCAGGTCACTGAGCGCGCGGCTTTTCAGCACACCGCGCCAGAGCAGCGCGATATCCACCACAAGCACCACAAAAAGCAGCCCGTGCCACAACAGCGCTGCGGGTTGCACTTCAAACCAGCCCAGCGGCAGCAGCAGCAGCATCGTGGGCGGCGGATAGCGAAAGGCCAGGTCGAGAACTTCGACCACAAATTCATCTGACAGGGGCTGCGAAAGGCCTGCCGCAGCGGCGTAATAATGAGATGACTCGTAAAAATTGACAGCCTGCGCGCCAACCTGACCGTCCAGCCAGAAAGCCAGAAAATCCCATTCTTTGGGCGTCACAATATTGTCGTAGGCAATCGTGAGGTTGAAATATCCATAGATGAGGACCAGGCCGAGGGCAAAACCCAGGATGGTCGCGCGCCAGATAGCCGAGATGGGCCTGAGAAAATGGAAACCTGCTAACAGGATCAGAACAAGGATTCCCTGCAACCACCAGCGGGAATACAGACCGGAGAAACCGAGAAGCGCAGCAGTAAGAAGGGTGATGAATGCCCCAACTGCAATCAAAGCAGCGTTGTTTCGTAAACTGCTGAAAACCATTATGAGAACCTGTTCAATAATAGGAATGCCTTTCCACTTATAGTTTGAACCCCCTTTCACGATCCTAACTGCTGGAATTTTATGAGATTTTGTTAGATTTTTGCACGTTTACTGAGTTTTATGGTATAGTTTTAGCCAACAGGGGAACCAAAGTTAACTGCGGTTCCTCTCATGTTGTACTGGCTGAATATGAAAAAAGCAACGGGCGTTAAATCGGGTCAGGCTTTTGACTGAACCGCGAACTGCGGAAAACGCTTCATTCGGGCTAAAACTCACCAGAAATGGCTGACAAGGGTCATTGAAGCGCGGGCGATAATCCGGTTATTGTGGGAACCATACGGGCAATCAACGCAGGCATCTCCATGCAGAATACTCACACGCTATTTGTGGTTGGGCTGAACCATCGAACCGCCCCGCTGGACCTGCGGGAACAACTGGCGCTGACCGATGCTGAACGGCAGCACCTGCTGGATCAACTCATGCAGGCCGGGCTGGAGGAGGTGGCGGCGCTGACCACCTGCAACCGGCTGGAAGTGTACGGCGTATCGCAGAACGGGCACGCTGATCTGCCGGTGATAACCGACCTGCTGGCGGAACTCAGGCACATTCCGGCCCACACCCTGCGCGCTTCTCTGTATATCGAAAGGGATGAACACGCGGTTCAGCATCTGATGCGGGTCGCCACCGGGCTGGATTCGATGATTCTGGGTGAAGCGCAGATTCTGGGACAGGTCGGGCAGGCGCTGGCCGCCGCGCAGACTGCCGGGACCGCCGGGCCGCTGCTGTCGCATCTGTTCACGCTGGCGGCGCACGCTGGCAAACGCGCCCGCACAGAAACCGACATCAGCCGGCATGTCACCTCGGTCAGCCACGCTGCCGTCGCGCTGGCACAAGCGCAGATTCCCGATCTCAGACGGGCGCGGGCGCTGGTGGTGGGCAGCGGCGAAATGGCTTACCTGGCGGCCCAGGCGCTCCACCGCCACAATGTCCAGACCATTCACTGCATCAACCGGACGTATGCGCGGGCGGCGGACCTGGCGCTGGCGTTTAACGGCGCGGCGCTGGACTGGCACGAACTGCCGGACGCGCTGGCCGCAGCCGATGTGGTGATTTCCGCGACTGCCGCGCCCCACACGGTCATTCAACTGCGCGATGTGCAGCAGGCCCTGCCCCGGCGCGCGGGCCACCCGCTGGTCATCATCGACATCGCCCTGCCCCGCGATGTGGACGAAAGCGTGCGCGCCCTGCCGGGTGTTCATTATCACGATCTGGACGATCTGAACGCTTTTGTGCAGGCCAATGTGAACCGGCGCGAAGCGGCAGTCGCCGGCGTGGATGCCATTATCGAGCAGGAAGCGGCCCGTTTTCTGGCGTGGCAGCGTGGACGCACCAGCGGGCCGGTGATTACCGCCCTGCGCGACAAAGCCACCGCGCTGGCGCAGGACGAGGTCGAAGCGGCGCTGCGGCGGCTCGGTGATCTGGACGCCGGGCAGCAGAAAGTCGTCGAACTCATGGCGCACCGCATCGTCAACAAGATTCTGCACGAACCCACTGTGCGCCTGAAAGCGGACACCGCCTATGCGGAGGCTGTGCGTGATCTGTTCGCGCTGAATGACGCGGCAGAGGGCTAGAGGCTGAGATCATCCTTTGGCTTATGCCGCCGGTTAAAATCGACGGCAAGGCAAAGTAATGGATAAACGGAAAAGAAAAAGCCTGAT
>CAZKIB010000296.1:0-6857 GCA_964552425.1 uncultured Anaerolineaceae bacterium | reverse complement strand
CCTCGACGTCGATCTTTCCATCGCCGATGAGCTCGCGCTCGCCGCGGGCCCAAGTCGCCGGGCCCAGGTCTCGCTCGGCACGTGGGCGGTGGACCCCAGCTTCGTACGCGCCGCGCTCGAGCTCGCGCAGGTCTACGAGCTGGCCGGTCTGCACTTCTTGGCCGCCGATGAAGGGGCGGAAGACACCACGCGGCAACTCATCGAAGCCTTCGGACGCGAGATCGAAGCTGAGGCGCTGTCGATGCACGCCATCATGATGACCTCGGCGCATGAGGGAAACCACGCCTGGCATCCGGGTATTTTTTACTGGACGCCAGATACCCTGAAGTTGCTGCTGGCGGTCCAGCAGTGGCGTGAGGACGGGCTTGAAGTGTACTTTACACTGGATGCCGGCCCAACTGTGCATCTGATGTGCCCGGCGGCTGTTGAAACGACGGTCATCGACGCGGTTTATGCAGTCGGCCAGCCGGAATGGACGATTATCAGCAGTGAACCGGCCCCTGGCGCGCACCTGATCGCCGAAGAAGCCGAGTGATTTTGAGATGGTCGGCCCGAACTAGAGCCGCTTGCGGATAACCTGGGACAGGCGGGCGATCCCTTCCGGGATTTTGTCGACAGCGACATTGCTGAAGTTCAGCCGCATGGTGTGGTCATAGCCACCGACCACTGAAAACTCGCCGCCGGGGATGTAAATGACCTTATGGTCAATCGCTTCCTTGACCATATCCCAGGTGTTGACATGTTTGGGCAGCGTCACCCAGATGAATATGCCACCGGCTGGTTCCGTCCAGGTGGCGAATGTGCCCATTTCCGTATCCAGCGCAGCCAGGAGTGTATCACGACGATCAAGATTCGCGGCATTGAGTTCGACCAGATGCTCCGCCAGCCAGCCGCGCGAAATAAACTCGTGAATACTGCGCTGCATCAGTGTCGAGGTTTCCAGGTCGTTGGCTTCACGCAGACGTTCCAGTTGGCGGATGATTTCTTCGGGCGCGACGACCCAACCGCAGCGGACGCCCGGCGCAAGAATCTTCGAGAATGAGCCAAGATAGAAGACATAGCCGCCGGTGTCGTAACTTTTGATCGGCGCTGGTACTGCACCGCTGAACCGTAAGGGTGAGTAGGGATCATCTTCCACCAGGGGGACCTGATACTGATTCGCCAGGTGGGCGGCGCGCTGACGTTTTTCCGGTGTAATGCTGACACCCAGCGGGTTGTGAAAATCAGGGATCAGAATTGCCAGACGCGGGCGAGGTTCCTGAGAGAGCGCCACCTCAAACGCATCCATGTTGGCCCCGGTGGTCAGGTCAGTGGGAATCGGACGCAGTTTTGCGCCGCGCCCACCGGTGGCATGTTCGATGCCAATGAAGGTAATCTGTTCAATGACCGCCGTATCACCCGGATTGAGAAACAGGCGTGCCATCAACGTGAGACCGTTCTGGCAGCCGTTGGTTATGAGAATGTTCTCAGCACGGCTGGGGACACCCCGCTGCGTCATGTAATCGGCCAGCCACTCGCGCAGGGGCATGAACTGGGGGCTGTATTGCAGCGCGCGGGCGCCATCGCGGGTGATGACGGTGCTGACACACTCGTTAAACTGCTGTATCGGCAGCAGTTGGCTGGAAGGCAGGCCGGTTGCCAGAGAGATGATGTTCGGGTCAACAGCGTGGGCCAGCAGTTCACGCAGTACCGAACGTTTCACATGAGTCGATTCCTGGCTGAATGAATAGGTAGCGGTCAAGTCAAATCTCTCCTGGCAGATTGGTTCAGGCACTAAAATGAATGAGGACTTCTTCCAGTGGCTTTTTGGTAATGACCGGAACCTGCGCATCGGCTGCCGGGTAGCCCGCCGGAATCACCACAAATGGCCGTTCATTATCGGGTCGTTTGAGGATGTCGCACAGGAACTTCATCGGGCTGGGTGTGTGCGTGAGAGTTGCCAGACCCGCGAGATGTAAGCTGGCAAGCAGCATCCCCACCGCGATGCCGACGGATTCTTCGCTGTAATAATGTTTGACATGGGTTTCGATGCCCGTTTCAGGGTCCTTTTGCAGGCCGTAAGCCTGTCGAAACACCACAATCAGATAAGGTGCATCTTCCAGGTGGGGCTTGTGCCAGTCTGTGCCGAGCGGGGCCAGCGCAGCCAGCCATTCCTGGCTCATGCGATGTTCGTAACTTTCCTTTTCTTCGGCCTCTGCGGCGGCGCGAATCTGGCGTTTGATGGCGGGATCACTGACCACCACAAAAGTCCAGGGCTGCTGATTCGCACCGGATGGGGCGGTGGCGGCGGTGCGGATCGCATTTTCGATTAACTCGAAGGGAACTGCCTCGGTTGAAAAGTGCCGCACAGTCCGGCGCTTCTGCATTTGCGCCAGAAATGTTTGCGAACGATCAAGCTGTTCGGCAGATGGGATACGCTCAAATTCCAACGTTTGACAGTGGGAGGCATCGGCCATTCGGTTCCCCTAAGAAGATTTCCAGATGAGATCAGGGTGGATGTCTTTGATGCACGGTGTACCGCACAGGGCCATCGCGGTATCCAGTTCCGCGCGCAAAATATCGAGTACGTGGCGCACGCCAGCTTCACCACTGACGGCCAATCCCCACAGGACAGGGCGACCAATCATAACCGCCTGCGCGCCAAGCGCCAGCGCTTTCAGAATATCTGTGCCGCGTCGAATGCCGCTGTCGAGCATGACGACCATTTTGTCACCGACTGCCGCGCTGATCTCAGGCAGGACATCAATAGAGGCGGGTACAGTGTCCAGCTGTCGCCCCCCATGATTCGACACAATTACGCCGTCCGCGCCATGCTCATGGGCACGCAGGGCGTCATCCGCCCGTAGAATTCCCTTGAGCAAAATCGGCAGCCTGGTGATGGAACGCAGCCATTCCACATCTTTCCAGGACAGAGCAGGGTCGATCTGTGCGGTGGCATAAGCAGCCACTGAGGAATCGTCTGGCAGGTGTTGGACTCGATCCAGCGCGAAGTCCTGAAGATTCTGAAAGGTGATGTGGTCGGGAAGTGTGAAACGGTTGCGCCGGTCCCGTTCGCGGTTGCCCGCGACTGGCGCGTCGACTGTCACCACCAGCGCCCCGCATTTCGCGACTTCGGCGCGTTCGATCAGACGCCGGATGATGTCCCGGTCCCGAAAGATGTACATCTGCAACCAGGGAGGCGTGGACGCTGCTGCCGCTACCTCCTCCAGCGTGCGTGTACTGAGCATACTGAGAGTCATGGGCAGTGTACCCGCGCCTCTGGCGACGGCGATTTCACCTTCAGGGTGAGCCATGCCCGCGAGGGCCAGCGGCGCAACCGTAATAGGCGACGGAAACGGATGTCCAAATAAGGTGACGTGTGTGTCACGCTGTGATACATCCACCAACGCATGGGGGCGAAGCCGGATACGATCATAGGCTGCGCTGTTCTCGCGCAGGGTAATACCATCATCCGCGCCACCGGCGTAATAGTCGAATACCGTGCGCGGGAGTTTGTCGCGCGCAAGCTGTTCATAATCCAGCAGGTTGATGGGCTGACTTTCCGAAACCATGACTTGAAACCCTGTTGCGAAAATCCCGTTAATAGTACCTGACTCACCCATGAATCACCACACGAATGGTATGCTGTTCTTGTGATTGTGTGGTTTTCAGGGATGATATTCACCTTTAATTACGAAAACCACAATTAAATTCTGAATAATAGAGGTAAAATAGATTTAGCGTAAATTTCACGTTCATGATTCTCAGTATGATATTCTCAGGAAAAGCAGAAGGTCTCTATGGAGTTCAGCAGGCAGGAACCGGCGTACCTCAATCTTGTCAACCTCATTGTGACACGGGTCGGACTGCTGTTTACCGATCATCGCCACCGCACGTTGCAGAATTTAGTGGATCGCCTGTTCGCTGAGGGTGAGATCAGCAGTCTGGATCAGCTTGTAGCCCTACTTTCGAGCAGGGGCGACCAGGATGAACTCTGGCAAAAACTGGTTCAGTCTCTTACCGTTGGTGAAACCTATTTCTACCGCAATCAGGCGCATGTACAGGCGCTTTCAAACTATGTACTCCCCCGTCTGATTGAGGCGCGGCGCAAAACCGGGCAAAAATACCTGCGACTGTGGAGCGCGGGGTGCGCGACGGGTGAAGAGCCTTACACACTGGCGATGCTGCTGCGTGATCTGATCCCGGATATTGACAGTTGGTCAATCACCCTGCTGGCGACGGATGTGAATGCGGATTATCTCAAGCGCGCGCGTGAAGGATTGTACCGTGCCCACTCATTCCGGGGCGAAACACCCGACTGGCTGCAAAAGCGCTGGTTTACCCCGAAAGACAACGGGTTTCTGCTGCGGCCTGTGATCCGCGATATGGTGACATTCGCCCCGCTGAATCTGATACAGGATGAATATCCTTCGGCGCATAACAATACCCTGAGTCTGGATATTATTCTGTGCCGCAATGTGACGATCTATTTTGACCGGGACGACACTCAACGGGTGGTGGATCGTTTTTTCAACTCACTGGTCGAGGGGGGCTGGCTGATTGTCGGACATTCAGAACCTCAACCGGGGGTCTATGGGCGGTTTGTTATGCACGCGCTTGAGAATTCCATCCTGTACCAGAAGGATTCACCGGCTGTGGTGGAGCCGAAGCTTGATCTGAAGCCGATTGTCCATGTGGAACCCGTGCGAGCGGTGGAGAAGCAGTGGATGGACACGCCATCTGCGGTGGTTCAAACCGTAGAACTGAAGGCTCCAGCGGCTTCGCCGGACGAGTATCAGACGCTGGATGTCTGGGCACTGGCCCAGGAAGCCGCCAATCGCGAAAACTGGGACGAAGCCTTCCGCTTACTTGATGAGGCGCAGGGGAACAATGTGCTTCAGCCACATATTCATTACCTGCGCGCATTGGTTCTGATGCAAAGAGGGGACCTGCAAGGCTCATTGGCCTCACTGCGTCAGTCCGTTTATTGTGATCCCGGTTTTGCGCTGGCGCACTACACGATGGGTGATCTGCATGAGAAAGCTGGAGACAGGGATGAGGCTGCCCGGCACTGGCGTCGCGCAAGAAAAGCCTTGTTCGGCCTGGACCCCAGCCAACCCCTCGCGTTTTCAGAGGACCTGACTGTCGAGATGTTAAACGGTTTGCTGGACTACCGGCTCAAGCAGCGTAAATAAGGAGGAATATCCATGTCCGTATATGAACGTTTTTCGGAAGAAGAACTGGCAATTCTCAAGCAGCGCGCGGAGCGGGTGGCACGCGCCAGCGGGGCAGAAGATACCAGCGACCAGTTTGGAGCGCTGACGATAGAAGTTCAGTACGAACAATACGCGCTTCCGGTGGAGGCGCTCACGGCAGTGTATGAAGATATTTCTGTGGTTCCTGTGCCGTGTACACCGCCACATGTAAAAGGTATCGCCAATATTCGCGGGCGGATTGTCCCTGTGCTGGATATGGCGGTGCTGCTTGGGGTTCATGAGGCTGAGGAAGATGACCGTCAGATGTTGATCGTCGCCAGCCACAATGACGTGACCGTTGCGTTTCAGACCGGGGCGGTAGGGGATGTGATGACTATATCCAGTCGGGACATCAGCATCGTGCCGAATACTTCTGAAGGGCGCCAACTGAACTTTGTTCAGGGAATTCTGAGCGATGGTCGCGCACTGCTGAATGTGCGTGCCCTGCTGGATATGCCAGGATTAGGCGATATGGCGGAACCGGGACATGTGGGCTGATCCTGAGTTCGAATCTGGTTATGACGTTAAGGATATAGACGCCAAAACCATATGATAATGAAGATGAAAACGTGTCCACATGATTGACCAGAGCATCCAAAACCAGAAACGTTCTCTCGTCAATCGGCCAGAGATCATGAATGACGACCTGCGCGAGTTGAGGCCAGAAGGAAACCTATGCCCAGCCTGGACGATGAACTTTTACAAGAACTTCTGAATACGTTTCGAGCCGAAGCAGCCGAGCATTTGCAGACCATTAACCAATCGCTGCTCAAGCTGGAACGTGCGCCGGATGATGCTCTGAAGGGGAGAATTCTTCAGGATGCTTTTCGGGCTGCCCACAGCCTGAAGGGCGCTGCGCGGGCAGTCGGACAGAAAGAAATTGAAAGCCTGTCGCACACCATGGAGAGCGTGTTTCAACGCGCGCGTGACAGGGGGCTGGCGCTCGAAGCGGACATTTGTGATGTGCTTTATGACAGCCTGGATGTGATCGAACAGGTGCTGGGTGGACACGCTGCGGATGTAGAATCTCTGCGCGTGCGGCTGACGAGCCTGGTCAGCGGCGATGGGCCGTTTATCGTTGAGAACACAACCGCCCCGATGGTCGAAGAGTCGCTGCCGACAGTGGGTCTGCCAGCCGGCGATACGATCCGGGTTTCTGTGAGCAAACTGGATGATCTGATGGCGCAGGTTGGTGAACTGCTGGTCGCCAAAATCAGCGCGGAACAACGTCTGAGTGAAACCCGCGAGGTCAACCACCAGCTCGAACAATGGGCGAAAAGCTGGCGCGAGATCAAGACCATTGCGCCGCATCTCGATGGGGAGGTCGGGCGGCATCTCAATATGGTGCTGGCCCGCCATTCTGAACAGGTGACTAATCTGCTGGAAACCTACCACCGCCTCGATCAGGGGATCAACCGGGATGTGGTCCGGCTGGGGATTGTCACCACAGGGCTTCAGGATCGTGTGCGTAACGTGCGCATGGTTCCGTTTCAGGCGATGGTGTTTGCGCTCGAACGCGCGGTACGGGACGCTGCCCGGACTCAAAATAAGCAGGTTCGCTTTTCTGTTGAGGGCAGCCACATCGAACTCGACAAAAAGATTCTGGAAACACTCAAAGACCCG
>CAZKIB010000295.1:4457-6991 GCA_964552425.1 uncultured Anaerolineaceae bacterium | reverse complement strand
GAAGTCGATGAGGCGCAAAGCAGTTGACCGTTGAGAAAGTCAGTTAGCGGGCCTGAATAGTTTCCTGAATAATTTACAGTTCAAAATTGAATGGAAAGGCCCCCAACGGCAGCAACGTCGGGGGCTTCTGGCTGAGGGGGGCAGCCAGCGAGGACTGCTAACCTTTGCTTTCCACAAGCGGTTGCAATTCCACCACAGTGGTGGGAGTAAGCAACTGGACCGGCTTAGGCGGATCATACTTAAATCGTTTGTTCCCCTGCTGCCCAGCCATCGCTACATTGCCGGTGATGCGTCCAATCCCATACAAAGCGCCGCTACCGACCAGTGCCACGATGATTTGCCAGAGTGGGTTCGCCAGAACGGACAGGAAATCAATGCCCGCCTGAACCTGCTGGATATACCCGGTGAGGTTGGCGATAAAGTAAATCACCGAAAAGACCCCAATCACCGCAACGTAAATGGTCTGCGTGGAGACATCCTCTCGCCTCGTGACGTATTTCAGTAGTTGCGTCACCAGGAAGACCAGGATAGCGATGACCATTTCCGCGCTGGTCAACATCTCTTGCAGGTCTGTCGTCGTGTCGTCGATGATCGGCCCGGCGTCCGGTAGCTCCGGCACTTCGATGGGTGGCTCTGGTGCGGGTTCGGTTTCCTGCGCCAGTACCGGAACGCTCAGGAATACCACCCCCAGCAGGAAGGCCACAAACAGGATAAGCGCGACTCCGCGCCCGTTGGGAAGAAAAAAGACACGCATGGTTACTGAACTCCTTGTGGTTGAACTTGTAAACGAAGGTCTTCAAGCATGTGTTCGAGGACGAGCAGGGTTGCCTGAATCTGCTGCGCCTGTGCGTCCAAAAAGGTTTGCTGGGCAGCCAATGCTTCCTGCTGTGCCTTGAGACTTTTCCCAAGCGCCAGGAAGGTTTTCACCTGACTTTCCAGGATACGGACGGCGGTAGGGTCTGGCTTCGGAGGCTCCGCCGGTTCCGTTTTGGCAAATTGCTCCCAGATGGGTTCCACCAAAGCCATCCAGCCCGTATCCCCGGTAGCAAGATTTTTCACATAGACGAAGGTAAACACCTGCGTCTCGTCCTCATTCCGCGCCGGGGGGTCAGTCTCCCAGACCACGACCCGCGTCCCTTTTTGCAAGGTGGCTTTGATCGGTGCGTTGGTCGAATACGTTTCTCGCAGGCGCATCCCGCTGATGTTCAGCACCGCGTCTACCGGTTCCAGGAGTTTCGGCAGCGGCTTGGGCGGTGGGGTAGGGGCAGGGATCGGCTTGACCTCGATGGGTGGATCAGGGTATCGGTTTACCAGTTCCTCTATTTTGCTCAGGGCGGCATCCCCAACGGCGAGTTCTGTCCAGGGTTGTACATCGGGCGGATACATAAACAGGCCAATTCCCACATCGTCCACCGCGTAATGGGCCTGATACTTCGGGAAGGCCCACTTTTCGAGGTAGTCCTCTTCACTGGCAATGCCGCTGCCTGTGGTTCGCCAGCCTTTTTCCGGGTCGCTGTTCAGTGCCAGCCCGTACTCGCCGATGGACGTGCGAGGCCGCGTAATGCGGTGTTCCTCACACACAGCCCAGGCCAGGCGGAAGCGTCCGAGTAGGCCGCTTTCGTCTTCAGGATATTTCAGACCTCGGAAGTATTCGTTGGGGCTGTATTCGTGAAGCTGCCCGCTGCTGTATTGTGCGTTGACCTCGAACGTTTCTTTATAATGCCTGTACCAGGCTTCGTTGGGGTTGCCCATCGGGGAGCGGAAGTAGGCATACGAATGCCAGTTATCCCCGGCCAGTTTCAGCAAATCGCGGGTGTTCTGGCAGTAGGCGAGCATCGCCTGTTCATCCGAGAAGGACGATTTGTTTCCGGCCAGCATCGTAATCCAGGGCAACTGTTCGAAGATCAATTTATGCCTGGCGTAGATGGCTGCCGCTTTCGTGGTCGCATCCTGACCATTATCAGGCATCAGCCGAAGAATCCACCGGGTCTTAGGGAATTTGGGCCGCAAGGTGTCCCGTAGAAGCGCAATGGTCAGATCAAGACGGGACGTGGTGTAACCATTGACCACCTTCGGCTGGGTAAGCGTCCAGTGGCGAAGCAAACGTTCCCGGCGCTGGACATTGAGAACGATGCTGTCAAAGTCAACATGAAGGTTAAATCCGTGCATCAAGTGTCTGCTTTCGTTTGAGATTGGATGGCTTCTCGGATGGCACGCAATTCCTGGGTGTCCGTTCCGGCTTCGCGTAATCGCTTTTCCAAAGCGAGACGCACCTCATAGTTGAATGTTTTTTCCCGAACCGTCTGTTCAAGTTCAAGTCTCAACTGTTGGTCCTGAGCGCGCAGGGTGTCCGTTTCGGTACGAAGGCGGTCTCGCTCCTGAATGCTTGTTTCATACTGCGCAGCCATTTCGTTGAGCTTGTTTCGGAGTTCACCGATCTGCGCTTGCAGACCGTCGATTTGTTTTTGCAATGTTTCAACTTCACGGTCTTTTTGAGCCAGCGTGGTTTTTGATTTTTCCTCGACCTGCTGAAT
>CAZKIB010000295.1:2059-4447 GCA_964552425.1 uncultured Anaerolineaceae bacterium | reverse complement strand
CGACTTCATACTCACGCTTTTGTTTTTCGCTCAGGTTTTCCGCAGACTCAAGTTTGATCTTCAAAGCTCGGATTTCCGAGACCAGCGATTTTTCGCGTTTTTCCAGATCGTCTACGCGGGCCTTTAGTTCGTCCAGGTATTCAAAGTGCGAGTCGACCATACGCTTCATGGCCCCACTCGCCACTGTCAAAATGCCAATCAGCACGGTCACAAAGGAAACCATAATCACGGTATTGTCCGTTGTAGACTGTGCGGCGACTGGAGTTCAGACGTGTGCTCTCAGTGTAAAGCATCACGTGGTTTTGCTCTCCGCGTGGGCAAGGTTATTGGCCCATTCCGCCAGGGCCACCGCCAGCCAGTACAGTGCGCACAAGGCGATGTACGCAAACAGGTAGATAACCACTGCTGTCCAGGGGATGGTTCCCGTCCCAGCGCGGAAGATGTTAATGATGGCATAAAAAGACACCGGTAGGGTTCCGAGGGCAAAATGAATGCCACTCTGCCAGGTGACTTTACGGCTGGCGGCCAGCAGGTAAATGGTTGAGACCAGGCAGGCGGAGCCAAATTCGAGCGTGCCAATTCCGAAGCGTTGTAGGTAGGTTAACGTTCCTATCGGGGCCTGATTGTCGAGTAAAACCGCCACTGTGAACACGGTCATCAGTAGGACAGGGAGACGTTGCACGAACCCGATCCAGCGCTGAAAATGCCGGGGCATGAATGCGGTTAACGGTTTGATCTCTTTCATCGTGGCACGCTTCTGGCGAGTTGCGCCATTGAGAACAGGCGTAGTAAAACTATTCATAGCTGGCACGCTCCTCGTGCTGGCTGACCTGCGCCGGGGTGTTGACGCATCCCGGCGTTGGCCTTAACGAACAATCAACTTTTCGACCATTTTAGCACAAAAGTTCGATTTGGGATACAATGGGGCGATAATTGCCTTGTTAGTTTAGGATTTCTAACATGATCTTCATGGATGGGCACAATGAAGAGGGGGAACCCGAAGGCTACATTTTCTTGCACGCTTCCGATATTCCGGTTGAGAGGACTGGAACAGTGATAACCCCTGCTGAACGCTGCTGGACCTGGGAGCCGCTGCCGCCGTTATCGGATGAGGAACTATCCGACTTCGTAGCGTATCACAATGCCGTGATGACGAAGATGATTGCCGAAGTCGTGATTGCGAACTATTTCAGGAAATATCCTCAGCCCTGATCGGGCAGGGTAGGGGGGTAAGCCATACGTACAGCATCGAATGAGACGAGCCACAAATCATCTAGCTTTGTGGTCGGGTTAACAAACTTAACGATCAACCCGCCGTCAACGCCAACGATCTTACAGGGCGTACCGTCTGGTACGTAGTCTAACCCGTGAAGCGTGCCCCAAAATTCCTGATGGCGAAAATGCGCCCCGTAGGGTTTATAGCTCATGGTGTTGCGACCTCCCCTGCTCACTACTCACTGATAAAGAGCCATATCATTAGTAATTATCGGGTCTATCGAATGTGGGCTATATGCACTGCCCTATCACAACGCCAGCCTCAGCATACAGTCGCCATGCCATGCGGTTCCGCCTCCGGGCATGGCTTCAAATGCGCCGGGATCGTCGGGGTGCTTGTACACAAACACGTACAGCGAACCGGCGTAGGCAATCAGGTCAACTTTGCGGCGACCTGTGTCCGTGAGAATATACTCACTTCCAAGCGGGTCTCCATAGCGCAGCGCGTCCTGATCGACCTGCTCCCACGCACTCACACCGACCATATTCGTCAGGTGCGGGTGACTTTGCACGGCATGGCTGTAACCGCTGCGCAGCAGGCACTCCCCCACCGTGTACTGCGGATTAGCTGCGACCAGGGCGAATATCGCCGCCAATATCAGATTTAACATCGGGATAACTCCAATTGGCCGCCAGCCACGCCTGGGCAGCCTGGGCAGCGCGTTCCGGGTTGGCATCGAATACGACCACCTGCACAGTGAGGTTGGCGCGTTCGCCTGCCGGCAGTGCAGCGCGGATTTCGGCTTCAAGCAGCGCAGTCAGTTTTTGTTGTACTGCCCGCCCGCTGGTGTCGCGTTTATTCAGTGCGCCTAGCGCGTGGGCAGCGCGGTCAATGCCGCCAGACCAGCGTGTACCAGTGCTGTCAACCTTACCAAACTGAATCTGGCGATTCGGGGTGTTGTCTTCAAGGTCGCTCACGGCCATGCGTGATTTCAGTTCGTCGCGTTGTTCGCGGCTTTTCTTGACCGCGTTATTGTCCGTCACCACGTAATAGCATCTCACAATTAGGCTCCTGTCAGTGCGTGCAGATAATTCAATTCCCCGTCCGTCAGGGCAACATTAGCGACTAGCGCCTCATCTACTTGCCCCGCCAGCGTGCCCGACACCGCCGCA
>CAZKIB010000295.1:235-1967 GCA_964552425.1 uncultured Anaerolineaceae bacterium | reverse complement strand
GACTTCCGGCACTTTGTCGGTGTTATTGATGCGCATTCCCACCGTGTGGTATTCGTTCAGGCTCAGGGTCTCGTTCGTCACGCGCACGGCGTTGGTCGTGCCATAATTAACAGTGGCGATCAGGTCACGGCTGGCGCTGTTGAAGCGCAGTTCCAATTCGCCGCTCTTGCTGAACAGCACCCCGGCGTTGCCTTCCCCCGCGCTGGTCGGCCTGAACAACAGCCACACCGTAAACGCGGTCATGCCTTGTATCGAAGCGCGGTTGTAGATCGTGAGCAGGCTGGTCGCGCCGTCGAACAGGAAGGCCTCGTTCGTGCCCCGGATGCCTGCCTGCCCAAGCGTGGTCGTGCCTGCGATAGCGGCGTCCAATTCACCGATTTTTTGCGCAGTCAAACTGGCCACCGAGAAAGTTGTGGAACCTAAATTGAAGAGTTGGAGTAGTGGACTGTCTGATAATACAGTAGCCTGATGAACCCCCACAGAAGATGGGAAAGTTGCGCTATTTGAAGCGCCCGCGCCCCCGCCAGTCCTTATTCTTGGGGAGCCTGGCCCCGTAAAAGCCGATATGTCTACAGTGATGAGGTATGTATCACCAAGTATTGTCACAGGATTCTGGAAGACTGATCCTGTTCCAGTTGCGGCAGCGACCTGCGCCCCTGGATTAAGGAAGTTAACTAATCCGCCACCAGATTCAAATTCCTGCCAGGGTGGTGGCGGATTCCCCGTAAAAGTTGGATTAGGTATAATATTTGCGCCCGGCGCATCTGGTGTGAATTGCTGATAGGCATAGTTCCGGGCAATATTGCCCGTCGTGTCGCGCATGGGCAGCCAGAGGCCAGTCCCGACCTTCGCAATCAAGGCGCGAATGTAGCTTTCCAGAACTATATTTATCGCTTTACCTGGTGGAAGAAAACTCGGAAACGCAACTACCGAATCATCAACGGGCGCACGCTCAGGAAACATCGGTCAGGCCCATTCAAATAGTTCGACAGAGACCACTGCGTTGGTGCTTCCGTCCCGGATCATCCGCCAGGCGTTCAGAATTTCGTTTCCTCGGAATGCCCGTTCCGAACCCGCGAAGATCGGTATCCCGGTAGTCGTTGTCGGCGCGGTTCCGTCCAAACGACGCCGGATAGTGCCGCTATGCACGTACAGGAACATCACATCCGCCCGCGCCATGTCCGCAGGCTCGATGCCGGTCAGCGCGACCAGCGTTAACGCGGTGTTTGAAATCGTGTGATGATAAGCCGCCGCGACCAAAGCCATTGATTGTTCCATGTCTTAATCCTCAGTTTACGGTTGACCCCTAGTGTAACACGAAACAGAACAGATGTCCTACTGCCGATACCGCCTGAGCAGCGCGAATGTCAATAACCAGCCCATCGTAAACAGTACCACCCCTGTGGCAATGGCCGCTGTGTCGTCTGGGTTGATCGAGCTTTCCAGAGCAGCCACGCCAAGTCCGTCCAGCGCAGCCCCAAACAGAAACGGCAAAAAAGCAAAGAACAAATTGGTCAACATCTGGTCCTCCTGTTAGGCAAGTTGGTCGCCCAGTCGATGTACGGACAAAGTGACAGAGAAGGTAATGGTTTCCCCGCATTCGTTTGACAGACTCACCGATAGGGTTTGGCCTGCATTGAGGTTTCGCGCTCCCACGGCGGATTGTCGGCGGCTTGTCCCTAAACTGTCTGCGGTCATGTGGACTGTTATCCCCCCTGGCATTGACGCCGTA
>CAZKIB010000295.1:0-210 GCA_964552425.1 uncultured Anaerolineaceae bacterium | reverse complement strand
TGGGGGTTCCGCTGGAATTGGAAACCGTCAGGTTGGCGATTGCTTCATAATAGCCGTTCGTTGGAATGGTCACAATCGTAGAGTCACTGCCCAAATCGGCGTAGCCATCCGTGTCCACATCTTCTGACGTGAATTCCAGCGTACTCCCTGACCCATCCGTCATAGTGTCATCAGCGGTCAGCGGATTTTCCGCGCCGGATAATCGGACGC
>CAZKIB010000294.1:0-6992 GCA_964552425.1 uncultured Anaerolineaceae bacterium | reverse complement strand
CATGGCGCGCCTTGCGCAGGTAGCGATCCGGCCTGGACAGCGAGGCAGCGAAGAAGAGCATCAGCGGGACGCGGCAGGCGAAGCTGGCGGGGGTGCTGCAACAGGAAGCGCGGGATGCGGCACGCACGGGACTGGGATACAGCGACACGCAGGCGGGGCGGCTGGCGATGCGCGTGGTGGCGATGGGCGACCAGGTGACGGCGAGCGCGGCGGCGAGGGCGTATGCACGGGCAAACTGGACAGCACAGCGGGGGTAGTGTATGTCGGCAGAAGTACAGGCGGCGGTGGATCAACTGATTGCGGCGTTTATTCTGATGCAGATTCCGATTCTGGGCGCGCTGGGGTGGTCGATCAGCCGGCAGATCAAAGAGCGGAATCTGCGGCGGGTGGCCGAGGGGCGGCTGATTGTGCGCGAGACGGGCACGAAGGTTGAGCGGGAAGAACTGCTCAATGATTTTACCAAAGACTGCCTGAAGCGGGTGAGCGACCTGGCGCGGGAACTGCATGAGGTGCGCGCACAGATGGACACGCAGGAAGCGGCGCATGAGCAGGATCGCACGCGCTGGATTGAAGAGCGGAATGCGATGCAGACACGCATTGACGCACTGGAACGCGCGGTGCATGAGATGCAGGACGAACGGGCCGAGCGTGAGCTGGTGATTGGCACGCAGAGCGGGACGATCCAGAGCCTGCAAGAGCGCATTGAGCGGCAGGAACGACGCATCCGAACGCTGGAAGAAGAGAAGCGAGGCTATGACGCGAATCAGTTTTAATGTGAACGGGGCGCGGGTGGGCGACGAGGCGTACTTCCTCAACTTCGTGGGGGATGCGCTGCCGGCGAGCATGACGGTGATGGATAACATTGGCCTGGCGGACCGGGTCCATGCGCGCAGCGAGGGGCAGACGGCGGTGATCCACCGGTGGTGGCACAGCCATGATGGGGAATGGTGGCGCAAGGGCAGCCGGTATCTCAGCCCGGCGGACTGGGTAGACGCGCACACACGGGACGGCCTGAAGCACATCGGGCGGTACGTGCTGAACGAACCGAAGGGGGATGGCGCGGACGGCTGGCGCGCACTGACAGCGTGGCTGATTGAGGTGGGCAGGCGGCTGCGGGACAAGGGTTACTGGGCGTGCCTGGGGAACATCGGGCCGGGGACATTTGAAGCGGACCTCGTGGAACAGGGGGTGTTTGACGATTATCTGCGCGGGCTGAAGGAACTGGAACCACAGGGGTTCAGCGGCGGGTGGCATGAATACACGGGGATTCTGCTGCCGTTCGGGGTGGGACGCTGGCCGGTGAGCGCGCTGGATGATCGCACGAAGGTGCAGTTGGATGCGTGGCCCTACCCTGTGCCGCGCACACGCACTGCGGACGGGAAGCTGCCATCACACTGGCACCTGCGACGCATCGACTGGATGGACATCCGCGCACAAGAGATCGGCGCAGGGGTGCATCGCAAGGACATTACCGAGTTCGGGCATGACCGGATGCCGGACCTCACGCACGATGCGAACCACATCTATGCGCGGCTGCAAGCACGCTTCGGGATTCCCGCACCGCACACGGACATGCGCGGGCCGCTCACGCTCAGGAACGTGTGGACGCATTACTTCCCGCAGTGGTCGTTTGCGGACGCATGGATGGAACAGGCAAAGTGGGCGGATGCGATTTACCCGGACGACGTGCGCGGACTGCACTTCTTCACGTGGTCGCAGGGCGCGCCGGACTGGGACACGCAGTACGGGTTCAACCTGGGGGCTGTGCGTGATGCGCACAAGATGATCGTCGCATACGCACGCGCACAGCGGGGTGATGCGTCAGCGCCTGCCCCACCCCCTGCCCCTCCCCACAGCGGCGGAGAGGGGGAACTGACTTTTGGGCCGGCGGTGACTGCGATCCTGACGCAAGACATGAACCTGCGTTATGACCCGAACGTACAAGCGGTGCGGATTAAGAAGGTGCCGGCGGGCGCGCAGGTGACGTACTGGCTGCCGGAACCGGCGGTGCGGGATGTGCGGGATGCGCGGTATGCGTGGGTGCGTGTGGACCATGCGGGGAGGTCGGGCTGGATGGCGCTGGTGAAGCCAGTGGAAGTGCTGTTCCAGCGGGTGAGCGCGGATGCGGATGCGATCAAGGCGCAGGCGGTGGAAACGCTGCGCGCACTGCGCACACAGATGAACGCAGCAATTGACGAGTGTGTTGAGCGCATTGAGGCGCTTTAGAAGGGACGGTATATGCGAGTGTTGATGCGTGTGGTGATGGTGGTGCTGCTGCTGGCGCTGATCGGGCTGATGGCGCTGCCCGCGCTGGCGCAAGAGGACGGGACGCTGCCGGCGGAAGTCGGGACGGAAGTGGATGCGTTCCTGATTCTGGCGCTGCCGGCGATGGTGCTGATCCAGACGGTGATTATCCAGGCGCTGAAGTGGCTGACACCGAATACGATGGTGCAGCCAGAGACGCTGGCACGGTGGGTGAAGGCCGTGTTTGCGATTGTGTACATCGGCGCATGGGCAATCGGGGCGCAGGAACCGCTGGTGGGCGGGGTGACGTTCGTGAATGAGTTGAGCGAACCGTTGATCCGGCTGCTGGGGCTGCTGGGGCTGTGGATTGGACCGAGCGCGCTGTATGACTGGGCGGCAGATAAGAAGATTCCGGGGCTGGGGGCGAAGCAGGGGGATCGCGTACTGGCGTTCGCGCGGGATCAGACCGACTGGAAGCGCGCGGCTTAGAACCCTTCAATTGGCAAGGCTTGAGTGATGGCCCTCGGTACGGGTGTACCGGGGGCTTTTTTGATTCCGGGCGGATGACTGACTTTCTCAGACCTCAATCGGCAATCCGATATTTATAAACCATGCCGTATTCATCGGTTGAGGCTTCACGCTTAAGTAATCCGAATTGCCAGAGTTCTTTGAGAATACTACTGGAATGATTAGGTTTAAGCTCCCATGCACGGGCAACAGACCGACTGGTTACGGGATAATAACAAGAGCCAATCCAGTCATAGATTTTGCGGTAGCCGTCTGGCAGTGCGTCAACAATTGCCCGTCGGATAATCCTATCGCTTTCACTTGGCTCCCTCGCAACTTGCACTCGTAAAGTCACGAGTCGTTGGATGTGCCCAAAACGCTTAGTCGTCATTGGCTTAGTCTCCATGCTTGTGATGCGACTGGCAGATCAGCGCGTGGATGCTTGCCCGCGTCCAGATTGGCAATGATGCGCGGATTACGCACAGGAATCCATTGGTCTATGCCATGCGGGTAGTAGTCCCAAATGCCTTTGCCGGTGACGGTTTCTCCCACCTTGCGATAAGTAATCGCGTATTCGTTCCCGGCGTCTGAGCAAATTCCGACGTAGGTTATTTCAATCACGTTTCACCTCACCAGCCTTAACCGCTTCTCCGTAAGTGATTGCGATCAGCAGTCCAAGCAATATACCGGCAGCAAATACAATTGCCGCCGATGCGTTTGCAACAAGAATGCACAGAAAGGTAACGCCAGAAAATGCCATGAAGAAACGCTGATACGTTGTGTAACTCATCTCATTCATCCTCTCAGTTCGTAGAATCGGTTTTACTGGCCTTTGATTGTTCTAATGATTATAGCTTTTCCAAAACCTGGGCGATGACCGGCTGGCGTCTCGGCTGGCTGACCGCGCCAACCTCCCTGCTGACCACACTGGAGATGCTGACCGAATTCAGCAATTCCTGCACGCTGGCCGCCACACAGATGGCCGGTGTGGCAGCTCTGCAAGGTGGCGAATCCCATCTCCAGACTGCCCTGCGCCGCTACCGTGACTCGCTGGCAATTTTCACAGACGCGGTAAGCGATCTGCCGCGTGTCGTCCTGCCCCGGCCCGATGCCGCCTTCTATGCCTTTTTCGAGGTGGAGGGTGTGCGCGATAGTTTCCGTTTCGCGCTGGACATTCTGGAACAGGCACACGTCGGGCTGGCCCCCGGCCTGGCATTCGGGCCAGAAGGCGAAGGTTTTCTGCGCCTGTGTTACGCCATCGAACCCGACCTGATGGCGGCGGCAGCCAAACGCCTGCGCCCCCTGCTGCGCTGAACCGGTCTGTTCATCCAGACACGAATTTGACTCCATGCCCAAACCTCAATAGCATCAATAGGAAGTCTGTAGTCAATCGTCTCTGGTCTTTAGCCAAAAACATTACCACCGAATTGCGGCTGCACACCCTGCTCTTTATCTTTTGACTATCGACTATAGACTTTCGACTGAGTGCTTTGAACCATCTGTATGTGAGGAGTCAATATGAGTACGCAAGCGCCGTCCCCGTCCCGGCCCGCGCCTCCCCCTGGCCCGCCGGACAAAAAAAACGGAGAAAATCAGACCCCCATCACGCAGGGCAAGGTGGATTTTCGCAAGCGTCTGCCTGTCTGGTTACAGGAGATGCCCCAGTTTGGCAAATTTCAGCCTGTAGAGCCAGACCCCAGCTACCAACTGCTGCGCAAGCAGGACCTCGAAACCGTCATGAAGGATGTGCCGGACGAGATCAAAAAAGAGATTTTCGACGACATTGATTTTATGGATTATGAACTGCTGCGCCTGTTCCGCATTCGCGATCATCAGGCCAAATTCAACCAGAATCGCTACCGGCGGCTGCAAATCTTTTTTCTGATGCTGGCCGTAGCAGCCACACTGATCGGGTCGCTTCAGGTTGTGGCGCTGAACAGCAGCCCGGAAATCATGCCCCTGTTCGCGTTTCTGGAAACGCTGGTCGCCCTGCTCACCGCATTTCTGGCCGCCATCGGCTCCCGCGAATCGCCGCAGGAACTCTGGCTGAACAACCGCCGCCGCGCCGAACAGATGCGCCGTGAATATTTCCGCTTCCTGACACGAATGCCACCCTATGACGAAGTGACCGGCTACCAGCGGCGCATGTTATTCTCCCAGCGCGCCGCCGACATCAACCGGGGTATGTACCCCCAGGAACTGCCCGGCCAGACCACGACAGGAGTCAGCGATGGGACCGTATAACCTCAATCGTGAACATATGCGGGGCGTCTACAAAATCTTCCAGCGCTATGCCCTCGAAGATCAGCGCAATTACTGGCAGCGCGCCTCGGCCCGTTATCGCCGGGCAGCGGGTCAGGTCAGTGTCATCGTGGCGATCTTCGCCTTTCTGACCGGTTTCTCAGCGGCATTGGCCGGTCTGCTGGTATCCGCTTATCTGGTCGATGGCTCCTTCGCCAACCAGGGCGAATGCGCCAGTTTACAGAGCAGTCGCAATCTGGTCGCCAGTCTGCGCGGCCTGGGGGTGATCGAATCCACTGAGGATATTGCCTCGCTGCAATCGCTGAGTGTCGGGCGAGACCCCGGCACAGAGGGCGCGCCCATCGACACAGAAGCAGTGGATGAGGCCCTCGCCGCGCTGGCCGCCATTGATTCGACCAACTGTGATCTCATCCAGAGCATCGTCAATGTCCTCATGATTATGGCGGTGGTGACACCGGCCATTGGTGGCGCGTTTACCACCCTGGCGAGCCTCTATCAGTGGGACCGCACCGTTAGCATTTATGAAGGCGCGCTGGAAAATCTTGAAGTGGCCGATTCGCAGTCACCAATGGACGAGATGGACGACCTCACCTACAAAGCTGCGCTGCGGGCCTACATCGAAAACACGCTGCGGGTCATGGCGGAAGAAACCGCCCAGTGGGGCCAGTCCGTCCGCACCCCACCCCAGCTTGAAGCCTTTGTGGAAGAAGAAAAACAGAAAGCCGCCCGCGCCGTGCAGCGTGCCAATACCGGCCCCATGAACCTGAATACGCCGGAAGGAGCAGGCAGCGCACCGCGCAGTACCAGCGGCACAACGGACCCCACCTCGTCCGACAAAGGTTAAGGGACCTGTCGAAAAGATGAACTTTTGTAGGGATGGTGCGTGAACCGTCCCTACAGAAGTTACTGCCAGGTCTTTTCGGTCAACGACCCCGTTAACCCCTGATGATCGTGCGCGCCCGCAGCGCCAGAAACAGCGGGAACTCCTCATTTGCCCGCCGTTCGGCCCGGTTCGCGGCAGACCTGTGCGTGACAATCTCATCAAAATAATCCACCGCCAGCCCCTCAGCCGCCAGCGTGTTGATGTACTGGCTCAGGGGACGGTGGAAGCTGATGGTCCTGCCACTGTCGGAATGCTCATAGGCCTTCATCGGCACAGACAGCGGCGTCAGGTACGAATCCAGGCGGCGGTAGCGCAGTTTGCGGTTTGGGTCTTCCCCCCAGCCGCTCTGGCGCGGAACCCGAAAGCACGGATGCCGCATCAGAATCACCACGCGCCCCGGCTTTCGCAGTGTCCCGGCCGCGCTCCGAATCACGTCGTCCAGAGGGTTCATATCCTCAATGCTCAGCAGAAACACCACCGCGTCATAGCTGGCAGGTCGCAGCGCAGAAACGCGATTCAGATAACGCGCATCCCCACGCAGGAAGCGTCCTTCGCCCCGGTGATGCCGCCGCGCAGCAGCGATCATCTTGCGGCTGACATCCACACCGGTATAAACCGCGCCGCTGCCAGTCACATGCGGGGCCAGTACCCCCTGCCCACAGCCGACATCCAGCACCTGTTCGTGACCGCGCAGTTCCAGCAGATTCATCACCGCCGGAATCGCCAGGCTGCGGTGATGGTCGCTGCCGTGTGGCCCAACCCAACCGTCATACCAGTCTGCCACCGGGTCCCAGCCCGCTGGCGGATTCAGTTGTTGTTCAGACACAGAAAATATCCTGTTCAATACGCTTTCAAGGGCGATGCCTGCCGGGTGGCAGGGCAAGAGCCGGGCTGTGAATCACATCACAGCGCCAGAGCGTATCGACGCGCAGGTTGACGCCTCGACAGGCTCTAGCCGTTCAGGCCGCTGCGGGGAATCCAGATACGGGTTCTGCGGATTATCACGATCATTGTGGGTATACACTCATGTTATGGATGGATAAAGTTATTCTAACGGATTATGGCAGTTCAGTAAAGACCTCCACCGATGCAGATA
>CAZKIB010000293.1:5625-7053 GCA_964552425.1 uncultured Anaerolineaceae bacterium | reverse complement strand
TACACGGCGCGCAAGTACGGTGAGGACAAAGTCGCGGCGATTATCACCTTTGGGACGCTGGGGCCAAAAGCTGCCGTGCGCGATGTGGGCCGGGCGCTGGATGTACCGCTGGAACTGGTCAACCAGGCCGCCAAGCTGATCCCGCAGGAACCCAAGCCCAAGCCGCTGATGACCTATGTGGAAAGCAACCCGGAACTGCATGACCTGTACAACAGCAGCCGCGAAATCCGGCAGGTGATTGACACGGCGAAGGAATTGCAGGGTGTCAACCGCCACGCTTCGACGCACGCTGCCGGGGTGATCGTGGGGGACAAGCCGCTGGTGGAATATATCCCGCTCCACCGGCTGACCAGCGGCAACGACGACAGTTCCATCAAGGCCGTGACGCAGTTCCCAATGGAAACCTGCGAGTCGATTGGCCTGCTCAAGATCGACTTTCTGGGCCTTTCGACTCTGACGATTCTGCGCAAAGCCTGTGACCTGATCGCGCGCTACCATGACATATATTTTACGATGGATAACATTCCCTACCGGCATGAAATGGTCGCGCATGATCCCGAAGTGACGCGGATGCTGGACGAAGCCTTTGAGATGATGGGGCGCGGCGAGACGATAGGCGTGTTTCAGGTGGAAAGCGGCGGGATGCAGCAGATGCTGCGCGGGATGCGTCCCAAACGCTTCGAGAATATTATCGCCGGGATTTCGCTCTATCGCCCCGGCCCGATGGACTTTATTCCGCTGTACAACAAGCGTCTGCATGACGAGGAAGAGACCGAATACCGGCATCCCAAACTCGAACCTATTCTGAAGGAAACCTACGGGATTCTGGTCTATCAGGAACAAATCCAGCAGGTTGCCAGCGAGCTGTTTGGCTATGAACTCGGTGAAGCCGACCTGATGCGCCGGGCGGTATCGAAGAAAAAAGAGAAGGACCTCCTCAAGCACAAGTCGATCTTTCTGGAACGCGGCCCGCAGAATGGGGTGGATGCGGCGGCGGCGGAAAAGATTTTTGACGACATTGAGTTTTTCGCCAATTACGGCTTTAACAAGTGTGTCGTGGGGGATACGGAAATTATTGATGCCGACAGCGGGCGGCTGGTGAAGGTGGTTGATCTGTACGAAGGTCGCGCCAAAGTTGAGCGGACTCTCAGTCTGAACACAGATACGCTGCGACTGCAACCTGCGCCGATTACCGATGTGATGTTCAACGGAGTCAAGCCGGTTTATCGGCTGACGACGCAGACCGGACGTTCTATTACCGCCACCGCCAATCATCCTTTCTACATGTTCGACGGCTGGCGTATGCTGGGGGACTTGCAGCCGGGCGATGAGGTGGCTGTAGCTCTGTGGCAGATGACCGGCGCGCTTTTCCCTGCCGGGCACTCAAGTACCCGGCAAAATAACCCAAATCCCTGCGGGATTCAGACC
>CAZKIB010000293.1:0-5591 GCA_964552425.1 uncultured Anaerolineaceae bacterium | reverse complement strand
GGACTTGCTTCTCCTTACCGTCGATTTCAATCGACGGCCCAGACTAAAAAGTTCATCACAGCTTCTGAGGGATGGCAGGCAGATACCGCACTTCCAACACCTCTCCATACATGGAGAGAGGATATTCTCTGGGACAAAGTGGTTTCCATCGAATACGTGGGGGAAGAACCGACCTACGACCTAACCATCGAGGGGACGCACAACTTCGTCGCCAATGACATCATCGTGCATAACTCACACGCGGCGGACTATGCGGTGATTACGGTGCAGACGGCCTTTCTGAAGTGCCATTATCCCGCCGAGTATATGACGGCGCTGCTGACGGTTCACCGCGACGATTCGACCAAGATCGCCACGTTTATGGAAGAGTGCCGCCGGCTGAATATTCCCATTCTGCCGCCGGACGTGAATTCCAGTATGCTCGACTTCGATATTCAGGCGCAGGCGGATGGACGGCGCGGCATCCGCTTCGGGCTGGCGGCGGTCAAGAACGCCGGGGTGAACGCGCTGCAACCGATTGTCGAGGCGCGGCTGGCGGAGGGGACGTTCAGCGATCTGGAAGACTTCTGCAAGCGGCTTGATCTGCGGGCGGTGGGCAAGCGCACGCTGGAAAGCCTGACCAAAGTGGGCGCGCTGGAAGTTTTCGGCAGCCGGGCGCAGGTGCTGGGCGCGCTGGAGCGGATGATGGGCTTCAGCGCCAATTATCACCGTGACCTGGCGGTGGGCCAGATGAATATGTTCGGTGATGCCGCTGGCGGATCAGAGGATTTGCTCGGCAAATTGCAGTACGCGCCGGAAGTATCCGAACGTGAAATGCTCGACTGGGAGAAGGAACTGCTTGGCCTGTATGTCACGGGCCGCCCGGCAGATAAATACCGCGCGGCGCTGCAAAACATCAACACGCGCAGCATCCGCGACCTGAAGGAAAACGCCTTCGGGCTGCATGACAAGCCGGTGGCGGTGGCAGGTGAAGTCGTCACCATGCGCAAGATTGTCACCAAAAGCAACGACGTGATGTGTGTGGTGCATCTGGAAGACTGGCGCGAATCCGCTGGAACGATTGATGTGGTGATCTTCCCGCGTACTTGGCAGAAGTGTCAGGACCTCGTCAGCGAAGGCGAGATTATCCGTGTGAAAGGCAGGTTCGATACCTCACGCGGCGACCCGCAGATCATCGCGGAGGAAGTGTCGCAGAACTTTACGGTGACGATGGCCGAGATGAACGGCGGCGATGAGGAACTGTACGGCTATGCCAGTGACGCGCCCCCGCCGGATATGCCGCTGTGGGCCGATGGCGATGAGGAGCCGCTGCCGCCGGAAGCTTATGGCGTGTTCCCGGATTCCGTCTACGAATCGAACGGGCACACCGCTGCGCCAGTGCCGGAGCCGCCCGCCGCGATGGAATCCACCGAAGAACCTGAAGTCGAAGCTGCCACCTCTCAGCCGGAACCGGAGCCGCAAACCATTGGTAACGGGCATATGGATGTGCCGGTGGATGATGTGCCGGCGCACCTGCGGATCATGATGAACGGTGGCGAGGACAACGGGCACAGCGCGCACCGGTGGATTTACATTTTCTTCCAGCGCAGCGGCGATGACGAACGTGACCAGCGCCGTTTGCAGCGCATTTATAACCTGCTGGTTAACTTCCCCGGCGAGGACCGCTTTACCATCGTGACCGAATCCGCCGGGCAGTCCGTGCAGCTTGATTTCCAGACAACAACCGGCGTGTGTGAAGACCTGATTAAGAGTCTCGAAAAAATCGTGGGCGATCAGAACATTCAGGTGTACGATCAGCCGGCATAGGCTTTGTCGCCAGCCCGGTGAGCGGATACAATGAGGGCGTTTCATCGGGGCTGACACAGGAGAACGAAACATATGAAACGTATCGCCGTGATGACCAGCGGTGGGGATGCGCCGGGGATGAACGCGGCTATTCGCGCGGTGGTACGAACCGGGCTGGAATATGGCATGGAAGTGTACGGCGTGCGCCAGGCCTACAGCGGGTGTCTGAACGGCGACTTTGAACTGCTGACCAGCCGCGAAGTGAGCGGTATTTTGCAGCGCGGCGGCACGATCCTCCAGACTGCCCGCAACGAGGAATTTAAGACCTTGCAGGGCCAGCGGAGGGCGCTGCGGCGGCTGAATGAACATGGCATCGAGGGCATGGTCGTCATCGGGGGGGATGGCAGCCTGCGCGGGGCGCTCACCCTGCACCAGCAGGGGTTCCCGGTGGTGGGCGTGCCCGGCAGCATCGACAACGACATCTGGGGCACGGATATGAGCATTGGGGTGGATACGGCACTGAACACCATCATCGAAGCGCTGGACCGCATCCGCGATACGGCTACCTCGCACCAGCGCGCCTTTCTGATCGAAGTGATGGGGCGCAACTGTGGCTATCTGGCGCTGATGGCGAGCATCCTGGGCGGGGCCGAGATTGTCATTATTCCCGAACATCCGGTCACCATGGACGAAGTCGCCGGCGCGCTGATCGACGCTTATGTACGCGGCAAAACGCACGCTGTCGCGGTGATCGCGGAAGGCGCGCCCTATTCCACTACCGAACTGGCCGCATTTCTTGAGAAGCGTAAAGATGTGGGCTTTGAGATTCGCCTATCGATTCTGGGGCATATGCAGCGCGGCGGCAGCCCCTCGGCCTTTGACCGGCGGCTGGCTTCGCAGCTTGGCATGTATGCTGTAGAAGCGCTGCGGGATGGTAAAACGGGCGTCATGGTCGGTCTGAATGGCCGCCAGATTCACACGGTTTCGCTGGAGGATGTCACCTCCAAGACCCGCGAAATGAGTGAATCGTATTATGAACTGGCGCGTATTTTGTCGCGCTAGTGCAGTTACGAGTTGCCAGTCATCAGTCGCCAGTTCGGGCTGCGACCCTCAATGACTCTGGATATTTGCGATGATCGCTTCTGGACTTTTCTTTGACGGGTGACATTCAATTCTTACAGGCTGAGATTGCGTTAGGTAAATGCCTGCTGGTCGGGCGCGGCCTGGCGGGTCGGACCATCGTAAAGGCGTTCGTACAGGTCGCCCATCTGCGCCGCCCACCAGGTCTGGTAGACGTCATTGCTGATGTCGAAGATAAAGCTGAAGCGTTCGCCGGTGGCCGGGGACAGCGCCACGACTTCATTCAAACCCTGAAAGGCCCGGTTGATCTGCGCGATAATGACCAGCGGACGGCCTGATGTGGGGCAGCGCTGCGCGATTACATATTCGTGCTGGCAGGCGACATCCTGCGCGATGATATAGCCGTCGGTGGTCAGGGCGAATAGATCCGGCGTCCGTTGGGGGTTATAGCCGGGGTCAACATCAGCGGATTCGGTAGAGCGTTTGCGCAGGCGCATGGCAGTCCCTCAGACTTTATCGGTGCTGATTTCGGCGACTTTCGCTTTCACAACCCGGATCAACGCGGCGGTAGGGACCCGCAGTTGAACACCCCGCTGACCCGCGCTGACCAGAATGTGCTCGTGTTCCAGCGCCAGTTGATCGAGAAAAACCGGCCAGTTTTTCTGCGCGAGGGCCAGCGCGCTGATGCCGCCCACTTTCAGGCCGGTTAACCGTTCTGCATCCTTGTGCGCCGCCATGTTCGCCTTTTTGACGCCCAGCGCTGCCGCCAGCCGCTTGAGATCAAGAGAACGGTCTGCGGCGATGAGCGCGAGACATGGTTTGCTGCTGCCGGCGGATTCCACAACCAGCGTTTTATAGACCATCTCCACCGGCACGCCGATCATCTCGGCCACTTCGCTGGCGTCGTGAAAGGCGTCCGGTTCACCGTAGCTGATCGCCTCATAAGGGACATCATGCTGTTCCAGCAGACGCATACTGTTGAGTTTTTTGATCGTCATCGAGACTTCGTTATGGTGACAAATAAACTGACTCTGATTATAGAACGGGAACGGGGCGCGGGTCTATTAAATTCCTGACGATTTGGGTTCACAAACATTTAATTGACATTCGGTAATCTGCGCGTATAGTGCAAAAGGTGGCCGGTTAAGCGGGGCAAAGCTCATGGGACAGGTTGCGGCTCATTGGGATGATGACGAAAAAACGATCATTCGCATGATCTTTGAGGGGCGCTGGACCTGGGATGATTTTTACGCGGCGGACCGGCAGGTGATCGACATGGAGAAGGAAGGCGGGGCGCGCATCGACATTATTGTGGATTTGCTTTCCAGCGGCCCCCTGCCCCAGAACACACTGCTGCACGTCAAAAACATCGCAGATCGCCAGTCCGATAAAATGGGGCTGAATGTGCTGGTGACGACCAGCCCGCTGATCCGCAATCTGTACGGCGTGGGCGCGAAATTCTACGAAAAAATCGGGCAGTATTTTATCGTTGTGCCGACTATCGAGGATGCCCGGCTGGCGATCACCGAAGCGCGCCGAAAAATAGGTTTCAGCTAAATCACCCCACCCGCAGGCGGATCACCCCGCGACGCTCTTCACCGGGTTCCAGCACGAACACACCGCTGCCTTCGACCCCCTGCTCAAACAGGTTAAAGCCATCATTGGCGTTTGTCACCGGTTCCACCGCGAACGAGAGACCATCGGACGGGGTATAGGCGATCAGATGCTCATAAATGGGATCGCTGGTCATGCTGAGTTCGATGCCCTGTGCCGGGTAGACCATGCGCACCGGGTCTTCGCCGCGCCGCCCGCGATACAGATCGTTCAGCCCCGGCACATCGCTCAGTCTGCGCAGTCTGCGAAAATCCAGTTCTGGCGGGACGGGTTTCGCCGCGCGGGTGGGCATAAATTGTTCGAGTTCGTAAACCCGGTCAACCGGCAGTTCCAGCATGACATCGTCGGTACGCACAAAATAGGGGTGCTGGCCGAAGCCACCTGGAAACGGTGTCTCATCAATGTTCTTGAGCGACAGCACCATTTCAAACATCGGACCATCCAAAGAGTAGACCGCGTTGGCGCTGAACTGCCAGGGGAAGTTGATGCCGGCGTGGGCGGTGGAGTTGAAGCTCAGGCTGATGCGTTCTGTCCCGGCGGATTCGACCTGCCAGATGCGGCGGCGGGTGTCGCCATGACTGGCCGTGCCTTCGGCGTTGTTGGCTTCCAGCGCGTATTCGCTGCCGCGAAAACGAAACTTCGCATTCTTGATACGGTTCGACCAGGGGATCAGCACGAAGCTGGCGCACTGGCTGGGGTTCTCGTAATCGGCGGGGTCTGTCGGGCGCATGACATCCACCCACTGCCCGTCTTTCTGCACGCGGCCAAAGGCCACCGACGCGCCCGTTTCCGGCAGGATGCCGACCTGCCAGAATTCATTTTCGAGGGTGTGCAGGGTAGGGGGCATAGCAGTTTCCCTTCAGATAGTGGATCACGACCTCCGCATCGGCGGTACTCAGGCCGCCCATCCCGAAGCATGATAAGCATACGGCCCGTATTGTACCAGCTTTTTGCGCTTCGATACGCCGATTGGTCTGAAGCGGAACGATGGCATTAAACGGACGGCCATTGGGAAAGGAAAATTCGAACGCAAAGGCGCAGAGCCGCAAAGCGAAAAAATCTGTCAGACTAGGTTCTGTTGACATTTCGCCTGTTCTGTCGCCGGACGCTCC
>CAZKIB010000292.1:4620-7222 GCA_964552425.1 uncultured Anaerolineaceae bacterium | reverse complement strand
GGTAAACTGGCCGACATTGTGGTGATGGACAGTGACCGGGCGCATAACACGCCGCGCTTTCGCCGTGACCCGAACGCGGTCTATGCCGAAATTGTGTATGCCAGCAAGAGTACCGATGTGGCCCATGTCATGTGCAACGGTCGGTGGCTCATGCGGGACCGTAAACTGCTGACTCTGGACGAAGAGGCGCTGATGGAAGCCGCACGGGATTACGCGCTGCGGATTGATGAGTTCCTCGCGATTCACGAGGGCGATGTCCTCAGCAAGCTGCTGGCCGTGACGCCCGGTTTGGAGCGTGGCGAGAGCTTCGAGGTTCAGACGAAAGCCATTCTGCGCGATTCGGGTGTGATTGACAAGCTGCTGCATCACCCGGACGTGCAGGTTCTCAAGATGAACCATTACCGCCAGTACGATACCTATTTTGAATTCGAGGACCCTGGCGTAGGGCGTTTGCGCTACCGCGAAGATGATCTAGTAAATGAGAAGGGTGAGGTGCAGTCGGTGCGCAGCCGCCTGACCCTGACCATGCCGACGAAGCAGAACACGTTTAACTCATCGGTGGTTCTGTCGCATTCGCGTTTCATCGCCCCGGCGGATCGCCCGCTGCGCTTCTACCGCGAATATTTCCAGCCAGTGGGGGAGCGTGAACTGGAAAAAGATCGCTATCGCTGGCATCTGCATTATCAGGGTGTGCTGTTTTATCTCAACGTGGACCGGGTACTGAAGCCGGACCTGCCGGATACGTTCATTGAGCTGAAAAGCCGCACCTGGTCGGCCATGGACGCGGAAAACAAAGCTTATCGCATTCAGGAAATGCTGGCGATTCTCGGTGTTCAGACCGAGGACATCATTCTGACGAATTACCTCGAAATGGAAGGTTTGCCGGGGTAAATTGTGTTTGGATTACGCTGGCCCGGCGGGGCTGTCGACCAGACCGGGCCAGACATATCCGGTATTGTCTCGGTGTGATCGTGTTCTAATCCGGGTTTTCCATGCGGAAGCCGTGGCCCCGGACCGTGATGATGTACTGCCGGTCAGGATCGAGTTCGGCCAGACGATCCCGCAGGCGGCGCACCAGCGCATCAATAGCCTGTTCGCTGACCCCTTCGCCCATCGCTTCCGGCCAGACCGTTTCGACCACTGCCTCGCGGGTACAGACACGACCAGCATTACTGTACAGCAGTTCCAGCAGGCGGTACTGTGGCAGGCTGAGGGGCGGGTCAACTTCCACGTCGCCGACGAACACCCGCCGTGCTTCGCGGTCCAGGCGCAGGCGGCCACCAATCGACTGCGGTAGTTCAAAGGGCAGGGGAGCGGTTGCGCCCGAACCGACAAATTGGATGCGCACCACCAGCGCGAGATGGATTTCATCACCGTCGGAAAGCTGGCGAACCCCCTTCATCTGATTGCCGTTTAACCAGGTTCCATTCTTGCTTTCCAGATCTTCAAGGAAATATTTGCTGCCATCCTTATAGATGCGGATGTGCTGGCGGGAAATTTGCCGTTCGTCCAGTGTCAGGTCGGCCTCTTCACCGCGCCCGATGACAACCGAATCCTTTTCCATTACCCAGTGGAGGAGAAGGCTGTTGTTGTTGTCCTGCACGATCAAAACCGGTCTTTCGGCTTCTTTCTCGGTCATGAGGTTGTACTGCTCTCTGTAAAAGATAGATAGGTACCGCCGTAATTTGAAAGAACCATTCTGAACTTATCAGAGTAGATTTTATAATATTTCAGTCCAGATGTCATGTTACTGGGCTGCAACCTGCGCCCGCAGCGGCACTGCGGCGGATTCAATAAAGCCGCCGGGAACAATATCCAGGCCCTGATCGTTGTAGATCGGTGTCGGGCCACCAGCGGGGATAATACTGCCTGCCGTGTTAATGCGATAAAAAGCGCGTACCGAAGCCGCCCCGGAGCGGATGTTGGGATCAAGTTGTGAACCCGGAATTTCGATGCTGTGGATGCAGCGCTGGCGTGGACCGAGCAGCCGGATATTCTGTTCGGGGTAGGTTTGCGAATCGGCGCGTCCGGTGTTGACAGCCTGCAAATTTCCTGGGTCGAAGATGATGCCCAGCCCGGTTGTGCCATTATCCCCAATGTTGACCTGGTTGATGTTATACACAATCGGGATTGTGCCGAGCGAACGATTGATGACCACAAGCTCTATCTGTAAAGTGCCGCTGGCATCGAACGGGACGGACCCGGCGCGGACTTCCAGTTCCAGCGCATTGCTGGCCGCACGGCCAATCAGCGACTGATGGTTGGCCCGGTCAAGGCCCCGCCGCAGCCAGTCACAGGGAATCGCTTCGTCAATGAACGGCGAGATGGACGAAATAATGCGCGGCAGAATATTCGGGCCCATAAATACGGACAACAAAATTAACAGGAATATGCCAACAAGCAGGTTGGGGTTTTCGTCACGAGGCCGGTTCAGGAAACGCATGATGCGCGCTCCAGCCACTTGTGAGTCAGGTTGATTAAGTCGTCTGGCTGAAGACTGGCGGCATCATACCAGTGGATGCCGGTGTCATGTCCGCGAAACCAGGTCAACTGGCGTCGGATGAAGTCGTGGGTGGCAGCGCGGGTGGATTCCAGCGCATCG
>CAZKIB010000292.1:0-4589 GCA_964552425.1 uncultured Anaerolineaceae bacterium | reverse complement strand
AGATCATCCAGCAGATGCGCGGCCAGTTGAGAATAACCCAGGCCGCTCATGGACGGCAGGCGGCGATCATAGCCCATCCCCAGCAGTTGGCGGACTTCTTCGAGAAACCCCTCATCCATCATCTGGTCAATGCGCCGGTCCGCGCGCTCGTACAATCGTTCACGCTCCAGTTGTAAACCCACCTGAAGGATAGTATAGGGCGGGGGGGTCTTGCGCTGCAACTCGCTGATGGGTGTGCCGGTTTCCAGGTAGACTTCCAGCGCGCGGATCACACGCCGGATGTTGCGATGATCCGTCGCAGCAGCGGCGGCGGGGTCCACCTGCTGGAGGCGTTCATGTAACCGTTCAGAACCCTGTTCGGCGGCGTAGATTTCCAGTTCGTCACGCAGAGGGTAGTTTGGCTCGACTTCCGGGATTGACCAGCCTTCGATCACGGCGGTGAGGTACTGCCCCGTTCCCCCTACCAGCAGCGGCAGGCGTCTGCGCTGCTGAATGTCGTGAATGGCAGCATTGGCAAGCCGCTGGTAATGGGCGAGGCCGAGATTCTGGTCCGGGTTGACCACATCTATGAGATGGTGGGTTATCCGCTGCTGTTGTTCAGGCGTGGGCTTGGCGGTTCCAATGTCCATGTAGCGGTAAATCTGGCGGCTGTCTGCGCCGATGATTTCGCCATTGAATGATCGCGCCAGTTCAAGCGCTAGCTGAGTTTTTCCAACGGCGGTGGGGCCGAGGATTACCAGCAGAGGCAGTTTACCAGCCAATCGCGTCCTCCACATGGTCAATGAGCGGTTGGCCGGAATGATCCAGCGCGACGGCAATGACATCAATGCGCCAGTCCCTGTTGTCCAGACCAGCTTCGGCGATATACATATGGGCGCTGTGGATCAGCTTTTCGCGTTTGCGAGGTGTGATACTGATGAGCGCGTCTTCCGTCGTTTTGCTGCGACGGGTCTTGACTTCGACAAACACCAGCAGTTCGCCGTCCTGGGCGATCACATCCAGCTCCCCGCGCGCGCAGTGCCAGTTGGTTTCCAGAATAGTGTAACCTTTGCCAAGCAGGTAATTGGCGGCGACCCGTTCGCCGTAGCTGCCGATCCGTTTCTTGCTCACCGTGTTGTCGCTGCTCATCCTTTACCTAATCGTAATAGTAATGGCTGTGGCAGCAGCGGGCAAGCCTGTTCTCACCAGCCATTAACCAGAACCTGCGCCAGCGGGAGCCTGTCGTCTGCATCTGTAACAGACGCCGGGATACGAACCCCATCCCACCACTGATAGACAATCAGGTACACGGTCGATGCGTACCAGGTCTGGAGCGAAGGTATTTCGATGAAACGCTCCTCCACATAATATTCCCCCGGTTCCCACCCCGTCATTTGCTGGGGCAGATCACTGAAATCATTAGGTGTCAGGTGAACGAGGCGCGGCGCGCTATCGGTCTGGGCAACCGCGTTTTCCGTGCCGTCAGGGATCAATGTGGTGCTGATGCTGTATTCCGCGTCGAGTCTGCGATCTGTCGACCACCACAGACGAAGCTGAACCGCAGACTGCTCCCGGAGGTCGTAGGGTGGCGGCAGTACCCGGTCACCATCCAGGACCTGAAAGCCATGAAAGCGCAGGCCATTTTCGAAAAGTATGCCTTCCGGGTTGGGTGGCGCTTCGTAAAGTCGCACCAGCATATCCCAGGGGCCGGCGAACTTACTGCCAAGTCTCCCGGTTGTGATGCGTTCTTCCAGTGTGCGATCCTGCTGACCGTCCATTTTGAGATACCATACACGCGGATAATCTGCCGGGTCGTCCACAATCTGAAGGACATCTTTCAGGTAGTATGTCGTGTAATAGACCCAGGCGTCTCCACGTCCGCATGGGATCAGACAGAAGCTTGAATCGACGACCAGTACATCCCCCGGCAGGGCGTTTTCGCGCAGCCAGCTCAGTGTGGATTCCCAGGGGAGGAAATCTTCACGATAGTCTTGAAGCGGCAGGGGCACAAACATCAGGCCGAGCATGGCAATCTGCGCGATGATCCAGGTCCTTCGTGGCAGATAGGCCAGGCCCCCGCCGACGATCAGAGCAATTGGCAGCAGCCCCCACCAGATGTAGCGTGGTGAAAAAATGAATGAAAAGGAGATCGAAAACAGCAGATAGATCGACAGCGGCGCTGCCAGCGCCCATCCAAAAAGCCACAGCGTTGTCAGATTGCGTTGACGACGCAGGAGAAGACAGCCGGCTGCTGCAAACAGGGCGAACCAGACCGGACTGGCCTGACCGGCATACTGTCCGTAAATAGTCGCCAGACCTTCCGGCACTGGCGGCAGCAGGGACAGCAGCGATTGGCTGTCTTCTACCCGCTGCTGAAAGTAACCCAGCTTGCTGATCAGTTCCGGCAGTACCAGCAGAAGACTAAAAACGCCGGGCAGCCACCAGCGCCACACGGCCTGCCGGTAGACGATCAGGGTATAAAGACCGGCGATGGCAACCGCAAAAATGGACGTATAGGTGGTGTAATACATCACTGTCAGCGCAACGATCAGCGGCACAGCGCGCCGGAACGATGGGCAGTCGAAGTAGCGGATGGTCAGCAGCAGCAGAGCCGGGAACACCGCCAATGTGATAATGTAGCCCCGCAGAAACGAACTGAGGAATACGCTGTAGCCCAGTGCGCTGTAGGCAATTATGGCCCCCCATCCAGCCTGTTCGCTGTGAAACACTTTACGAGCAAACTGGTAGGTCACGGCTGCACCGGGGAGAAAAACCAGGACAGAAAACATGCGCAAAACGGCGGGGTGCTGCCCAATCAGGGTCTGCCAGCCACCCAGAAGAAGGTTGTACAGTGGGGGCCAATCTAGCGGCTGCCAGGCGATGATTTCAGAAATGGTTCCGAGGGAACGTAAAATCGAGCGGGCTTCATCCTGTACGATGTGAACCTGATTGAGAATAAGCGTGCGGCTGAACATCGCCAGCACGAGGATAAGCGTTGCCCACAGCAGACGCGATGAAGGAGCGCGAGTCATTGGAATGTCCGATTCTGTATTTCACCCAAAAACGGGATTATATCTTGTGGCGCTCATTCAGGGTGCAGTGCCGGTGCAATTGAGACTTCTGCTCAAACAGATGGTTCAGAATATCATGTGGGCTTACGGTTGAAAAAAAAGATATTCACGCTAATATACGCACGACTGAACCCCTTCTAACGGAGCTAAGACATGGAAATATCGGTTCAAACAGCGGGCATCCTCGGTGCGATTGCTAGTATTATCGGACTGGGTTTTGCATGGTATCAGCGTGGGTTTGTGCTGTCGCAGGACGCCGGCAACGAGAAGATGCAGCAGATTGCCCGCGCGGTCCAGCGTGGGGCGCAGGCCTTTCTCTCGCGTGAATATCGCGCGGTGGGCATCTTTGTCGCCATTGTGGCCGTTCTACTGGTGCTGCTGAGCGGCATACCCAATTCCGGTATGTCGGTCTGGACAGCGGTGGCTTTCGTCTGCGGCGCGCTGGCGTCGGGATTATCCGGTTACTTTGGCATGTATATCGCGGTGCGCGCAAACGTGCGTACCACTCAGGCGGCTTCGAAAAGCCTGAATCGGGGCCTGCGCGTGGCGTTCGCCAGCGGAACGGTCATGAGTACCATTGTGGTATCACTGGCCTTGCTGGGTGTCAGCCTTCTGTTCATTTTGTTTACCAGCATGATGCCGGCCGCGCAGGCCGCCAGCGCACTCGCTGGATTTGGCTTTGGTGGGACATCCATTGCTATTTTCGCGCGTGTGGGTGGGGGTATTTACACGAAAGCGGCGGATGTGGGGGCTGACCTGGTCGGTAAGACCGAGGCAGGTATCCCGGAAGATGACCCACGTAATCCGGCGACCATCGCCGATAACGTGGGCGACAACGTCGGCGATGTAGCGGGGATGGGGTCCGACCTGTTCGAGAGCTACGCCAGTTCGATTGTGGCGGCGATTTCGCTGGCAACATTGGGCGCTGGCCTGGCTGTGGAACAGCAGCTTGCAGGGCAGGTGTTCCCGATTCTGATCGCGGCAGCCGGCCTGCTCATCGGCATGGGCTGCACCTATCTGGTCAAGACCCAGGAGAATGCCACGCAGGAGATGCTGCTTGGCAGTCTGCGCACGGGCGTTTATGCGGCCAGTGGTCTGGTTGCCGCTGCTATCGTGCTGTTGGGCCTGCTGCTCAACCTGGGCTGGGGCGTCATCATCGCGACGCTGTCCGGGCTGGTCGGCGGCGTGCTGATCGGCTACTTTACCGAATATTTCACGGCGGACAGTTATGCGCCCACGAAAGCGCTGGCAGACAGTGCGACAGGTGGGGCTGGCATTGTTGTCATTCGCGGTCTGGCGCTGGGGATGCTCAGTACCGTCGCGCCGGTTCTGGTGGTGGTGGTGGTGACGCTGCTGGCAACTTCTCTGGGCGGTCTGTACGGCATTGCGATGGCCGCAGTGGGGATGCTGGCAACCCTGAGTATTACACTGGCAACGGACGCCTATGGGCCGGTTGCGGATAACGCGGGCGGCATCGCGGAAATGGCTGAACTGGACGACTCGGTACGCAGCCGCACGGATGCGCTGGACAGCCTGGGC
>CAZKIB010000291.1:3070-7228 GCA_964552425.1 uncultured Anaerolineaceae bacterium | reverse complement strand
GCCAGCAGCGCGCTCAGGCCGATGGCGTCCGCGCCAAATTCCTGCGCCTTCTCGATAATCGTATTGGCCGGGACCTGCTTGCCCAGGTCATGCACCGTGTAGCCGTTGTTGCTCAGAATCGTCTTGACGAGGTTTTTGCCGATGTCATGCACATCGCCATAGACCGTCGCCAGCACGACAGTGCCTTTAGTCGAGCCATCAACCTTCTCCATAAACTGTTCGAGGTAAGCCACCGCCTTCTTCATCGCCTCGGCGCTTTGCAGCACGAATGGCAGGATCAGTTCACCCGCGCCGAACTTGTCGCCGACCTCTTTCATGGCCGGCAGCAGCACGTTGTTCAGCACACCTACCGCGTCCTGCCGCGTCAGGCTGTCATCAATCAGCGCTTCCAGCCCGTCCTTCTTGCGATGGACGATCTGCCAGTGCAGCGCTTCTTCGCTGGTCATGTCTTTGGTCGGGTCTTCCTGCTCGCGTCCAGCCACCGATACGTCATTTTCCTCGAAGTACTGGATAAAACGCGGCAGGGCGTTTTCATCGCTGTTGTAGATCAGGTCTTCGGCCAGTTTACGCTGGTCTTCAGGAATTTCGGCGTAGGGCGTGATGTGCGCCGGGTTGACAATTGCCATATCCAGACCGGCTTTCACAGCATGATACAGGAACACGCTGTTGAGCACGCCGCGCGCCGCCGGGCTGATGCCGAAGCTCACATTGCTGACGCCCAGGGCGGTCATCACGCCGGGGATATTCTCTTTAATCAGCCGGATTCCTTCGATGGTTTCCACCGCATCGTTGCGCAGTTCGGCCTGCCCGGTGGTCAGCGGGAAGGTCAGTGTGTCATAGATCAGGTCTTCCGGCTTCATGCCATATTCGTTCACCGCGATGTCGGTGATGCGCCGGGCAATCTCGTACTTTTTCTGGCGATCATGCGCCATGCCGGCTTCGTCAATGGTCATCGACAGGACACCCGCGCCGTGCTTCCTGGCAATCGGCAGAATTTTGTCGATGCGTTCGCGCCCGTTTTCCAGGTTGTTGCCATTGATGATGCCGCGCCCCGGATAGAGCGAGAGCGCTGCTTCGGCCACATCCGCTTCTGTCGTGTCGATAATCAGCGGCACTTCTACCGCCATCGCCAGTTTTTTGACGAGCTTTTCCATCTGCTCTTTTTCGTCATTGCGTTCGGTCAGCGCCACCGCCACATCGAGCATGTGCGCGCCGCGTTCGACCTGTTCCACCGCGATCTGCACGATACTGTCGTAATCATCGGCCAGCAGAAGCTGCTTGACCTTGCGGCTGCCCTGGCTGTTAACCCGCTCGCCGATCATGGTCGGGCCGGGGTTCTGCACCATCGGCGTGGCGCTCATGTTGCTGGAGGCTTTGGCCTCGTGCTGGGGCTGGCGGCGTTTGGGGCGGCGGCGCACAAAATGCGTCTCCTGCACATCCTCCTCCGCGCTGTTCAGCAGCGCCTTGAAAGGATGCCCATGCACCTTGCGATACAGCAGCGCCAGATGCTCCGGCGTGGTGCCGCAGCAGCCGCCCACGACATTCACCCCCCACGAGGCGAACTCCGCCACCATATCGCTGAACGGTTCCGGCTCCATTGGGTATACTGCCTCGCCATCCACGTTGATGGGCAGGCCGGCGTTGGGCAGCACGCTGATCGGCAGGGTGCTGTGTTCCACCAGATACTGAATAGGCTGGCGCATATATTCCGGCCCGGTGGAGCAGTTCATGCCGATGATGTCAATCGGCAGCGCCTCAAGCGTCGTCAGGGCGCTGTCGATGTCCGTGCCGAACAGCATCTTCCCGGTGGTATCCAGCGTCACCTGTACCTGAAGCGGCACGCGCACGCCGGCGTCGGCGAAGTAGCGGTTGATACCCACCACCGCCGCCTTGACTTCGAGAATGTCCTGGCTGGTTTCGACCAGCAGCAGGTCCGCGCCGCCTTCCACCAGCCCCTGCGCCTGTTCGTAGAAAATGGCCGATAGTTCATCGAAGGTGATATTGCTCAGGTCAGGGTCGTTGCCGCTGGGCAGTTTGCCGCTCGGCCCGATACTCCCGGCTACAAAACGTGGGATTCCGCTGGCGCGCTGCGCGTTGTCACAGGCGCGGCGGGCGATCTGCGCGGCGGTTTTGTTGATCTCGATGGTGCGATCCCCCAGGCCGTACTCGCCCAGTGTCAGCCGGTTGGAGCGGAAGGTGTTGGTTTCCACCGCTTCGCTGCCCACCGCCAGAAACGACTCGTGGATGGCCTGAATCACGTCCGGGCGGGTGATGACGAGGAAGTCATTACAGCCGTTGTACTGCTCCCCGCCGAAGTCGTCCGCCGTCAGGTTGAATTTCTGGATACTCGTGCCCATCGCGCCATCGAAGATGACCACATGGTCGTCAATGGCGTCCAGGTAGCGCCGGTTGGTGAAGCTGCGTTCGTTTCGTTTCGTCATTCGGCTGCCCTCTTTATCTCTCTGCCTGTTCCATGATTCTGACCCCTCTGTACCGCTTTGCTCCCCTCTCCCTGTTGGAGAAGGGCCGGGGTGACGTATCTTTTCTGCCAGTGGTTCGTAATGCAGGACCATCAACTGCCCGGCTTTCAGCGCCAATATGGCATATGTGCGGCCCTGCTTGTCAGCAAATTCCACCTCAAATACCTCATTACCCAGTATTTCCACCACTGTGCCGACCTGCCCGCGTTGTAAACCCCGTGCCGGAAAATCTTCAGTCAGTGCGACCACATCCAGTAATTTGATCATCATCTCAATCAAGTAGGAGTTCACAATCGGCCTATCCACGATAGCTACTACTAAGCCAGTCAGGTGCAGGCTCTATCCTAAGGGTTCTGCTGTCTTCGATTATTTTGATGATTGCATCTACGCTGAAGCTATCAGGATTACCGTCAAAAGCCAAACTTAAGGAGTGAGCGAAAGCTCGAAGTTGGTCAGGTTTATCAATAGCTTTACCTTGAAGTGTCTCTAGTGCGCCGAAAGGTTGTTCACTATCAAGTGTAAGTGGGTATATCGGATATTCATCTTCTCCTCGCTTTTTTCTATCTCTGTTGAGCTTCCAGAAATACCCAATTTCAAAGTTAACCCATGTGCTGGTTCTCGATTTACCTGAACAGACAACGACGAGTGCATGTGAAGCATCTAGCATCTCCAATATTTCATCAAGCCATTTCTGGCTAGCTGGTATTGCATCGGGATGGCTTGTTGCAAAAACAAGCACATCGGTCACAGTATTTTCAATCTGCTGTTTTAGGGCATTAACTACTTCACTATCCCGTGACGAATGGCTGATGAAAATTACCGGCTTATCGCTCATGAGTTCAGCCCTCGTTCCATCGCATCGACGGCATCCTTCGCCTCTTTGAGGCCGAGGCCGCTGAGTTCCCGGTAGCGCTTGACCGCCTCGATCTTCCTGCCGCGTTCGAGCAGGTCGCGCAGTTCCACCTGATCGGCGGCGGTGAGGCCATCGGCGTCTTTGGGTTCATCAGCGAGCCGCATCTCGCGCTCAATCTGCTCAACGGCATCCGTCGCCGTGTACTGGTCGACCCCCGCGAATTTGGCGTACAGGTCAACCGCTTCATCCCTGCGGCCTTCTTCCAGTAAATCCCGCACCCCGGCGGCACTGTCCACCGCGATCTGCTGGCGGCGCTTTTTCACCGGCAGGCTGCCTGCCAGATAGGCTTCCACCGCGTCTTTGGACTCTTTCAACCCCTGCCCGGTTTTCTCCCGGTAGATTTTGATGGCCTCGATCTTGTTCCCACGTTCCAGCGCGTCCTGAAAACGTTGATCCTGCGTCGCGTCCCAATCGACATCTACCGGCTCCGGCGGGATTTGTTCACGGGTCCGCAGCCCCTGCATCATAATCAGCACCAGCACCACCGCGACGATCACCGCCAGCACCAGCAGCATCACCGACATCAGGCCACCTCTTTCACGACATCAGACCAGACCGCCGGCAGATGAATAATCCTATCGGCGTATGCTTCTAATGATAAGCGAAACTGTGGAAAACAGTCACAGGTGCGCGTATCAATCAGGGCAATGGTCTGGATAGCCAGGTCAGGCCGGCGCTCCTTCACATCATCCAGCAGCACGAACAGATCATCGGGCGGCAGAGTTTCGCTGGCGGTCAGAATGATGATCTCGCTGGTCACAGTCC
>CAZKIB010000291.1:1760-3060 GCA_964552425.1 uncultured Anaerolineaceae bacterium | reverse complement strand
GAAGTAAAGGCAGCAGTTCGGCGCGCAGATTGCCAACCCGCACCGCGCCATGCACCTGCGTGGGCAGTCGGCTCCCGTTGTCGAGCAGGGTGACGGATAAACCGGCCTGCCCATAATGCCCCGCCAGCCGCGCCGCCAACTCAGTTTTTTCGACGGAGACCAGCCCCGCCAGCACGATCAGCCGCATATCCCTGATTATCCCAATTTATTTCCCAAATTTGGGAAATTCTGTCTGGCGAATTAATGCTCTCAAAATGATTCCTTAAACTTCTCTTCAACAGAGGTGGCGACTGCCAGCCACAGCGCCGTGTCGCGTTCGGCCACTGCCGCGTCTGTCCAGAAGCGCATATACAATTCCTGCCGGGTGGTCAGTCCCGTCACAGGATTGATCGCTTCCGCCTGTGTGTTCAGCCGTTCCCATTCCTCTTCATGCTGGCTGTAGTATTGGTCCATCAGCACGGCCAGGAGTGTGTTCGCCAGCGCGTTGGTGATAAAGCTGTAACGCTCGAAGGACGACACCCCGGTCTGCACGGCCCGCGCCAGATCAAGTACCCCGCTGACATAATTGCCACAGCCGGGACTTGGAAACTGATTCACGGCATGGCTGGGAAGCTGTTCCGGCGCGGAGGCATACGACACGACGGTTAATAAGAGCTGCCGCACCCAGCCGGCCTCCGGGTAATACGCCTCGAAACGCGGCAGATGATGAACCATCTGCGCCGCCGCGATCTCCAGCGCGACCAGGGGTTCCAGCCGCGCCAGCAGCCGCTTGAGCGTGTCCTGTAAAGTGTTCCATTCGCGCTGGTGGGCCGCCGCGCGCAGGGTTTCGAGATCAGCCTGCGAGTCCGTCATAAACGCTGCGCCGCCTCCACCGCCAGCCAGAACAGATTTTCACGGATCGACCCCTGGCGAAACCAGTCCCGGTGATCCCATTCCGCGCCGCTGAGATCATCGCCACCGTAGAGTATCTGCGCGAAGGCGAGCCCGCGAACCTGAGCCACCGCGAAGAACGCCGCCGCTTCCATTTCGACGGTCAGGCAGCCTTCGTCACGTCGCCGCGCCATCCGCGCCGGGGTTTCCCGATAGATGGCGTCGGTAGTCCACGTCTTACCTTTAACGTAAGGCACATCATGGGCTGTCAGGGTCGCTTCAATCGCCGCGACACCCTCTGGCGATGGCCCCACCTCACGGCCCGGCGGCAGATAATGATAGGACGTGCCCTCGTCGCGGATGGCGCTGGTCGGGACCACCAGATGCCCGACGGTCAGATCACCGTTGAGGACACCCGCGCCCCCGCAGG
>CAZKIB010000291.1:0-1750 GCA_964552425.1 uncultured Anaerolineaceae bacterium | reverse complement strand
CGATACCATTCAGTTGCTCGTCGTACACTCTTTTTACACGACGCTCTTCCGATCTATGATCTCTTCCAGAAAGGCAGCGGCCAGCGGCGCGCCCACACCGGGATGCACCACCGTACACCATTGTCCGTTGTGTTCCACCACGTATACCGGTACGCGGCCAATCTCGCTGCCAATGTGATGGACGATCTGCGTTTTGATGGTCTCGGTTGCATCGACCATGCGGATCACATCGTTGAAAAAACACAGCACGCAGCATTCCGGCAGGTCAATACGCGGGATGATGCGGCCCGGCTCGATAATCGCCACACGTTCAGTGTCAAATTCCAGAATGGGGTAGTCCATCACGCCTCCACAAATGCTTGCAGCCCGTCTGTGTGTTCGCGGCAGTCTTCCGCCAGCACCCGTAACCAGCGGTCATAACGGTCATTGGCCGCCGTCACTTCTGGCGAGAGGGCCTGCGCCCGTGTGATCGCCGCCTGGACCCGTGCCCGCAGTTCGCTGACCGTCTCATCCCAGTCCAGAGCAGCCCGTTCATTGACCGAACCAGCGTTGAAGGTGTCAAAATCATAGCGAATGCCTTCCAGATTGCCGGCATCATAATGATCGTAGCGCCGCTGGAGTTCGACCATCCAACCGCTGCAATGGGCCAGCACTTCTCTGGCCGACCACGTGCCACAAGCACCTGGCTGCTCCCGTTTTACCACCGGACAGCGTTCGATTAGCTGGAACAACGCGGCATAGGCACTCTCAAATTCTTCAACAGCGGCCTTGTGGTCACTCATAGATCATCCCTTTGGGTGAAACTACGGGCACTGCGCTGAAAACAAAAAACTCCTTCATCCGTGAGGAAAAAGGAGCATCGTGTGCTGACCTGTTATTTCCTCATCTTCCGGGTTTCCCCGGCGGATTTGGCACCTTCCCGACGCTTCGGGGGTTGCCGCGAGATCAAAGGGCCGTTCCCTCCCTCGCTCTGGATGAAGTGATAGAATTAGCGACCATCGTAGCATGATCGAACAGACGTGTCAAGGTGGGCGAAGGACGAGTTGGCAGTGATCCGTTGCCAGTTTTCTGAACGAGCTGTTCTTGCCGAATGCTGAAGTATCCGGCAAAGCGCCCCAATTCCCTGCTGGATTCAGCCTCTCCTGCCCCAGTCCCAGCGGGACTTGTCTTGCCTTGCCGTCGATTTCAATCGGCGGCATAAAATGACTGCATTCCATCCCAAAGCGAAGATTGTTCCCTTCTGCGTAACGTGAACTCCCAAACAAAAAGGGGCGCACATCGGTACGCCCCTCGCAAGTTCGTTTTTGACCGACAGGATTAGATGTCGAAGTACAGCAGGAATTCGTGCGGGTGCGGGCGCATCGCCACCTGATCGGCTTCACCCGTCCATTTGTAGCTGATAAACGTGTCGATAATGTCCTGGGTGAAGACGCCGCCTTCCAGCAGGAAGTCATGATCTTCGGCCAGGGCGGTGAGGACAGCGTGCAGGCTGCCGGGCACAGTCGGGGTTTCGATGTCGGTTTCGTACAGGTCCACATCCACCGGATCACCGGGATCAATCTGGTTCTTGATACCGTCCAGACCGGCCATGAGCAGCGCGGGCAGGGCATAGTAACCGTTGGAGGCAGGATCGGGGAAGCGGGTTTCAATGCGCTTCGACTTGGGATTGTTGCTGTAGACCGGAATACGGATGGCTGCCGAGCGGTTGCGGTTGGAATACACCAGATTCACAGGTGCTTCGTAGCCGGGA
>CAZKIB010000290.1:4744-7233 GCA_964552425.1 uncultured Anaerolineaceae bacterium | reverse complement strand
GACTGGATTCAGACGTGTGCTCTTCCGATCTGCCAGCCCCGGCCCGCGCAGAACTGACCTTCGCCACCTATGCCAGCAGCGGAGACACTTCCAATGCACGGATTGTTTTCGCGGATGATCTTTCCGAGACGCGCTGGAACGCCCAGGTGGAACAGGGCGAATACCCTGATGATGAAACCCTGCTCAACCAGCCTTATATTCAACTGCTGCGGGATTTCTGGAAGGGTGAAATTGAACCTTTTATCGAGAAGCTGACTGATCTGGAACCGATGGCGGAAGCGCTGCTGACAGGACCCGATGTGATCGAGGGCCTGAACTCACTGGCAGAACAGGCGCAGTTGAATGAGCGCCTGAGCCGTAATGATGCGGTGGACCCTGAAGCGCTGAAGGCCACGCTGAGCAAGGGCGCGCCGCTGTCGGCAGAACTGACCCGACGCTACAGCGAACGGCTGCTGGAATATGCACTTGACCAGCGCGATACCGAGGCGGCCCTGCTGGTGGCGCTGAAGATGGACGAGGACAGCGCGCTTGACGAGGCCCTGAACAAAGTCCTGGCCGAGAATCTGGAAACGCAGCCTGACGCGGTGTATGTGTTTGTGCGCACACGCTTAAACGATGCGATGGAAACCGACCCGCGCTGGATCGAACGCCTGCACGCCGCCGCGCTGGTCTCGCTGCGAGTGGCGATCAGTGACGCAGACAGCGAAACGATCATGAACTGGCTGCGGCTGATCGCGCGTGAACCGGCCAGCTATGGTCTGGGGGCCATTCTGCGGGAAGGCATTCTGGCGACCCAGGTGCGGGCGCACGCGGATGGCGACCTGGCGCGGTATCTGATTACGCTGGCGATCAAACACACGCCGGATATTCTGGACCGGCTGCTGGATGATGACGCCTTCATGGCGGCTGTGCCCAACAACCTGGGACTGGTACTGCGCGACCACGCTGGCGACCCGCTGTATACGCTGAACAATCGCGGCCCGGAATTGTTTCTGGTGGCGATGGCACGGTCTGCCCGCGTGCGCGCCGAAGCGGTTTTCACGCCTGAAATCATGGACCAGATCTGGAAAATTTATACCGTCGGGCAGTCGTTTAATCTGCCGGAACACTACCTGCCGGAAACAGTCATCGAAATGCTTACGTCCACCAGCGCAGAGTGGCTCGAACCTGCTGTTCTGGAGCATATGTCGACACTGATGCTGGCGGATGGACGCGATGAACTGTTTATCCGTTTCGCGGGGTCGCTGGCGGAACATGGCCTGCTGCGGGATATGCTCGGCACAGCACTGCACAGCAGCCAGCGCAGCATTGATGACCTGATCTCACTGGTCAGCCAGCTTGTGACAGCGGGGCATATTGACCAGCAGGTGGTTGTGAACGTTTATGTGGACCTGCTGGAACAGCGCGAATGGCGGCAGACCGCGCTGCCCATGATCGAACAGCTTGCGCGCCTGATTCAGCAGCACCCCAGCCTGAATATCGAGCCGGACATTGTCTGGCGGATGCTGGACGTGGCGATGGCAGCCCGGTCAGAAATGGTGGCGAAAGTCGGCGCGCTGCAAATCTTTCACGAAATTGAGCGTCTGCACAATGAGGCGGGCACGAACCCCGCTGAGACAGATGCGCGGCTGGTCGAAACGCTGATGCGCCTGCACGATAGTCTGCAATGGAGCCAGCAAGCGCGGCAGTATTTCCTCAAGTGGTGGCGCGGCTTCGTCCATCACCAGCCGCTGGCCCGGCTCACCCGACTGGATAAAGCGCTCGAAAACAAGAAAAGCCTAGCGGACTGCCGCGCAGTGGTGCAGACCTCGCTGGCTTTCCGGCGGATGTTGAGCAACCGCAGTATGGCCGAATTCGCCGATTCGGTCAATCTGGTCTTCTCGGTTCTGGAAGACATTTCCGCATCGTTTGACCCTTCCCCACGACAGCCCGTCAGCTTCGACGAAGAGACGGTGCGTTCTGAACTGGACGCCCGGCGCGAGGATATTTCGGATCATGAATGGCGCATCCTCGCCAAAAACCTGAAGGAACTGGCGGTGCTGATCGGACAGATGGGCGACCACCGCAGCCGGGGTAATCTCGTCCGGCAGAATGTGGATCGCCAGTTACAAACCGGTGAACAGCAGCCAGAAAGCGCAGTGGATGCGATGAAGTGGATGGCGGGCTATCTCAACGGGGTGCAGAACCGGGGTGACGAGAACAGTGATTAGCGTATCATGGACGCCAGACCAGATTGCTTTTCAGACTTCCGTCCTGCGTAATCTGGCGGAAACCGCTGCCGTCGGTGTTCATGACATAGATGTCGGTGCGGTTATTACCCCATGAAACGAAGGCGATCTGGCTTTCGTCGGGCGACCACTGGGGATGCTCGCGGAAGACCACATCGGTCTCGACCAGCCGCTGAAGATTGTTCAGGCGTTCATCTGACAGAAAAATGCCCGACTGCCCCTCGTGCTGTCCGGCGATAATCGTGCGGGTGGGGTCGTAGC
>CAZKIB010000290.1:0-4704 GCA_964552425.1 uncultured Anaerolineaceae bacterium | reverse complement strand
CCTCGATACGCTCCAGACCGCTGCCATCCACATTCGCGCGGTAGGCCAGCGCGCCTTCACTCGGCACGTTCCGAAAAAACAGGCCGCCGCCATCGTAAAACCAGACCGGCGTATACTGGTTGCCAAGCTCAGATGTTCCCAGCAGTCGCAGATTTTCCCCGAACGCATCCATAAGATAAATGCTGCTGCCACCCTGATACGCCCCCTCAAAAGCGATCTGACTCCCATCGGGCGACCACATGGGCCGGCCCGCGCTGACCCGATTGCGCGTGAGACTGTGCGCCAGACCGCGCTCGATGTGGAGCAGATAAATTTCGAGATCAGTCCCGCGCAGGACGTTATAAGCCAGGTAGCGGCCTTCCGGCAGCAGGGGTTTGGCCGAAGCCGCGCCGACCACGAATATCCAGGTTAAAGCGGTGATGAGAGAACTGATTCTGAGCAGACTTTTGAGCATGATTCAGGTGGGTCGCCAGCTCAGGTTACTTTTGGTCATGCCATCCGCCGTGACCTGCCGCAGATGCGCGCCGTCGGTGTCCATCACGTACACTTCGGATTCACTGGCCGCCGCCGGTGACAGGAAGGCAATGAGGCGGCGATCAAAGGACCAGCGGGGCGTTTCGCGAAAGACGAAGGGAATATTCGTCAGGTGCCAGGTTTTATTTCCCTGCGTGACGAACAGCGCCCATGAACCGCTCTCGAAACGCTGCGAAATGTAGTGGTCTGCCGAAGCGACCTGAAAGCCGGAATCGGGATCAATCCGTTTGAGATTCGTGCCATCAGGGTTGACCTGATAGGCGTTCACCGACGTTTCACCGCCAAATGCGCGCCGTAGGGAACGAAACATAATCGTCTGACCATCGGGCGACCAGCGCGGGTCATATTCGCTGGCCCCGGCATCCGCGCTCAGGCGGTGCTGGCCGCTGCCATCGGCATTCATCACATAAACGGCGCGGACACCATCCCGCCAGGATTCAAAGACAATCCTGCTGCCATCCGGCGACCAGGACGGGCGGATGTCCTCACCGGGGCTGCGGGTGAGGTTGTAGGCCACCCCGCGATCAATATCCAGCAGGTAAAGGTCCTTGGTATCGTTCAGGCGGGCTTCATAAAGCACCTGCCGGGCAGGAACCTGAGCGCCGACGGTGAGCGCGCTGACCACCAGGGCCAGCATCACCATAACGAGAATAACGGGGCGCAGCCATACCATCATGGTTGAACCTTTGCCACCGATGCGTCTACCAGTTGGTGAACAAACGCGACCAGCCCACGCACTTCCGCCAGATAATGTTTACTCCAGCGCAGGTCAAACCAGGTCTCACCTTCCAGTTCCACGAGCAGTTTATGGCCTGGCTCACCGTCAATGACCACCGGGAGAATCGTCACCGGACGCCGCCGGGCCGAGTCGATCACCCGCTGCACCCAGCCAGATACAACCGCATCCTTCGACAGCACGACGATCACACACAGGGCTTCGTTCAGACGAGTATCGACCTCCGCGTGCCAGGCAGGTGTGCCCGGCGTGAGGGTTTTATCCGGCCAGACATCCAGACCATAGCGGCGCAGCGCATCCCGCAGCCGCCGGACACGGCGAATATCCCGGAAACTGTAGGTCAGGACGATGAGGTGTTTCATGCGCAGGTCTCGTCAACTTGCCCCCATATTACCAGAAAATTTCACGATTAGCCGCAAGGATCAGCACCCTTCAGCCGGGCAGCATTTTAGCGTTTCAGGTAAAGACGATCCGGTGAGGCCGGTGCAGAAAGGTACAGACGAACAGAGTCAGCAGAAAACGCTCTGAATCTGGTCTGTGGGGGCCGATTGTGCTATGGTTACATAAACTGCATTGGAACCCGATTGGGTATCCACCAACCATCACCTGAACAGACCTGAACGCACAGGGAATGCCAACCCTCATGATTGAATTTTCCTGTCACACCTGGGCTTTTAACGACCTGACTCTGCCGGAAGCGCTGGGGACGATTGCGCGCATGGGCTTTCGCTGGGTGGACATCGGCAGCGGGAGCAACCTGAATGCCGCGCGGGCCGCCGAACGTCCGCAGGCGGTGGCGCGGGAGATTCTCGATGATCTGGCAACCTTTAACCTGTCTGTGGCTGATCTGTACCTGATGCTGCCGCGTATTTCAATCGACAGCGAAGAAAAGCGCCAGAACGAAATTGCGCTGTACAAAGCGCTGCTGCCGTTCGCAAAGGCGCTGGGCGCACCGGGGATTACGCTCTCGCCGGGGCTGGCCCACCCGGCTGAGGATGGCGAAGCCCAGGACCGCACGGTGGCGGCACTGCGCGAAATGGTGAAGACGGGCAAGGACGCCGGCCTGCGGGTGAGTATCGAGCCACATCTGGATTCGACGGCCCCCACGCCTGAAGCCGCGCTTAAGCTGGTTCAGGACGTGGCCGGGCTGGAAATCACACTCGATTGGGCGCAGATGATCTGCCAGGGTGCGCGGGACAAGGATGTGCTGGCCCTGCTGCCGCATACCCGGCATGTGCAGGTGCGGCAGGCGGCGCGCCGTAAATTGCAGACCCATTTCGACAAAGGCGCTCTGGAACTGGACACCCTCTGGTCCGCACTTCAGGATGCGCATTACACGGGCAAAATCTGCGTGGAGTACATGAAAACGGTTGGCTGGCACGGGATGGTCGCAGTGGACGCCATTGCCGAAAGTGTCCGTATGCGCGACGCGCTGTACGCCATCCGCAGGCAGCGCGCTGTACTGGAAGGGTGAGGATGACTTATGGCGGATGTGGTCGTCATTGGCGGTGGTTTGAGCGGGCTGGCCGCCGCGTATGAACTGGAACGCCAGGCCATCCCCTATACCCTGATCGAAGTGAAGGGACGGCTGGGCGGCAGCATCCACAGCCAGCGGCAGAATGGCTTCGTTATTGACGGCGGGCCGTTTATTCTCTACAGGACCAGAACATGGCCCTGGCTGGCGGAACTGGGGCTGGATGATGCGCTCTATACTATTGGAGAACTGCCCAAAGGCGGCCAACTGGTGGCCTTTAAGGACGGCACGCAGGCGCTGGTGGACGCCCTGACACGCCAGCTTAAAACCGGGCGGGTGATGCCGCGCATGTCGGTAAGTACGCTGGGGACAGTGGACAATCATTTCGCCGTGTGCCTGGAAAACGGCATGGTCATTCAGGCAGCCGCGCTGATTGTCGCCGCGCCAGCACGTTATGCCGAGCGCATGTTTTACACCTTCCAGCCAGAAATCAGCCAGCACCTGCTGACCTTTCGTTACGATACCATCACGCGGGTCTCGCTCGGTTATCCACAGGGCGCGATTCCGATTCCACTGGAACCGCCGCCGGACGCCGGGTTCGCGTTCGGACGCTGGACGGACAGCGCCTATCGGGTCCCGCCGGGGCACGTCCTGCTGCAAGTGGGGGTGCGCTACCCGCTCAACCGCACCACGCCGGAAGCGATTATCGCGGAATTGCAGAACAATATGGGCTGGCCCACCGACCCGGCTGTCACACACGCAGCCTACTGGCCGGAGTCGCACTGTCTGAACCCGCATCACCATGCCCATGCAGAGGCCATGCAGGCGATTGACACGCTGATGCCGGCCGGAGTCGCGCTGATCGGCAGCGATTATCATGGAGAACATATTGAAGACCGCGTGGAACAGGGCCGGGCGGCGGCACAAAAGATTATTTCATGGCTGGCGCGATGAACGACTACCCGAATCTGTTTCGCCCGACCAGCCTGGGTATCGAAGGGATGACCGCGCAGTTCGAGCAGCGGGATACGCCACCCCCGATGGCGCTCATCAGCAACATCAACTGCGTGCCGTTTGTGGGCGCACAATGCGCCATCCTCAGCCAGGTGGATGGGCGCACCGAAATACCGGGCGGCACGCTGGAACCGGGTGAGGATTATGAAACGGCGCTGCGGCGGGAACTGCGCGAGGAAGCCGGGGCGCGGCTGCTGCGCTTCGGGCCAGTGGGCGCATGGCATACCCGGTCTGCCCTTCCCCAGCCCTCCCGGCCTCATCTGCCGCATCCTGAGAGCTACCGCTATGTGGTCTATGGCGAGATCGAACTGACCGGCAAACCCTCAAATCCGGCAGGGGCCGAGCCTGGTCGGCAATTAGAGGGGCTGCCGGTAGCCGTTGCGGCGGCACGCTTCCGGGCGAGTGGGCGGCGCGAACTGGCGGAACTGTACCAGCTTGCGGCGCGAATCCGCAGCCAGCAGCGCCAGTCGACCATCCAGATTGACCGTTTAGATCATGTGGTGCTGACCGTGCGCAACCTGGATCGGGCGATTGATTTTTACACGCGGGTGCTGGGGATGCAGGCCATCACCTTTGGCGAGGGGCGCAGGGCGCTGCGCTTCGGCCAGCAGAAAATCAACCTGCATCTGGCCGGGGCAGAATTTGAACCCAAAGCAGCGCAGCCGACTCCCGGCTCGGCGGATGTGTGTTTTATCACGCAGACACCGCTGGCCGACGTGGCGCGGCATCTCGAAAGACTGAGCGTGCCAATCGAAGCGCCGCCGGGCACACGCAGCGGCGCGTTGGGGCCGATCCAATCCGTGTATGTGCGCGACCCGGACGGGAACCTGATTGAACTTTCCAACTACGATAGCGAACCCTTATGAACGATGAGTTGAGCGGACAGCTTACTAGCGAGACCTGGCGCATCCCGGAATATGCGCTGGATTCGTTCTGGCTGGAAACC
>CAZKIB010000289.1:0-7316 GCA_964552425.1 uncultured Anaerolineaceae bacterium | reverse complement strand
CCGTCCCGATCCGCCGCCACAATCGACCAGACCGGCACATCCAGCGACAGAGCGATGTCCTTCAGGCCCTCGACAATCATGGTAACTTTGTCATTTTCATCGCGGGGACGTTCAGGATGGACTGCGATCTTCTGAAGATAGTCAACGAAAACGGTCACATTACCACCAGTCGCATCGCACAGGCGCGCCGTCATCTCCTTGATGGCGCGCAGCGTCGTAACCGCCGGACTGGCCTTCACCAGAATCAACCGATCCGCATAGCGGGCCATGCGGGAAAGCGCGGGGGAAGTCTTGGGGTTCTCACGCAGAATTTGCTGCAACGACCCGGCCCCACCATCGCGCCCCATGAACTCCTTCGCCCGCTGCGCCACAATGATCTGGTAAAGATCACGCAGTTTGATGCCCCGGCTGAGGTCAATATCCGGCGGGTTCACGCTTTCCAAGCACAGCAGCCTGTGCATCAGATGTGTTTCCGTATGTTCGTACGACAGGTAAAATGCGTACTGTTCCGGGCGCATCGCGATATTACGGGCGATCTGCAAGGTCGCAATCGTCTTGCCGATACCCTGCGCGCCACCCAGCAGCACCAGCTCGGTCTTGCGCAGTCCGCCGCCAATAAAGCCATCGAGTGGATCGAAACCCGTCGGCATGGGTACGTAATCAACCAGATCGCCCCTTACCACCCGTTCATTGGCGTCATTCATGACCTGAGTCAGGGTACGCGGCATGTGGGCCGTGCTGCGGTTGTTGCGTCCAGCCGGGCGTGACGGCGCGGGAGGTTCCATTTGGACCTGCTCCGCAGCGGCAAAAGTCTCGGCCTGGGTATAAGCCTCGTCATCAGAATCATATTCGGGTAAATCTTCCGTAAATCGTCGGGTCGTCATACCCTGTCCTTAAGCTTTGGGTTTCTATTCATCGCCTGATTTTATCATAACTTGATGTATAAAACCTGTAAATTAGATTTCGGTTGGTAACGCACAAATTTCATACGTTTTTCGGAAGCAAAATTACGAAAATTTAACACTTACGACGACTATTAACGTTTTCTCAAGTATCTGCTTATTCATAATTCATTCACAAACGCCCCGAAGTCATGATAGAATGAGCTAGTGCCTATATCCATTATGTTAAATTACATACATAATGGTACAGACCACCGGTTGCTTCATCAGGAGGCAAAGGATAAAACGTGATACAGGAACTTTTATCGCGGGCCGACCAGCGCGGCTATCTCACCTTTGAAGATGTTCTTGAATTATTAGATGAGGATGGGGATGAAATAACGACACTCGAAACCGTACTATACGAACTTGATGAACTTGGCATCGAGATCCGCCAGGAAGGTGAATCCCCCGCACAGATGGTACTCTCAGACCCCAATGATCTCGAATTTGAACCTGAAGAACTTACCCACGACCCCGATATCGGGGACATCAACGCCGTTTCTGCCGATGACCCTGTCGGTCTTTACTTCCGGCAAATGGCGCAGGAACCCCTTTTAACCGCTCAGGAAGAAATCGAACTGGCACAGCGCATTGAGATTGGCAAAGAAGCGCGTGCCCGACTGCAACGCCCCGAAATTCACGAAAATTATACCGAACCCGAATTATCCCATCTGCATCGCCTGGTGCTGGATGGGCAGTCCGCACGCGAACATCTGGGGCGCGCCAACACCCGCCTGGTCGTCAGCATCGCCAAACGCTACATGGGCCAGGGCCTGCCTTTCCCCGACCTCATCCAGGAAGGCAACGTCGGGTTGATGCGCGCAGTCGATAAATATGATTATAAGCGCGGCAACCGGTTCAGCACTTACGCAACATGGTGGATCCGGCAGGCAATTACGCGGGCACTCGCCCAGAAAACCCGCACGATCCGCATTCCGCTCCACATGACCGAACGTATCCGCCAGATGTACCGCACCGCTCAAACACTCGAACAATCACTGGGCCGCCGCCCAACCCCCGAAGAAATCGCCAGAGAAATGAAGCTGCCACCGGATAATATCCGCAGCATGATGGATGCCAGCCAGCACGCCATCGCGCTGGAACGTCCGGTTGGCGATGACGGCGACAGTGAGTTCGGCGATTTTATCGAAGATCAGGATTCGCCAAGCCCGGTAGAAGCCGCCACGCAGCACCTTTTGCAGGAAACTATCGAAGAAGTATTAAGCGAACTCACCCCGCGTCAGAGCCATATTCTGCGCCTGCGCTTTGGTCTCGGTGGTGGGGAACCACACACGCTCGAAGAGATTGCCAACAAGTTTGGCCTCAGCCGTGAACGCATTCGCCAGCTCGAAAAAGAGGCACTGCGCCGTCTGCGGCATCCTCGTCTGGCTCACAACCTGCGCGATTATCTGGGTTAGGCCGACCTTTCACGAGCGAGAAAAACATTCTAAAACCGGGAACTATCCCGGTTTTTATTTTTCCCATGTTCATCCCATGATAAGCTGAGAGGATGACAAAGGAAAATACCTCACCATGATTCATACACTCGAAACACATCGGGTTTCACAGTGGGCCACTGCGCTGCGCTGGGGTATCGGCGCGGCGCTCCTCCACCGTTTTTTGCTCATGCTGTGGATGCCTCTGGCATGGTCCGTGACCGGATTCCAGATCGATCTGGTCAGTTCTCACGATAACTCCTCTTACATTCCAGCACTGACATCCACACTTGAAAAAGCCGTATTTGGCGTCTGGCGACGCTGGGATGCGATTCACTATCTCACGTTAACGGCAAATGGTTATCAGATCGATAACCCAGGTCCCACCGTGTTCGGAATGCTGCCGCCGCTGGCCTTCAGAATCGCGGATAGTCTGCTTCCGGGCGGAATTGACCTCGCGGCGATGGTAGTATCCACCGTGTCCTTTGCGCTGGCACTCGCGCTGCTTTATCGTTTTGTTGAAATCCATTATGACGATTCTGACCTCGCCCGGCGCTCAGTTATGCTGATGTGCATTCTGCCTTTGTCTTATTACTTCGCGGCTCCGATTTCCGAGTCGCTTTATCTGGCGCTGGTGTTGGCGTGTTTCTACTTTGCCATCCATAAAGCCTGGTTCAGGGCCAGTGTGATGGGCGCGCTGGCGACACTGGCGCGTTCGCAAGGGGTGCTCCTGCCGGCAGCCCTGACGATTTACCTGCTGCAAGATTACCCCATTCGCATCTGGTTACGATCACTGCCGGCTATCATCAAACAGGGATGGCCGTTCGTTCTGATTCCCGCTGCGTTCTTTGGCTTTGATCTCTGGCGTCAAAGTCTCGGCCTGCCCTCGATGAACCTCAGCTATCGAACCTACTCCTATGGTTATGTGACCAATCCTGTTGACGGTCTGGTTCACAACTTCCGCTGGATCGCGGAACACCTCGGCAGTTCACTTGGGAACATCGATTCGTGGGCGCTGGTTCTGTCGCTGGTTGGCGCGTTTATCATGCTGCGCTTTCCGCGACACCGGAAGCTGCCACTGGTCGTCTACACGTTCAGCTTCGCGGTGTTGTTTGCCAGCAGAATCAACCTTCTCTGGGGTACCGATATTCCCATCAACACGCAGAGTGTGGCGCGCTACTCCCTCACCCTGTTTCCCCTTTTTATCATGACCGCAGACGGAATTCGTCATCTGCCGAAGTGGTTACAGATGGTTTGCTTTGCGCTGCTGCTGGTGCTGCTGCTGTTTTACAGCGCGCTGCACGCCATCGGTGTTGGGCCAAACTAAAATACTGTCGTCTCAAGCGAATCATTGACACATCCCTGTGCGTCAGGCTACATTTAGCGTGAGACAAACCATTCAGAAGAGAACCTCATGACCCAATTGCAGACACGCCATGCCTACTTTCGCGGCCAGATTGTCCCTATCGAGCAGGCGAATGTCAGCGTCCTTACCCAGTCACTTCACTACGGAACGGGTGTCTTTGGAGGAATGCGCGCCTACTGGAATGCCGATCAAGGGCAGCTTTATATTTTCCGGCCTCACGAACATTTCGAGCGTCTGCTTCAGTCTGCCAGTATTCTGCGCATGAACCTGCCCTACACACCGGAAAGCCTGCTCGAAATCCTGACGGCACTGATCCAGAAAGAGGGCTTCCAGACCAACTGCTACATCCGACCACTGGCCTTTATTTCGGAAGAAACCCTGGCCGTTCACCTCCACGACCTTCAGGCTGACCTGACGATAATTGTCCAGCCGCTTGGCGCTTCCACCTATGTCAGCATGGATGACGGCGCGCATGTGTGCTTCTCGGCGTGGCGGCGGGTAGACGACAACGCTATCCCGGCACGGGGTAAAGTCGTGGGGGCCTATGTCAATTCCATGCTCATCAAGACGGATGCGATGCTGGCTGGCTATGATGACGCGCTGGTATTGAACAATGATGGACACCTGGCCGAAGCCAGCGTAGCGAATGTGTTTATCGTGCGGAAAGGTGTGGCGATCACCCCACCCATTACCGCCAACATTCTGGAAGGGGTCGTCCGGCGTTCGCTCATACGCCTGCTGCGCGAGGACCTCGGTGTCGAGGTGGTGGAACGCAATGTGGACCGCACGGAAATTTATCTGGCCGATGAGATTTTCATGTGTGGAACCGGCGCGCAGATTTCACCCGTGACCCGCATCGAACATCGCACTGTAGGTACAGGCCGGGTTGGGCCAATGACGCAGCAGCTCCGGGACCTGTACATGAATGTGGTCCATGGAAAGGTCGAAAAGTACCGCGAATGGGTCGCGCCAGTGTATCAGACTGAAGCGGCGGTAATGCGCTAATCAGGCCATTTCGGTCAGCGGTTGGCGCGTGTCAGCAGATGTTCAAAGGCCGCGTCCGCCGTATCAAAACCGCGCACGTTGGCGCGCCCGGTCAGCAGCGCCAGCGTGCGACCAATGGTGCGGACTGTCGAATCGCCCCCGTAGACCACCATCTCGGCCAGCATCGGGTGCAGGCAGGGCAGCAGCAAAGTCGTGGATACCCGTCTCAGGCGCGCGTTACCGCCGAGTTCAACGACAATGGATGTCGGATAGGCTGAATGTTCAAGCACATCCATCAGGGAATTGACGGCTTGGCCCACTTCAGCTTCATCAGCCGGAGCGTGCCAGGTCATTTTGAACGCATCATATTCAGGAAGCCGCTCAAATTGCACAGTGGGATTCAGGATTGTCATGGCGACTCTCGCGATGTGCTAAACAGGCTATTACTCAGCTTATTATGCGGCTAACGCGAACCTCCCATGCCATGAGAATGTATGAAAATTGCGCACATTTTACTGCTGGTCAGCTTCCGATTCCAGGCGGCCACCCCGCACCGTCGCACCGATAACCAGCGCCGCACTGACAAGCACCAGATTTTTGACGATGTACTGCCCTTCCAGCGTAAGTACAAAGGGAAACTGCACAAATACCAGATCGGGGCGCAGTACCACCGGGGAGAGCGTGCCCGGCATTTGCAGGAACAGCAGCAGGATAGTCGCACGCATGAACCTGCCGGTGATAAAGCCCAGACCGATCAGCATTTCCCAGACAGCCAGAAACGGCAGAAACAGATTCATAGGCAGGAAGGTCAGTGTCTCACGAATCAGGCCCTCTGCCGGGCTGAGACCGGGGAACAACTTGAGCGCGCCAAACCAGAAGAAAATCACCCCCAGTGAGATGCGCAGCAGAGTCAGGCCGTAGCGCGCCATCCAGCGGGTGATGCGTGTGTCAATGGCTTCAAAGCGGTTGTTGAGATGATCCCCGGAAAACGGAAGGTTCATGGTATGCTCCAATAAGTCGGCAGTCTGTAGTTTGTGAAAATTTGCTCAGACACTGATAATACCATCAACGCATCAGAACAAGGTAAGAATCGGTTCAGCCGCCACTACTACTTCTGGGCACATGAACCTATAATGCAACGTATGTGCGCGTTATCCGTACAATGGTAAAGAAGCTGAACACAGAGGATAACCAGAAATGTCTCATAATCATGCTGTGATTGAGGTGCGCGGCCTCACTAAAGAATTACCGCTGGGCAAAGTCACGGTCCATGCGCTGCGCGGCGTCCATATGGATGTGTATGCCGGCGAGATGGTCAGCATCGTCGGGCCATCGGGCAGCGGCAAAAGCACGCTGCTGGGTCTCATCGGTGGGTTGGACAGCCCCACACACGGTGTTATCAAAATCGACGGTGTCGATATTTCGCGGATGAACGAGGATCAACTGACCGAGATTCGCAACGAGAAAATCGGTTTCATCTTCCAGTTCTTCAATCTGATTCCGACCCTCACCGCGCTGGAAAATGTCGCTTTGCCCATCCAGTTCGCCCAGAAAGCCAAATTCAAACCGGATAAACGGGCGCGCGAACTGCTGAAACTGCTCGGTCTGGGGGATCGGATGAATCATCGTCCGGCAGAACTGTCCGGCGGGCAGCAGCAGCGCGTGGCGATTGCGCGTGCCCTGGCAAATAACCCGCCCCTCCTGCTAGCGGATGAACCGACTGGCAACCTCGATACCGAGTCCGGTCAGATCGTGCTGGATGCGTTAAAGCAGGTCCAGCGCGAATCTGGCACAACTGTCGTGATCGTCACCCATGATACGGAACTGTCCCGTTACGCGGACCGCACGATTACTCTGGTTGATGGGGAAATCGTCGAAAGGCGGGCCACAGGAACCTATGATGCCGTGCCCATGAAATTCAACGATTAGCCCACGCCAGCAAGACAATCTCATGCCGCTGTTCAGATTGTGCTAGAATACAGGCACAGATACAGTTCCTGAAGTGAGATAGTCCATATGCGGGCAGATTTTGTCCTTGATTATGATGTGCTGACAGTTCAACAACCGCACAAACTTTATCTGGTTGCCCGGCTGACCGCAGGGTCCGCGCCGGACGATCATAAACGCCGACCTCTGAACCTGAGTCTGGTGATTGATCACAGCGGCTCGATGGCCGGTGACAAGCTGGATTACACCCGTCAGGCGGCTCAGTTTCTGGTTCAGAATCTCAGCACACGTGATCTGCTGTCGATTGTCCTCTACAACAACCGGGTTGAGACACTGGTCGCGCCGGCCCCGGTTCAGCACAAAGACGCCATCAACCAGCGTATTGATGAGGTGAAGGCCAGCGGCACGACCAACCTGAGCGGCGGCTGGCTGGAAGGCTGTAATCATGTGGCCCAGAATCAAAGCGACGAACACCTCAATCGCGTCATTCTGATGACCGATGGGCTGGCGAATCGCGGCATTATTGAAGTGGATCGACTGGTCGCGCTGGGGAAACAGAAATACGAAAACGGCATCAGCACAACCACGATGGGCCTGGGGGATGACTTTAACGAAGACCTGCTCATCGCGATTGCCAAT
>CAZKIB010000288.1:6611-7349 GCA_964552425.1 uncultured Anaerolineaceae bacterium | reverse complement strand
CGCCAGCAGCTTGCCGCTGCCCGCGTTCCCCGTGTCGGTGCCACCCACCAGCGCCAGCGTCTCGCCGGGTCTAATGGTCAGCGAGAAGTTTTCCAGCACCTGCTCTTTATCGGTGTAGCGGAAGTCCACATCCTCAAAGCGGATTTCGCCTTTGATCTGCGGCAGCGCGATGTGGTCCGTCTGGATAACCTTCGGGTCGTTGTCGATCAGGGCAAAGACGCGCTCCCCGGCGGCCAGGCCCAACTGGAACTGGCTCCAGAAGGAGGCGATACTGGTCAGCGGGAACCAGAACAGTTGCAGGCCCTGAATGAACAGGAACCACTCACCCGCCGTCAGGCCGCCCGCCTGTGCGTTGATGACCCCGTAGTACACCAGCGCCGCTGTCCCGAACCCGGCCAGCAGGTTGAGGATCGGGAAGATGCTGCTGAAGGTGTAGCCCGTGCGCAGGTTGATGCGGTAGGACTGGTCGTTCACATCCAGAAACTCGTCGTAAACGGCCTGCTCCTGCCGGAAGGTCTTGGCGATGCGGATGCCGCTGACAGTCTCCTGAATGTGCGAACTGACCACCGCGTTCACCCGGCGTGATTGAGTCACCGTGTTGCGGGCGATGTGCCGGAAGCCCAGCGCCACCGCAATGATGAAAGGCGCGAGCGCCAGCATCACCAGCGTAAGCTGGACACTGATGGTGAACAGGTAGCCCACCAGCAGGAACACCAGCAGAATCTGGCTCATCAGGTC
>CAZKIB010000288.1:332-6563 GCA_964552425.1 uncultured Anaerolineaceae bacterium | reverse complement strand
GGATGTGACCCGGCTGACAATCTTGCCGGAGGGGAAAGCGTCATAAAAGGACAGGTCGCGGCGCAGCACGGCGTCCACCGCGTCCTGACGCATTTTGAGGGTGACATTGCCCACCGCCGCTGCCGACTGCCACTGGCGGATGGCGTTGAATATCCAGCCGAGTGTGCCGATGGCAATCGTGCCACCCAGCGCCCACGCCATGTTTTCGCCACTTGGGTTCACCGCGATGCGGTCAATCATCGCCGAAATAAAGACCGGCAAACCTGTGTTGACCGCCGGGGTCAGGAGGAGCGCCAGCGCGGCCACGAACATACGCGGCGCTTCCGGGCGGAAGTAAGCCAGAATGCGCCGGACCAGTTCGCGGTCCGTATACTGACGATCATATTCTTCGGCGTCGAGGCCGTCCATAATAAAGCCCATACGAGCATGTCTCCTTATGATTGGATTACCAATGGGCGGGTGGGCGATCCGTAAATCGCCCTGACGGAGCGTTCACCCACGCTGCGATCTGTGCGCGGTGCGTTACGCGGTCTCCGGCTGCGCTTCTTCAGCTTCCATCGGCGGCAGCGCGGCATCGTAACGGGCGAAGATGCGCCGGTAGAGCGCCGAAGTCCGCAGCAGGTCTTCGTGTGTGCCGCCGCCAATCAGCCTGCCGCCATCCAGCACCAGGATATGATCGGCCCAGCGAATCTGTGACAGGCGGTGGGTGATGAGCAGGGTCGTGCGGCCTTCCTGTGCCCGGTTGATCGCCTTCTGGATTTCGTCTTCCGTCGCGCTGTCGATGGCGCTGGTCGAGTCATCCAGAATGAGAATACGCGGATCACTGAGGAACGCACGCGCCAGAGCGATGCGCTGTCGCTGGCCGCCTGAAAGCATCACGCCGCGTTCGCCAACTTTGGTGTCGTAGCCTTCTGCAAAGGACATAATGAAGTCGTGCGCCTGGGCTTCTTTGGCCGCCTGTTCGATCTGCTCCTGCGTGGCATCCGGCGCGCCGAACGCGATGTTTTCCGCTATGCTGCGCGAGAACAGGAACACATCCTGCTCGATGCGCGAGATTTGCGAACGCACCGAGTTCAGGTTCCAGTCGCGGATGTCCACATCGTCAATCAGGATGCGTCCGCCAGTCACATCATAGGTGCGGTTAATCAGGTCGGTCAGCGTACTCTTGCCGCTGCCGGTCTGCCCGACAATCGCCACCGTCTCGCCCGGTTTGACATGGAAGCTGAGATTCTCCAGCACCATGCCATCTTCGTAGCCAAAGCTGACATCCTCGAACTTGATGTCCCCGCGCACCGCCGCACTGTGACCGCCGCTGTTCTCGTCCATATCGGCTTTGGCATTAATCAGTTCCAGGATGCGCGTGCCCCCGGCCATGCCCAACTGTACGAGGGTAAAGGCGAAGATCGAAATGAAGATCGGGAAGCGCATGGCCCCCACCAGCCCGGTCACGGCGACCACCTGACCAATCGCCAGCGTGCCCTGCCCGAACAGGATCATGGTGTGCAGGAAGGTGAACCCCAGCGCGAACCCATAAAGGAGGAAGGGGATGTAGCGCGCTTCGATGCGTCCCTGCTGAACCAAATAATCACGCACTTTGCGGGCGTTCTCGTAAAATTTCTTGCGCTCGAAACCTTCCTGAGCGGTGGCTTTGACGACTTCGATGCCGGAAATCGTCTCTTCCAGCCCGGCGTTCATGATGCCGTAGAACATGCGCTGACTGCCGATGACCGGACTCAGCCGCCGGAAGTAGATGCGCACCGTAATGATGTACAGCACCACAAAGATGGACGGGACCAGCAGAAGCTGCCAGTGAATCGAGGCGATGGTCAGCATGGGCACGCTGAGGCCCAGCACGATTTCAGCGATGAACAGCACCCCAGGGTTAATCATCACGTTAAGCTGCTGCACGTCGTCCGTCGCGCGCGCCATGACATCGCCCACCCGCTGGCGGTCATGAAAGGTCTGGCTTTTGCCGAGCAGGCTGACATACAGTTCTTCACGCGAATCGCGGGAGAGCCGCTGCGCAATCGTCTCAATCGACAGGCTGCCGCCCAGCGCGCACACGCTGTCCAGCACCATCACACCCAGCGCCGCCAGCGCCACCAGCAGCGCCCCGTTCGGCCCACTGGGACTGGCGATCTCGTCGGCTGCATCACCGATCAGCACGCGGCTGTAGGCAAACGATGACCACGCGACCAGATACAACGTGATGGCTCCGAAGAAGAGCAGGCGATACCGCAGCACATGAGACAGAATCCAGCGCAGCGTGCCGGAACGGTTATAACGATAGGCATTGGCAACTGTGAATTCACCCTTTGTTGCTGTCACACATTCCTCCGTTGTTATCCGACGTGGGCGTGATAGAAAAAATGTTCGGTAACTCGCTCATTATAGCACAATCCGCACGAATCCAACCTGTCAATTAGTACAGCGATTTTGAACCTTTGTCAACCCTCATGAACCTTTGTAAGCGGGGCAATCTGCGACTATTCTTATCATACGCCGCAATACCTGACAGGATATGTCAGGATTTTTTGGGATCACAAAATTACAACCGAAGCGCCCTTTTTGCGTACAGGCTAATACGTTCAACGCACCGGAAAGGTTCTAAATGGGCATCCTGAAAAACATGTTTATCCTGGGGTTAGGGGCAGTGGCAATCCTCTATATCCTGAACCCGACGGCCGGCATTCTGGAATTTATCCCCGACAACGCGCCGATTATCGGCAACCTGGACGAAGCCGGGGCGATCCTGATTCTCACCAATGTGCTGGCCTATTACGGTTTTGACGTAAATCGTCTGTTCAGCCGGCCTGAGCGCGACTGACGATCTCCGCGAACGAGTCGCGCCAGCCGGGGGCGAGGGCCGGGATATTGGCCGCACGTTCGGCCTGCTCGATGTTGTCCCTGTCGAAAAACAGCAGATGAAAGACGGCCTTCACAGACATCTGCGCCGCGTCTGTGTGAACCCGCTCAATCAAATCACCCGCGCCGACTTCGCCTTCTTCCAGGACACGCACGTAAAAGCCGGCTCGTTCGGACCGGGTAAAGGTTTTGACAAAGGTTGGCAGTTTCATTTTATGCGCCAGCTTGAAACAGGGGGCACGCGGCTGGGTCACTTCCACCAGCGCCTCGCCAATGCGATACACATCGCCGATAAAGACCGCGTCTTCGAGCAGGCCCTCAGTGGTGAAATTTTCACCGAACTGGCCGAACACAAAATCGTCCCGGCCCAGTTCATGCGCCCAGGGAGCGTAATGTTCATAGGGATACACGTAGACTGCCTTGTGAATGCCGCCGTGCGCCTGCAAGTCGGCCTGCCCATCCCCATCCAGATTGAGCGTGCGCAGCATCACCCGGCCTTCCACCGGTTCTTTATAAATGCCGGTGAGCAGGGTCTCACCGCGATAGGGCACTTCTTTTGGCAGGGACACATTCACCGAAAGCAGTTTCGCCATGCTGATCTCCAATGCCTCATGACCGTTACATCAGGGTTACGCGAACCGACAAACTGCGCCAATGGTAGCGCCAGAGTGCCCCGCGCCGCAACCGTTCGCGCACATGCGTTAATCGCTGACAGAAATCACCGGCAATTGTGTGGTTTGTCTGGAATTGCTTGACAAACACTCTGAAAGCATATAATCTATCGGGTAAGTTCTCAAAGTTAGCGGTAACGTTAGCGCTAACCAGCTTAAGAATGAATATCATATACAATATATTTTGTGAGTTTTTTGGGTGACGAAACAAAAAGACCATCTTACCATCGCTGATGTGGCTGCGCGGGCCGATGTATCGGCCATGACCGTCTCGCGCGTGCTGAACAACAAGGAAGGCATCAGCGAGGAAACCCGCCAGCATGTCCTCAGCGTGATGCACGAACTGGGGTATCGTCCCAACCGTGTGGCGCGCAGCCTGGCAACCGCCCGAACACTCAAAATTGGCATTGTGGTTCCCAGCATTTCAAGCGCGTATTATGGCGCGGTGCTGGAAGGTGTTGAGCGCATCTTCTGGGAGCATGGTTATCATATTGTCCTGTGTAACACGGCCAACAGTCACCGGCGCGAACAGGCGGTCCTGAATTTGTTTGAAGAGGATCGGGTCGATGGGGTTATTGTTTTTAGCTCTCACCTCACGGCGGACGAGCTGACCCTGGCTCTCGGCAAACAGCGCGCGGCTATCACCATCAACGCGGATGTTGAACCTGGTGTGGCCGGCAGTATTTTCACCGACGAACTGAAAAGCATGGAAACCGCCGTGACTCACCTGATGAATTACGGACGGCGCTGTATTGGGTATGTGAGCTGGGACGTGCCTACCTACGCCTCGCGCGAACGGAAGCGCGGGTTCGTCGAGGCGCTGAAAGCCGCGGATTTGCCGGTTGCCTCTGAGTGGATTGTGAACAGCCACCGGCGCACCGGCTATACAACTACCCGCCAACTGCTCGAAAGTGAACGGGCGATTGATAGCCTGATCTGCTTCAATGCTGAAATCGCGGCGGGCGCGCTGCGGGCCTGCCATGACCTCGGTTTACGAGTTCCCGATGATGTCGCCGTCATCGGTTATGATGATATTTTCCTCGCGGAACTGCTGACCCCCTCTTTGACCACCCTGCGTCTGCAACTGACCAAACGGGAGGTCGGGGCGCTGGCAGCCCGAATGCTGCTTGAACGTATCGAAGGCCATCCCACGCAGGATCAGGTTCTGCTCAATCATGAACTGATCGTGCGGGAGAGCGCGCCATTCTGTGATGACCCCGGAAAGGAGGCCGGCTAGCGATTGAATGGGACTATAAGTAACGTGAACGCGGTCAGGTTTTAAGAATATTCAGGAGATATGTTCACAATGAAACGCATCACTACACTTCTTGTTCTTGCAGTCTTATTGTTAACGTCGGTTTCGCTGCTCGGCGCTCAGGACATGATGTACAGCCAGGCGCCGATGCTGGATGGTATGGATCTGCCCCCCGTCGCGGAACGCCTTCCTGTGGAACCGCTGGTGGTTGAACCAGTCGAACGCATTGGCGTCTACGGCGGGACCTGGCACATGGGCCTGCGCGGCGGCAATGATGGCGCTCTGCTCGTCCGTACCATCGGCAACGAGGGTCTGGTTCGCTGGAATCTGGAATGGACCGAAGTCATTCCGAATGTGGCGACCAGCTACGAAGTGAACGAAGATGGTTCAGAATATACCTTCTTCCTGCGCGAAGGCATGAAATGGTCAGACGGCGTGCCCTTTACCGCCAATGACATTGTGTTCTGGTACGAAGCCCATGCCACCAACACCGAAATCAGCCCCGCCCCGCCGAACTGGATGGTGTCCGGTGGTGAAATCGGCACAGTCGAAGCAGTGGACGATTACACCGTCAAATTCTCGTTCGCAGCCCCCAATGGTCTGTTCCTCCAGCGTCTGGCGACACCGGATGGCAACATCCTGACCCGTATGCCGCGCCATTATGCCGAACAGTTCCATGCGGTTTTTAATCCCGATGGCATTGACGCGCTGGTTCAGGAAGCCGGCCTGGAAACCTGGGTCGACCTGTGGACACAAAAAGTTTCGGATGAGTGGTTTACACCCAAACCGACCATCAACGCCTGGGTACTCGAAAGCGGCCAGGGCGCGGGTGCAGAGCAGGTCACGGCTGTCCGCAACCCCTACTACTGGAAAGTGGACCCCGAAGGCAACCAGTATCCGTATATTGATTATGTGCAGTTGGACGCTGGCAACGACACCGAAACCCTGGTGCTGCGCGCCCTGAATGGCGAAATCGATATGATGGATCGCCACATCGCCAGCCTTGCTAACAAAGCGGTCTTCTTCGACAATATGGAAGCGGGCGGTTATCACTTCTATGAAACCGTGCCTTCCAGCATGAACAACATGATTGTCGCGCTCAACCTGACTCACCCCGACCCGGTCAAACGCGAAATCTTCCAGAACAAAGACTTCCGCGTTGGTCTGTCCCACGCCATCAACCGGCAGGAACTGATCGACCTGATCTGGGTTGGTCAGGGCGAACCCTGGCAGCTTGCGCCGCGTCCGACTTCGGAATTCTATAACGAGCAGCTCGCCAAACAATACACCGAGTACAGCGTCGAACTGGCGAATCAGCACCTTGATGCTGCCGGTTACACCGAACGCGATGCCGAGGGCTTCCGTCTTGGGCCGGATGGCAAGCGCATTTCCTTCACTGTCGACATCCAGACCGTTGGTGTGGAATGGATCGACGCGATG
>CAZKIB010000288.1:0-318 GCA_964552425.1 uncultured Anaerolineaceae bacterium | reverse complement strand
AGAAGTCGGCATCGACGGTCAGGCCAACGTGATTGACCGCACCCTGCTTTATGATCGTAAAGCGGCTAACCAGCAGGATGCCAGTGTCTGGGGTGGTGATGGTGGTCTGGATGTAATTCTGGAACCGCGCTGGTACTTCCCCTTCAGCAACGAGTCGCACTATGGCATCGCGTGGCAGTACTGGTTTGCCAATCCGAGCCATGCACTTGCCGAAGAACCCCCGACAGGGCCGAAGACCCAGATGGAGCTGTACCGCCAGCTTTCGGCAAATCCTGACCCGGCGCAGCAGGCCGATCTCATGCGGCAGATTCTGGAAAT
>CAZKIB010000287.1:6790-7371 GCA_964552425.1 uncultured Anaerolineaceae bacterium | reverse complement strand
CCTGGATGGCACGGATCGCGGCTTCGCGTCCGGGGCCGGGGCCTTTGACAAAGACATCAACTTCCTGCATCCCGTGACCCATCGCGGTGTCCGACGCATTCTGTGCGGCCATCCGCGCGGCGAACGGGGTGCTTTTGCGGCTGCCCTTGAAGCCAGACGTGCCCGCGCTGGCCCAGGACACCACATTACCAGACTGGTCGGTCAGGGTGACAATGGTGTTGTTGAAGGTCGCATAGATGTGCGCCTGACCGTAGGGTATATTTTTGACGACTTTCTTGGCGGCTCGACGACCACCGGGTGCTGCTTTCTTCTGGCGTGCCATGCGAAACTTCTCCAGACGGCTTTTTACGGGAAACGCGCCCTACCTAGAAGCAGGGCGCATGAGTATTCGCTATTGGGTAATACGGCTGTAGCGGCGAGCAGGGGTACTGCTTACTTCTTGGTTGCGCCGCGACGACGACCACGACCGGGCACAGTTTTGCGTACACCACGCCGGGTGCGCGCATTGGTGCGTGTCCGCTGGCCGCGTACCGGCAGGCTGTGACGATGCCGCAGCCCGCGATAGCTGCCGATTTCTGACA
>CAZKIB010000287.1:6149-6748 GCA_964552425.1 uncultured Anaerolineaceae bacterium | reverse complement strand
CTTCGCGGCGCAGATCACCTTCGACGGTGAGCTTGGAAACTTCGTCGCGCAGCAGTTGCAGTTCCGCTTCTGTCAGGTCTTTGACACGGGTATCCGGGTTCACACCGGTCTGTTCCAGAATATCGGTGCTGGTAGGCCGCCCGATGCCGTAAATATAGGTTAATGCCACTTCAATTCGTTTATCACGGGGCAGGTCCACCCCTTCAATACGCGCCATTTACGCCCTCCGCCTCAGATTAACCCTGACGCTGCTTGTGTTTGGGATTTTCACAAATAACCATGACCCGACCATGACGCTTAATCACGCGGCATTTCGGGCAACGCTTTTTAACAGATGTGGATACTCGCATGATTGATTTCCTGATCCCCTCGGAAAGAACAGGTATTATAGCAATCGAATGTACGGAAGTCCAGTGTAAATCACTATGGGAGTGTTAAAACAAGCGGTTCCCCTTCAGTAATCGCAATCGTATGTTCAAAGTGGGTACATAATGACCTGTCGCGTGTCACGACGGTCCATTTGTCCGCCAGTTCACGGGTTTCGGGCCGTCCGGCGTTCACCATCGGTTCCAGCGCATAGGTCATGCCTGGCTTTAACT
>CAZKIB010000287.1:0-6029 GCA_964552425.1 uncultured Anaerolineaceae bacterium | reverse complement strand
ACGCTGTAGCCGTGTTTCTCGACATAATGCTGAATCGCCAGGGCGACATCACGGGTTTCATGCGGCAGCACAGACGCGCGGATGCCTACCCACAACGCTTCCTCAGACACTTCCAGCAAACGCTGTACGGCGGGGGCCACCTCGCCTACCGGGTAGGTCCACGCGGAATCCCCCACGAAGCCCTTGTAGACTGAGCCAATGTCGATGCTGATGATGTCGCCTTCTTTCAGCACCCGGTCTCCGGGAATCCCATGCACCAGTTCCTCATTGACCGACGCGCAGATAGACGCGGGGTAATTGGGCGAATCGGGCTTGGGATACCCCAGAAAAGCGGGTGTCGCGCCATAATCGCGCAGCACGGTATCGGCCAGTCTGTTCAGTTCGCCGGTGGTGACGCCGGGTTGAACCGCTTCGCGCATGACCTGATGGGCACAGGCGACGATGCGCCCGGCTTCGCGCATGATGGCGATTTCGTCCGGCGATTTGTAGTGGATAGTCATGGTTTAATGTGACGACTGTTCGATAACAGCCTGGATCGCCTGGCTGACTTCGGCAATGGACTGTTCGGCGTCAATTTCGGCCAGCAGCCCGGCCTGACGATAATAATTGACCAGCGGCATGGTAGTCGCCAGATAGGTGTCGATGCGTTTGATAACCGCAGCGGCGTTGGCATCGTCTGGACGGCGCACCAGCGGCTTGCCGGTTTCCTTTTCAACGGCGACCACACGGGGCGGGAATTTGCCGGTTGGGTCGTCTTCGTAATGCCAGTCAATGCCGTCCTGATCGAAAAAGAGATTATAGACTTTCCCGGTTTCAGTAGACAACACGCGGCCAAAAGCGCGCTTAAACGCGATATACAGATCAAGTTTCAGCAATAATACGGTGGTGACGGATTCACCTTTTTCGCGCAGATAATTTTCAAGCCACGCCGCCTGATCGGGATTGCGTGGATAGCCGTCCAGAATGACCCCGTTGGCCGCGTCCGGCTGTTCGAGGCGATCCTTCAGCACTTCGTTGGTGATTTCGTCGGAGACCAGTTGGCCGGATGCCATAATCTCCTGAATGCGGCGGGCCAGTTCGTCTTCCCGCGTTTTCATTGCGCGGAATAAATCGCCAGTGGACACATGGGGGATGCGGTATGCTTCGCTGATGAATTTGGCCTGGACGCCTTTGCCAGCCCCCTGGACCCCTGTGAGGATGATGTAGATGCCCATTGATTTTCCGTTCTGGTGCTGGTTACCGCTGGCAGGGCGACCCTACAGCCGCCCTGCGTTTGACTCTGGGTTGTGGTGAACAGGACGCGAAAGCGCGGCCCTGTTCCTGTTAGCGCATGAAGCCTTCGTAGTTGCGCATAACAAGCTGGGCTTCAAGCTGGCGCATGGTGTCGATGACCACGCCGACCACGATAATCAACCCGGACCCTGAGATGACACTGGCCGCGTTGAGGGTGTTGGCTCCGCTCACAAATTCGGTGGGGAACAGGACACTGTTAAGCAGGTCCACAAAGCCCGGCAGAATGGCGATAAGGCCCAGGAAAAGCGCGCCGACAATGGTAATGCGCCGGGACACGCGCACGATATATTCTTCAGTGCGTTTGCCGGGGCGAATGCCGGGAATAAAACCGCCCTGCCGCTGCAAATTTTCGGCAAGATTCTGGTTGGCGATCATCGTCTCGGCATAGAAGAACGTAAAACCGACGGTCAGCAGGAAGAATGTGCCCCAATAGGCCAGGCCCTGCTGCTGCCCGAACGTCTGGGTGATGGATGTGCCCAGCGGCCCAGGCGGGAACAGGTTGACGATGATAGCCGGGAAGGTGATGATCGACTGCGCGAAGATAAGCGGGATCATGCCCACCGGGTTGACTCGCAGTGGGATGTGGGTGCTGGCCCCACCGTACTGCTTGCGTCCGCGCACGCGCTTGCCATACTGCACCGGGATGCGGCGCACGCCTTCCTGAATCAGCACGATGACGAACACCGTAATCAGCACAATCGCGATGAACATGACGGCATGAACCACCGGGGAAGTTGCAGTGGTCAGAAGCTGCGCCAGGTTTGACGGCGCGGAAGCGACAATGCCTGCGAAAATGATGATCGAAATCCCGTTGCCGATGCCCTGTTCGGTAATCAGATCGCCCAGCCAGACCGCGAACATCGTGCCGGCTGTCATGGTTGCGATGACCGTGACTGTCACCAGAATATTGCTGCCGAAGCCGGTGATGAGTTCACCACCTGCCGCGAAACCGCTGAAAATGGCGATCTGGCCGACAGCCTGAATCATCGCCATAGGAATTGCCAGATAATAGGTATAGCGCTGGATTTTTTCCCTGCCGCCCGGTTCTCGCTGCAAGGCTTCAAGCTGGGGGATAATGGGCACGAGCAGTTGGAAAATAATCGAGGCGGTAATGTAGGGATACACACCCATGGCGATGACACTGAAATTGGCTACCGCGCCGCCCGAAAGCAGATTGAGTACGCCGATAAACCCGGCCCCCTCTGAATTCAGGACTTCCTGCAATACCGCGCGGTTGACGCCGATCACCGGCACATGCGCGGCGAACTGATAAACCAGCAGCACCAGACCTGTAAACAGCAGTTTGCTGCGCACATCTGAAAGCCGCCAGGCGTTTCTTAAAGCCTCAATGGCTTGCATAAACAGTAATCCTTACACTCTTGGCGAAAATTCGAAGTGCTGAGTCCATAAAGGGTTCGACCCTATCGCGACTCAGCACTAAAGGTGTTCAGCACCCGGTTTACTCGGTGTCTTCGCCATAAATTTTGGCAAGTTCGGCCTTTCGCAGCAGCTTGACCGTTGCGTGCGCGCCAGTCAGCTTCAGCTCCAGTTGTTCAATCGTGCCACCCGCAGCCTGAATCTTCTCTGCCGCGCTTTTGGTGAAGCGGTGGGCTTTGATGTTCAGCTTCTTTTTGATTTCGCCATTGCCCAGCACGACGACTGGCTGATCGGCTTCGCGGATCAGGCGCAGTTCGGCCAGCAGTTGTGGCGTGACTTCCGCGCCATTGGCAATGCCTTCGTGGGCTTCCAGATGATCGAGCCGGACTTCCTGATGCTCGATGCGGAAGATATTGTTAAAGCCGCGCTTGAAAGGCAGACGGCGAACCAGGGGAAGCTGACCACCTTCGAAGTAGGGGCCTTTGCCGCCGCCCGTCCGCGCGCCCTGGCCTTTGGTACCACGCCCGGCGGTCTTACCTTTGCCTGCCGCGATACCGCGCCCGACGCGATGTTTTTTCTTCTTGGAACCCTCAGCGGGTTTCAGGTCGTGTAAGTGCATGATTGTTCCACTTCTTCCACTTCAACCAGGTGGCTGATTTTGTTAATCATCCCCCGGATGGATGGGGTATCCTCGCGTGTGACGGTTGCTTTCAGTTTGCGCAGCCCCAGCGCCTTCGCGGTGGCTTTCTGATCTTCCTTATAGCCAATCGGGCTGCGTACCAGTGTAATGCGCAGTACCTTAGTCATCACTGTCTCCCCCTGCTTCCGGGGTAAGAATTTCGACACCCTGCCGCCGGGCCGCGCGTTCCCAGAAGGGCAGCACATCTTCGACTCTCTTACCACGCATCGCGGCCATTTCTTCGGCAGTGTGCAGGGATTGCAGGGCTGCGAGGGTTGCCATCGCCACATTGAGCAGATTGGCGCTTCCCTGGCTTTTGGTCAGAATATCCCGCACACCAGCCGCGTCGAGTACGGCGCGCACACCACCGCCGGCGATAACACCTGTACCGGGAGAAGCGGGTTTGAGCAGCACTTTCGCGCCGCCATAACGCCCGACTACCGGATGCGGGATCGTCGTGCCGGAAAGGGCGACTTTTTCCATGTTGCGCCGCGCGCGATCCGAGCCTTTACGGATGCTGTCGGGCACACCACGCGCCTTGCCGACACCGATGCCTACGCGCCCTTTGTTATCCCCGATGATGACCACCGTGCGAAAGGCGAAACGGCGGCCACCCTTAATCACTTTTGCCACGCGCCGAATATCGACGACGCGCTCATCAAGTTCTTCGCGGTCGTCATCCCGGTCACGGCGTGGTTCGCGTCGTCTTTCAGACATAGTCGCTTCTCACTCTCTCTAGAATTCCAGGCCAGCTTCACGCGCGCCAGCGGCCACGGCGGCCACGCGACCATGAAATTTGTAGCCACCCCGGTCGAACACGATTTTGGAAATGCCTGCGTTTTTTGCCCGTTCGGCCACGATCTGTCCGACGATTTTAGCGGCTTCCAGTTTGGATTTTCCGTTAATCTGCGCCACGATTTCTTTATCAATGGTGGACCCAGACACGAGCGTGTGTCCGGCCACATCGTCAATGACCTGAACGTAGATATTGCTCAGGCTGCGATAAATATTCATACGCGGACGCTCTGGCGTCCCCACCACACGGGCGCGCACACGGCGATGCCGCTGTTCGCGTCCCTGATGTTTTTTCTTGTTCGCGTTCATGATTACGCCTTACCTTGCTTACCGGCCTTGCGGCGGATCTTCTCATCGGAATAGCGCACACCCTTGCCCTTGTACGGCTCTGGCGGACGCAGTTCGCGGATATTGGCGGCTACCTGACCGACCACCTGTTTGTCGATGCCCTGAATGTGGATGGTGACGCCACGATCTTCGACGACAAAACTGATCCCTTCAGGCGGGTTGACGACAATTTCGTGGGAATAGCCCAGTTTCATTACCAGGTCTTTGCCACGCATCTCGCTGGTATAACCCACGCCTTCGATCTTGAGTGTTTTCTTGAACCCGTCGGACACGCCAGTCACCATATTGGCGAGCAGCGCGCGCGTCAGGCCGTGCAGCGCCCGGTGCTCACGCTCATCAGAAGGACGTTCAACGTACAGGGTTCTGTCTTCCTGTTTGATCTTAATAGCCGGGTGTACCGAATGGCTCAGTTCACCCTTGGGTCCCTTGACCGTGACATCCTGCCCCTCTATCGTCACATTGACTTTACCGGGGACAGCCACAGGCTTCTTACCAATACGGGACATCTCGTTATCCCTCCTTTACCAGATGTAACACAACACCTCACCACCGACACGATTGCGACGGGCTTCCTGATCGGTCATCACGCCTTTGGGGGTGGTGACAATCGCGATGCCAATGCCGCTCATCACGCGGGGCAGGTCACGGGCGCCGCGATACACACGCCGGCCCGGTTTGCTGATCCGTTGGAGTGAGGTGATCACTGGACGGCGATCACGGCGCGCACCGTAATACTTGAGTTTGACGGTAATCAGCGGGATGGGCTGCTGATCGCCAACGACATAGTCTTCGATATACCCCTCATTTTTCAGGATGCGGGCAATTTCGATTTTGATTTTTGACCGGGGGATTTCGACTTCAGGCTTCCCGGCCAGCAGCGCATTCCGAATGCGTGTCAGCATATCGGCAATCGGATCATTTATCATAGGGTCGCGCTCCTACCAGCTTGATTTAACGACACCGGGAATCTGGCCCCGCAGTGCCAGTTCACGGAAATGAATGCGGCACAGGCCAAAGCGCCGCAGGTAGCCGCGTGGGCGGCCACAGGTTTTGCCCGAATTCGGGTCAACATACTGGCAGCGGTTGCGTACCCGGACTTTATACTTCCGCCGTGTTTCGCGGGCTGTCAATGATTTCTTCGCCATAGCTCTCCCCTAATTCTCACGGAAAGGCATGCCCAGCAGTTTCAACAGGCGGCGGCCTTCTTCATCGGTGCGGGCGGTGGTGACGACGGTAATTTCCATACCGCGCACCTTATCGATCTTTTCATACTGGATTTCCGGGAAGATGATCTGCTCACGCAGGCCGATGGTGTAGTTGCCGCGCCCGTCGAATGTATCAGGCGAGACACCCCGAAAGTCACGCACGCGGGGCAGGGCGATATTGATGAAGCGATCCAGCAGCGCCCACATCTTTTCGCCACGCAGGGTGACTTTCAAACCAATAGCCCGGCCTTCACGCAGTTTAAAGTTCGCGATGCTTTTGCGCGCGCGCGTCACCACTGGCTGCTGGCCGGTGATCTGACGCAGGTCTTCCA
>CAZKIB010000286.1:6866-7428 GCA_964552425.1 uncultured Anaerolineaceae bacterium | reverse complement strand
GAAGGCATCATCCCGCCCACCCAGAACAGCGGCGACCCGCGCGGCGAATACCCTACCTACTACTTTAGCTCTATGCTGGCGCGCGGTTATAACCCGTTTGGCGGCAAGCCCGTGTGCTTCACTGAACTGGGCTATCTGTCTGGCGATGGTTTCAGCACCGCGATCCCGGCGTCCTTTGGCTGGGCGGCCAGCACCAGTGTGGCCGAGCATTCTTCCTGGCTGGCCGGGGCGGCCACCGCTGCGGCGCAGAGTGGGCGCGTTCGTCTGATGATCGTCTGGAATGTGGACTTCCCGTTCTATACCGCGACGGACCCAATGGGCGGTTATGCCATGTTCCGGCCCGATGGAACCTGCCCGGCGTGCGACTCGCTCGGCGCGGTCATGAAGTAATCCTGCCAACACGCATTTTCACAGGGGCGCATTCCGGTGCGCCCTTGTGTATCAGTCGCCCGGCGCGGCCAGCGGCGTTTCCGCCAGCCCGTATTCCCGCAGTTTCTGCGCGTACTGGCGCAAAACCGGGTGTCCATAATCGTTAAAGTGACCTTTGACCCGGTGTTCATCA
>CAZKIB010000286.1:6103-6840 GCA_964552425.1 uncultured Anaerolineaceae bacterium | reverse complement strand
AGAACCCGGCGTCTGCATATCATCGGCGAAGCGGGCCAGCTTGCGCCGGTACTCCCACTGTTCCAGCCAATCGCCAACCCTGCCGCCGAGCAGCATTTCCAGCGCCCTTTTGAGCAAACCCCACAGCCTGCCAGTGCCATAATCGGGTTCAGCATAAAATGGCGCGCGCGCGTTGGGAAGCTGCGTGTTGGCCCATGTATTGATCGTGCGGAACCGCCAGTACAGCGGATGCCCGTAGAGCGGGATCATCTGCGCGATTTCATGGGCGATGAACAGGTCTTTTTTTTCCTGCTCCAGCGCGTTTTCCGCCAGTACGTAATTCGGGCAGATCACCACACCGCGCAGCCTGACCAGCCGCACCAGCACAATCGCAAACGCCCGCGCCAGCCACACACGGTTGGGCGCAGTCACCAGAATATAGTCCAGGTCATCACTTGCGGCAGGGGCATTCCGCACCGCCAGCGCGCCGGTCAGGGCCACCATCCGCACAAAGGGTAATCTTCCGAGCCATGTGCCATACCGGACTGCCTGCGGCCATAGGCTTTGGGCCACCTGTTCGCGCTGTTTACGCTGCTCCAGAAGGGCGGGGCGGAGCGCGCAGGCAACATAGTGGTCATCGGTAATGAGCAGTTCGTGCAGAAGGCTCGACTCGCGCAGCAGCGTCTCGATCTCTGCCTGAGACACACAGGCGTCGGCGATCAGAAAATGATGGATTTCCGCCACCGTCAGCGGAAAAT
>CAZKIB010000286.1:1770-6093 GCA_964552425.1 uncultured Anaerolineaceae bacterium | reverse complement strand
AGACATCAGCGTACAATACCGTGCGTAGAATGGCTGCTTCAAGTGGAGTCATGGCATCCGTGTTCAAAACGTTTCGTATTGTATTACGTCAGTTTAGCACAGGATGGATTTGTCCACCGGGATATGGACACCCGCAGCAGGCTGTATGTCACTCCCACGTCCAGACCCACGTGTCGGAAAACTGGCAGGAGGTGGTCGTCGCTTCAAAATTGACCACCGCGTTTCCGATGACCCCATCCGTTGCGGTGCTGTTGAGGGTTCCCACAAGCTGCCCGTTAATGTAATACAGCAGTTGGCTTTCGTTGGCGATCACCAGCAGGCGGTGCGGTCCGCTGCCAGGGGTTGGTCCTTCACCATACAAACCCGGTTCAAAATGATCGCCTATCCGCCGCGAAAGGCCGTAGCCACCGTTCTGATCGAGGTACGCCAGAAAATAGCTGCTCGCTTCACCAGATCGCAGGATCAGCCCGCACCCGGCCGGCAAATTCTGCGGGGCAATTTCCCAGGTAACGGTTGTCCCCAGCGCAAAGGTGCGGTAGGTGCTGCTGCCGCCGAGAGGCAGTTCGTTCACACCGGGACGGTTATAAGTCACGAAACTCTCCGGGACAACCAGCCCCATCTCCCCGGCGGAAGGAACCAAACGGCGGCGCTGAAGTTCCTGCACCATCACCGACGCATTGCCCGTGAGCAGAGTTTGGGGGACCGCCGCATCGAGCGGTGTGGTAATCACCAGATTCTGAAACTGTGCCACCAGTTCACTGCCGATGTCTGCCGGGGTTTCGATCATCAGGGCGACCCGGCCTGGCCCTGTAATCGTCTGGTCTGCCACGCGCCCGATCAACTGGCCGTTGTAAAAAAAATCAAAGCCCATTCCATTCGCCAGCAGGCCCAGGCTGAACTGTGTCTGGCCCGCGACAATGGCCGGGTGAGCGCTCCAATCGCGGATCGGGCGTTCACCCTCCGCTGTGTGGATTATAAAACGCCACTGCCCCTGGCTGTTCAGGTTATACAGATAATAATTTTCAGCATCCTGATAGCGGACAATCAGGCCAATCTGCCAGTTTCCGCGTGTGTTAACCTCTGGAATATCGATTGTGACATAGTGGTCATCCCACAGGTCATTGTCATAGGTGACAATGCCGCGCTCACTGGCCCCGGTCAGCAGCAGCGCGAGTCGACTGCTGCCCACCACAATCTCCAGGGTGTCATGGTCTGTTTGCCAGCGGGAGTCGTCCTCGAAACTTTCCTGCCGCGCGATTTCGGCAAACCCGGCCAGCATCGTTAATTCATAACTCCCGCTGGTGTCGCCGAATCCCGTAACGGTCAGGGTGTAGTTGTCTGTGCGCGGGATCGTAATACCTTCCAGCAGCGCGTCGGACGTGTCTGGATAATCATAGTCGTCGTTACTCAGGATGACATTTCCGGCGCTGCCGGTCAGGGTCATGATCGGGTCCAGATCGCCATTCGTCGTTTGCAGCCGGAAGGACAGCATCGCGCCATCCGCCGCCTGGAAAGTCCAGCGATCTTCCGCGCCGCTGTTCAAGGTCCCGGTGACAGGCGCAAACAATGTCAGTTCAGTCTGTGCCTGCGCCGTGTGGATGCCCAGTCCGAGCAGGAAAATGGCGGCCAGCAGCCGGCCAAAGCGATGTTTATGAATAGACAGTGGGCTTAAGCCCACTGTTCGTAAACCATGATCTTTACGGTGTTGGTCTGCTAAAGTACGGAGGGCATCCATTGAGGAAAATGCTCTTGTAAACTGATCAGGAATTTCTTGAAGTCTTCCGCATCCATCTCAGCGCCTTCCATCCAGCGAACCTGTTCGGCGGTGTGCAGCCGCCGCTGTTCGCCCGCCAGCCGGATGTCTGGTTGTCCGTCACGCTTGAGTTCTTTCTGGCTTTGCAGCAGGGGAAACTGCTGGTGTGTTTTCAGGTTGTCAAAATCTGTGGGAGACATAAAAGTATACACCGGCAGGTAGCTGTCATCCTGTTCAAGCGCGCAGGCGATCATATACCAGCCTTTGGGAACCCGTGACCGCCGCGCGATCTTGAAGCGCCACAGCAGGATATTCACCCGCTGGCTGCCATCAATCTGGCGTTCGATCTTTGACCCTCTCACTACCTGAATATGCGTGTCAGTGATGTTCAGCGCCCGTCCGCTCGGCCAGCGGGACTTCAACACCTTTTCAAGCTGCTGCGTCACCAGCGCGGTAGCCGCAAAGCTGATAATCACCGCCAGAATGTTGAGGCCATCACTGGGGATGAGGGTGTTGAGAATCGCGAACAGGATGATCCAGCACACGATAAAAATAACCACAATCGCGATGCGCAGGCCGCTGTGTTCGGCGTCCACCGGATACGCTTTTTTGGTCTGACTGGTAAGGATACTCGCGTCTTCCATAGTTACTGTTTCTCTGCCACAAATATAATGCGGTCTGCGGATGAAATACCGGGTTCAAACTCCTCAAACTGCGGCGTAATCACGTGCCGGGTCTGGAACCCGCAGCGTTGCAGCAGCGCGCTGATGGCCTGTGCAGGGTAGCCCCGCAGCACGCGCGCGCCCTCCTGCCGCTGCCATGTCTCGCCCTCACGGTGAAACACCAGGTAATGCTGGTCGTGGACCTGGCGATCATAGTCGTAATGATTGCTGGTCACGACGGTCAGGCTGTTTTCATTGCGGATAATCTGGTCGCCGGCGGAACCTGCCTTCGTCAGCCCCTGAATGGTATACATGTCAAAAATCAGGAGTCGGTTGGCGTGGAGCAGGCTGCCCACACTGGTGAACATGGCTTCCAGATCGCGCAGACTGTTGAGTTCATTGACCACATCCAGCGCCAGCGCCAGATCAAACGGATTCCCCTCGGCGCGGTTCTCGCGGATGTCGCGTTCGTGCAGATCATGGTACAGCCCGGCAGAATTGAGCCGCGTTCTGGCGAGTTCCAGCATGGCCGCTGAGGTGTCGTAACCGGCGCAGATGTAATTGCGGCGTGTCAGCCATTCCAGGCTGGCCCCGCTGCCACAACCCACATCCACAATGCGCCGTCCCATCCAGTCGTTGCGCTGCGCGAAATCGATCAGGCGCGGTGTTATCGCATCGGCAAAGGCATCCATTCCAATGGCAGAATAGATGGGCGCTAAGACGGCATAATCTGCGGGCACGGGTTCCTCATATCCAACCTAAATCGTTGCGGTACTGAACACGACGTTAAAAGCTTTACAGTAAATCACCACACTATTATACAGACTCAGGTCAACTTCCGGTGGAATATTGTAATTCTGATTGCCGATATTACCCTTCAATCGCCCCAGTTCAAAATCCAGATTGCTCAGTTCGACCTCCTCCTGTGTGAGTGGACGCGGGCTGGCCGAAAGCAGCACGTAAAGATCAGGCCCGTTGGCAGCCTCGAAATCTTCCAGACGCAGAACTTTGCTGTTATCCGGCAGCTGGTAAACGATGGCCCGGCCCTGTGCCCAGTGAACGGCGTCAATGCGGACAAAATTCCCACTGGCTGCGACCACAGCCGTTGCCTGATCGGGCGCGGGTTCGGCAGTTTCCATCGCGATAGGCGCTTGCAGCGCAGCGGCAGCCATCGCCACCGCCATGTCGCGATTTTCTGCGGCCATCTGAAGGAAGGCGGCTTGTTCTTCTGGCGTCAGTTCTTCGACAAACGCGGTCTGCAAATTCGCTGGCAAACCCGGAAACGGTTCATTGACTACCGTATTGACCACAAAGGGACGCCAGTAAGGGTAGCTGAAGGTCGCCGCGACCAGTGCGGCTCCCACAAGGATGATGAATAGTCTCAAGCGCATGGCGGAAGGGTAGCACAAACGGTTTCAGGAGACAATATTCAGCTTGAGGTGTGTAATCAGGTCAGCCCCGGCCAGTTGGCATCCGGTAGCCTTCACCCGGCACGGTGAGGATATACGTCGGGCGGCGCGGATTTTCTTCGAGTTTCTGGCGCAGGCGCGAAATATTCACCCGCAGCACCGAATAATCGCCCTCGATGTACTGGTCGCCCCATACCGAACGCAGCAGTTCATCGTGTGACACAATCTGCCCCGCGCTGCGCATCAGCGTCACCAGCAAACCATACTCCACTGGCGTGAGATGCTTTTTCTGGCCGCGAATGCGCACCTGCCGGTGGGGAATATCGACTTCCAACTGGTTAATCACCAGCTTGGTTTCCGGCTGCGGCGTCCATTCGATGCGTCGCAAAAGCGCCTGAATGCGCGCGACCAGTTCTTCCGGCGAGAATGGCTTGCCCAGGTAATCGTCCGCTCCGGCTTCCAGCGCGTGCACCGTGTCGTGTGCCTCGTTGTGCCCGCT
>CAZKIB010000286.1:1478-1698 GCA_964552425.1 uncultured Anaerolineaceae bacterium | reverse complement strand
GGCAGGTCCAGGTCCAGCAGCACCAGGTCAGGCGGTGAAAGGGTGATACGTTCCAGCGCTTTGCCGCCGCTGGTGACGGCTTTCGGGCTGAAACCGGCACTTTCCAGCAGCGTGAGAACCATTTCTGCGGTGTTCTCATCATCTTCCACCACAAGAATTTGTCGGGTTGCGGATTGCGTTGTGACCATCGGCTTCGTCCCGTTACGAAAAGTAAACGCTT
>CAZKIB010000286.1:244-1460 GCA_964552425.1 uncultured Anaerolineaceae bacterium | reverse complement strand
ATCTATAACATACCGATTATAGTGTAAAACCTTGCTACAGGACAAATTTTTCGCCAGGACTTTCGGGCCAAACAAAAAGCGCCCACTCATCTTCTTAGTAAGCGCTTTACATTGGGCTGTGCAGGACTTGAACCTGCAACCCCGCCCTTGTAAGGGGCGTGCTCTGCCAATTGAGCTAACAGCCCTAATTATATTGTCATCCACACATTATGAGATCATCGTTGTGGATAATGTGCGATGAATACAGTTTAGTCCAACCATTCAGGATTATCAATACCGGAGTATTCCTGAATTGCGCCCATGATTTGCTGAACAATCTGAGTGTTATGGACAGCAACTTCACACGTGCCATGGAGAAGCTTTCGGCCTCGTTGATTACTGCTGATAGGCTGGTTATTTACAGCGTGTACTTTTGCCAAACAGTTTCTCGGTAGTTTCAGCAGTGTCAGCCAGTAATTTTCGATCTCCTCGGAACTGAGGCCGTTTCCAATATAATAGTTGAGGCGAATAATTATCTGGTTATTTGTGATACCGAGAGAATGCCGAAGGAAACGCAGGTAGAATACTAGCATGTTTGCATCCGAATTTACGAATGTAAGCGAATTGCGCGTTTTTCGTCCTTCCGCCCAATACAGCATACACCCGGCGATGTGCAGCGGGTCCATCTCACGGGCTTTGGCGCGCCCTTCTTCCTGATACTCGCGCCGCATCTCACGGTACTTGGTCGCGACTGCCTTCGACCCGTTGGCCTGCGCGCGATAACGCGGCCCGCGCCGGTTGTACAGCTCATGCTGCTGTTCCGCTGTCAGTTCCACATCGCGCACCCACATGCTCACCGAACTCTTGGCAACACCCAGTTCCCTGACGATTTCATTGACAGACCGGCCCTGCCGGCGCAGTTCGCGGGCGGCTTCACGCTGTTCAGTTTTCATCCGCAGACTCCTTTTTGGTAGAGTATAACCAATTGAAGAGTCCAGGAAAATAACAATTTGCTTACAGTTTTGGGAGCGTCAGCCCGGCCTGCTTCTGATACTTGCCTTTGCGATCCGCATACGATGTTTCACAGACTTCATCTGCCTCAAAGAACAGCACCTGTGAAATGCCTTCATTGGCGTAAATTTTGGCGGGCAGTGGGGTAGTGTTGCTGATCTCCAGCGTGACATAGCCTTCCCATTCCGGCTCGAAGGGAGTAACAGTTACGCCCGCGGTGGCCTGA
>CAZKIB010000286.1:0-234 GCA_964552425.1 uncultured Anaerolineaceae bacterium | reverse complement strand
TTACAATCAGGCCACAGCGGGCGTAGCTTGATTTCCCCAAACAAACGGTGAGTACGCTGCGCGGGATTCGGAAGTATTCAATCGACTTTGCCAGCACAAATGAGTTGGGTGGAATGATGCAGACCGCGCCCTTAAAATCGACAAACGAAGACGGGGAGAAATCCTTCGGATCAACAATCGCCGAATGGACATTCGTGAAGATTTTGAACTCATCCGCCACGCGCATGTCATAGC
>CAZKIB010000285.1:7240-7451 GCA_964552425.1 uncultured Anaerolineaceae bacterium | reverse complement strand
ACCACCCCGTCGGGTCAGCCGTTCCAGCTTCAGCAGCGCCGAGAGTCCCGTGACGACCACCGGCGCGACGCAGATCGTCAGCAGTGTGGCGATGGTTACACCCGCCGCGCGGATGGCCGCGAAGTAAGCCGCGTGCGAGATCGCCAGCAGCGCCCCGGCCAGCAGCATGATCGCCAGATCGCGCCGCCCGATATGAAACAGCCCTGGCCCG
>CAZKIB010000285.1:263-7230 GCA_964552425.1 uncultured Anaerolineaceae bacterium | reverse complement strand
CAGCCGGCCAGCAGCAGCACCGGCGTGGCGATCAGCATTCGCGCCAGGTTGATAAACAGCGAGGTGGTGGTGTCGAGGTTGTAAATCGCCTGCGTGGCAACGCCGATGGTTCCCCACAGGGCCGCCGCGCCCGTTACCAGCCAGAACCCGCCCGGTTGGTGGAATAGTATTTTCCGCATGGTAAAAACCGCCCCTTGTCGTGATAGGGTGAATGGAAAGGTCCGTCCGCCTGGACGCTCAAAAAACAGCGAATGCCGAGCCTGATTTTGAGTCCCGCAGGGACCGGGGTAGCTGGCCGTCGATTTCAACCGGCGGCGCAGGCTGCGAACACGATCAGCGGGCAGGGTGCAGCACAAAACACACCCCAGCAGAACCGTTCTGCCGGGTCGGGGTGGAGCCTGCCGTCTGCCCTGCGTTAAGCGGAAACGGGCGGCGGGGAAACGACGCGCAGCCGCGTCTGGTGGGGCATGTACATGGAGAATAATCCTTTGGATTACACGACCACCCGGCATTGTATGCCAGAGTACCGGGCGTGTCAAAGATATTGGCGCAGTGGAGTGCTATCACAAAGGCAGCACGGTTGACAAACCGATTTCCACCTGTGTCTGTTCCGGCCTGGTTTTCAGGGTGGGCGATGCGCAGGCCATCGCCCCTACGGATCGGAAGCGACCATCAGCCGCCGTTATCAAGCAGCACAGTCTGCGTTCCAGCGTTTAGGTCGATGTGTGTGACGGTGCTGCGCGTGCTGTTGAAAGGCGCATCGGCCTGAAGGTAAAGGATACCCGCGTTGTCCGGCAGCCACAGCGCGCTGACGATCTGCAACCCGGCGGGCAGCAGGTCGAACGCAGCCACCTCAGCAGACTCCACCGGCATCACGCGCACCTGGGTCTGATCCCAGGCCGCCAGCGCTTTGCCATCCGGCGAGAAGCGCGCCTGACCGAGATTATCCACCTGCAAGTCCGCGACCTGCACGCGCCAGATGGGTGGAACCCAGTCGACGACCAGGCCATCGGGCACACCCTCGCGGGAGTCGGTGTAATACAGAAAGGCGGAGTCCATCGTCCACCGCAGGACGGACAGACCGTAACCGCCCAGCCCGCCGCAGTAAATCGTCTGTTCAGCCACCAGCCGCGCTTCGCCTGTGCCCGTGTCGATCAGGTCGAGGCGCTCGTACGAGGCTTCCTGTCCGCCAATATCCACGCAGGGATAGATGGTGACTTCGGCGGCGTGTACCCCGTCAGGGGCGTCCACCCGCTGGATCACCGCCGGTTCGGATGCGGCCATAACTGCCGCGCTGATCTCGTCCGTTTCCTGCGCCGACACGCTGACCACCGCGCACAGGCCCATCACCAGCAGCCCCACGCGCAGCCCCTGAATCAAATGCTTGATTTTTACGCTCATGGATTCCCTCCCTCGTGTGCTTTTCGCTTCCAGCACTATAGGGCAGGTTCCAACTTCGGAATGCACGCCTGCTCTGCGATTGAGTCACGCGCACCCCACGCCGGGTGGGGCTGATAAGCCGGATTACGCGAGCGGCACATAAGTGAGCTTACCTGCCCATTCCGATTCATCGCTGGCAAGCATGAGCAGTTCCAGGGCATCCACCACCTGACCCACCGGCGTTTGCCTGTGAACCAGGAAGACGCCCGGTACAGGCAGTTCTGCCTTCACCCGCTCGTAGAAGTAACGGCTCATCGTGTTAGAGTCGTGTGTGAGGAGAATGCAGACCTGTTCAGCGGCATATTCCAGCACTTGTGGATCATCTGCGCCAGCGATCTCGGTATCCTGCACACGGGTGAAACTGGCGTCGGGGATGCGCCGCCAGACACCGCGCAGCACATCGTTGTTGAAATTCTCATCCGCGAGGAATTTTATCCAGCGTCATCTTGTCTGGCTTGCAGACGAGCCAGCAGCTCAGCGCGTGTAACCTTTGGTGGATAATCCGCCTCGATCTGCTGCTGAAGCTGGGCGGCTTCTGCCTCCATGCGGCGGATATAGACATCGACAGGCTCGCGGTGGCGCAGGTAGTAACCAATGGCGAGATAAACCTGATCGCTCGTGAGGGTCGGGTACATCTGGACGATGTGTTCCGGGGTTTCGCCCTGATGATAGGCGTAGACGATCAGATCGAGCAGTACCCGCGTGCCGCTGACCCGCATTCTGCCGTGTTCGTCCGTAACAATGGGGATGACTTCCGTGATTGGGGCATCCATTTCGTGTGATCCCTTGCCTGCTGGCGGATGCGGCTATTGTATCATGGAAGGCACGCTGATCGTTACTTCCGGGCGGTGCGGGGGTCGAGGGCGTCGCGCAGGCCGTCACCAACCAGATAGAAGCACAGCACCGTCACCATAATGAGCAGGCCGGGCCAGAACACCAGATGCACGCCGGTCACGAAATAATTGCGCGAGTCCGTCAGCATGTTGCCCCAGGTGGGGGTGGGCGGCTGCACGCCGACGCCGAGAAAGCTGAGGCCGCTTTCGGTCAGAATGAGGTTGCCGGCGATGATCGTCAGGGTGACGATGACGATGGGCAGCACGTTCGGCAGAATATACAGTGCCATCACCCGCCCGCCGGACGCCCCCAGCGCCCGCGCCGCCAGCACATAATCGCGCTCCTTGAGGGCCAGCACTTCGCCGCGCACCAGCCGGCTGGTCCCCACCCAGCCGAGCAGCGCCAGCACGATCACCAGCACCTCGACAGATGGCTGCCAGATAGCCGCCGCGATGAGCAGCAGGAACAGTGCCGGGATCGCGCTGAGGGTGTTGATGAGCCAGGTAATCCCATCATCCACGCGCCCGCCGTAAAAGCCCGCCAACAGGCCGAGCGTCACGCCGATGGCGATGGACATGAGGCTGGCGGTGTAGGCAATCGCCAGCGAGACCTGGCCGCCGTACAGCAGCCGCACCAGTTGGTCGCGCCCCAGGTGATCCGCGCCGAGGAGGTAATTCTTTGTGCCCGGCAGCGCGAAGCGGTCCGGTACGTTGGTGCGGGTGGCATCCACGCCGAGGGCATTTTCCACCAGCGGCGGCCCGAAGAAACATACCAGCGTCATCGCCAGCAGCACCCCGAACGCCAGCATGGTCAGCCGGTCATGCCACAGGTGCAGCAGCGCGTCCTGCCACAGCGAGCGCGACCTGCGCGGGGTATCCTCCGTCTGTAAACGGGCGATGCCGGTAGATGAATCGATGCGTGTGTCGGTGGTCACGGGTTTACCCCTAAATCCCTCCGCCTCGCTTCATGGCGAGGGGACCTGAAGAACGCTGATGAACCTCACTGTTGGCGAACTCAGAATCACGTCCTGCGACCCCTCCCTAAATCCCTCCCCGTCAACGGGGCGGGACTTTGGCTCCCTTCCCTCGCTGGCGGGGGAAGGGCCGGGGATAGGGGTCCAATCCGTTCGCCAACACCATCATGAACTGCTCTGCCCCATTTCTGTGATTACCGCAGGCGGATGCGCGGGTCGAGCCAGGCGTACAGCAGGTCAGAGAACAGCACCCCGGCGATGAACAGCACCGAGGCGATCACCACCGACCCCATCACCAGCGGAAAATCGCGCTGGAACACGCCGTCCACCACCAGCCGCCCCATGCCCGGCCAGCTAAACACCTTTTCGATAATCACCGCCCCGGCCAGCAGCGTGCCGAGCGACTGGCCCACAAAGGTCGCCACCGGGATGAGCGCGTTGCGCAGGGCGTGCCACCACCATACCGCCCGGTTCTGCAAGCCTTTGGCGCGCGCGGTGCGGATAAAGTCCTGTTCCAGCACTTCCAGCACTTCGGTGCGGGTGAAGCGCGAAATAAACGCGATGGTATTGAGCGACAGCACCGCCACTGGCAGCACCATATGCGAGAGGATGTCGCCCAGGTCAAAGCCCCGGCTGGTGATGTCGCGCATCCCGCTCATGGGCAGCGCGCCCAACCGCACGCTGAACACAATAATCAGCAGCAGGCCGAGCCAGAAGGCCGGGATGGCGTTGCCGATCACCGAGATGATGCGCACCAGATGATCGATAGACCGCCGCGACGACGCCGAGAACCACGCCGACTCCGTAGCCGACCAGCAGGGCGCTGACCGTCAGTTGCAGCGTGGCCGGGATGCGCTCCACGATCAGGTCCAGCACCGGACGCTTCTGCTGGAGCGACTGGCCCAGGTCGCCGCGCAGCAGCCCTTTACGCGGGCCAGCCGTTTCGCCCACGCCGTCGCCGTCCATATCCACCAGCGTCCAGTCGTTGCCCACCAGCCAGTAGACATATTGCAGCAGCGGCGGCTGGTCCAGCCCCAACTGGCGGCGCAGGGTTGCGGCGGTTTCCGGGTTGGCATTCGGCGCGAAAGTAATCAGCGCTACCGGATCGCCTGGCGCGGCCTGCATCATCAGAAAGGAGATGATGGTCACGCCGAAAAAGGTGGGGATGCCCTGTAACAAACGCTTGAGAATGTATCTGCCCATCGCCGCTGATGATCCACCCTGAACAGTAGGCGCGTATCATAGCGCATAGGGCGGGGTTAGGGCAAACCGGCGCTAAAATGATCCAACGCAAAGACGCAAAGTCGCAAAGGGGAGAAGAAAGACAGGATTATGGCATCCGTAGGTCGTCAAACACCATTTGATACTTCAGGGTATGGAGCGAAACCATCATCTTTGAACTCAAAATCACGCCACAAACTCGCAAACAATCATGCCCGGTTTGGTTTGACGACGTACATGTCTGATAAGACCTGTAAACTTCTTTGTCTTTACGCTTGGGGAGGAAAACTTCTGTAACACGAGGAGAAACAGCAATAGTATAAAATTACGAAAAGGCGTTTAACCCCTCTGGCAGGGATAATCACCGACAGTCATTTCACCCAACCGCTGTCTGACCCGTTTCGCATCATTCAGGCGCAGCACGAAAACCGTTGTGCGACCTTCGGGCGTCAGACCAGAGAGAGTCGCATCGGGATTAATCCTAAAGTGACCGTCCCAATTCTGCTGGCGCGGATGGTAGAGTTTGGTCGCCTGACCTGTCAGCGGGTCTAGCGCGGCAACGTTGGTTCCCTTATAGCCATTGCACTTGTAGCAAGCCAAGCAGAGATTATCGTCGGTATCCGTACCGCCATGTTTGATCGCCACGATATGATCTACGTGAAACCGCATCAAACGTTCAGACTGCCCCATCCGGCAGTATTCACAGCAGTTTCCTGCTCGCTTCCGAACGAGAATCCGCTGTTCAGGGATGACACTCATTCAGACTGCTTCTTCAGTTTGAGCTTCATTTTGGTCTTGAGCAGCGAAAACATCTCATCCGCATTCATGAACTCCTGCATTTCCTCCCGTTCTTCGGGAGTCAGTAAATCCTCACCATTGCGTTCCAACAGATAATCCGCCCGTGCCTGCAAATCTTCTGGCAGATGATAGGCGATAATCTCCTGCGGCGAGGGTTCGGCGGCTAAAAAATCGGTAATGACATCAAAGACAGTCCGTACAGGTGCGTTTAACATTGTCAGCTCCATGACTTACTTGCTTTTATTTTACCATCACTCCTGGTCTACCCCCAGTTTGATGGAGTCACAATTACTCAGGAGACACGGCTGGTCACGTCATCACAGGTGTCGGTGTAGTCCCATTGCGATCCCAATCGATGGTGATGGTCCAGGTTGTGGTCACAATGTAGTCTACCCCCAGTTTAATGGAGTCACAATTACTCAGGCGGCGCGGCTGCGCGTCGGCTCCCCGCCGCCCGTTTCCGCAGCACGCAGGGCAGGCTCGTGTGTCCCCCTGAAAAACAGGCCGGAACAGGCATAGGTTGGCAATCGGTTGGTGGCGACACGCGCCAGCTTACACCGCGGCCTCGGCGATCCGCTCCAGAATGGCATCCACCGTCTCGTACACCGTCTGCGTCGAGGTATCCAGCCACAGGCCCAGCCGGGCAGTGTTCGAGCGCAGTTCGCTGTCCAGATCAACCGGCGACCATGACGTATAGCCCACTTTGCCGCGCCCGGCTTCACGCTCGGCCACCACTTCCGGCGAAGGACACAGCACGACGACGTATAGAGGCCGCAGCCGCTGCAAGCGCATGACCACATCCACCAGCACCGGGCCGATAATCACATCCTGATAGACCACTGTGAACCCGGCCCCGCAGTACAGGTCGGCGGTGGTGGCGGCCAGTTGGTAGCGCAGCATAAGCTGTTCAAAGGCCAGGTCGGAATAGCCCGCCTCCATCTCGACCCGCCCGTTGACGATCATCCGGCGGAAGACATCGCCGCGCAGATGCACGCTGCGGGGCAGACGCTCCGCCAGGCTCTGGGCCACTGTCGATTTGCCGGATGCCATGATACCGGTAATGAGGATAATACTGGAGTCCAGCGCGTTTTGTTCCATCATTCCACCGCCTGGTTGACGAAACCGTCAAAATTGTATACAAATAGATTGCCGACAATCTGAGAATATAGCGCAAATGAAATTCCTCTCCCAGATTCAGCCCGTCAGCCTGCGCGAACAGGTGGTCGCCCAGGTGCGCACCGCCATCATCGAAGGGCGCTTGCGGCCCAATGACCACATCACCGAAGCCATTCTGACGGAACAGTTAGGCGTCAGCCGCACCCCCGTGCGCGAAGCGTTAATCCTGCTCGAACGCGAGGGGCTGGTGGTGTTTTCACCCAACCGGGGCGCGTTTGTGCGCGCCTTTGAGGAAGGGGATGTCGCTGATATTTTCTCTATGCGCACCGCCCTGGAAAACTTCGCGGCGGAGTGCATTTTACCGCAGATCAGCCAGACTGACCTGAACCGGCTGCTGACGGCAGAAGCGGACGGCACATTCAAACGTGAGGTCTACGATAACCTGTCACGCTTCAGTTTGCAGGGGTTCATCTGGTTGCCAGAAGGCCGCTTTATGGCATATTACTACGGCGCGTATGGTGACCCGGTGCGCTATTTCACCGCGAACGTGAACGGGCAGCGCATCAGCGAAAATATCGATGAAGT
>CAZKIB010000285.1:0-235 GCA_964552425.1 uncultured Anaerolineaceae bacterium | reverse complement strand
CGCAGATCATCCCCGGACCGTCCCCGGATGGTACACGCGCGGTGATTGCCGGGACCTTCAACGATGTGACCGGCTACTATCTGCAATCGCTGGTCTACGAGACAACCGAACTGCTGTTTGAGGCTGAACCTCCTGGCAATAATTACCCGCCGCCGCTGTACACGCTGCAGCCTTCAGTAGGAGCATGGATCTATATTGTTCGCCCGGTGGATGGCGAAGCGCGCCTGCAGTGTTT
>CAZKIB010000284.1:7045-7458 GCA_964552425.1 uncultured Anaerolineaceae bacterium | reverse complement strand
CATTGGTGTAGCAGGCGGAACAGGTTCGGGAAAGACCACGATTTCAAATGCTCTGCTGTCGCGGATCGGCGAACATCACATTGCCTACCTGCCCCACGATACCTACTACAAAGACATTGATGACATCCCTCTCCACGACCAGCGTATCCGCAATTTCGATCATCCCGACGCCCTTGACACGAATCTGATGGCGCAGAACATCAAGGACTTGCAGCGTGGGCAGCCTACAGAAGTTCCGGTCTATGACTTCCGAAATCATCGCCGTCTTCCACACACTCGTACGGTTGGCCCCCAACCGATCATTCTGGTCGAAGGCATTCTGATTTTCGCCGAGCCGGAACTGCGTGAGTTATTCGACGTCAAAATCTTTGTCGATACGGACTCAGATGTGCGCTTTATCCGCCGTTTACAGC
>CAZKIB010000284.1:5852-6977 GCA_964552425.1 uncultured Anaerolineaceae bacterium | reverse complement strand
TGCACCTTCAACTGGTTGAGCCAAGCAAGCGCTATGCGGACATTATTATCCCTGAAGGCGGCTTTAACACGGTTGCTATCGATATGCTTGCAGATCGTATCCGCAATATGCTTCATGTAACAAATGAGTAATTTCAACCCCGGTTTTCAGGGCGTTGACGGTCAAATCATGCTCATGCTATACTTTGCGCAGCGACGAAGACCGGAAGAGTAAATAAACTTCCTTACACCCAGAGAATGCAGGTCACAGGCTGGAAACCTGCTTGTAACAGTTTATTGAAAGTCCTCCGCGAGTCACCTGTTTGAAAAACGAGTAGATCAGGTCGGGTACGCCCGTTACAGCGCCAGAGAGCATCGCTGTTCCGGCGATGAAGCAAGGTGGTACCGCGGAAGGCAAATCCTTTCGTCCTTGTGTGACGAAGGGATTTTTTATTTGTATACCCGATCAGAGGACACGACATGATCGCCACCAACGATACAAGTGCCTTTTACGATGCAATCGCTGAATACTATCCCCTGTTCTACAGGGACTGGCAGACACAGCTAGAACGTGAGGGGCTTGGACTGCGGGCCATATTTCGGAATAAAGGCATCGAGCGTGTCCTGGACCCATCCTGCGGGGCTGGGACACAGGCGATTGCGCTGGCGCAACTGGGGTTCAATGTGGTTGCTGCTGACCCCAGCGCAGGAATGCTGCGCAAGGCGCAGGAAATCGTGCAGCAGTATGATCTGCGCGGCACGCTGGAATTTTATCGTTCTGATTTCGCGCAGCTTGAGGGTGTGCTGGAAGGCCCTTTCGATGCCATTGTCACCAAAGGAAACGCCCTGCCCCATTTGCTGACAGACACAGAAATTGAAGATGCGCTGCACACCTTTCACCGCTTGCTGCGTCCGGGTGGAGTCATCGTCATCGGGATGCGTGACTTTGGGCCATTCATGGAAATCCGGCCCCGGTTTATTCCCGGTTTTACTCATGAACTGGACAACGGGGCTGAGTTCATCACCTTTGATATTTGGGATTGGGACGATGGCCCACCGATCATCGCCACCCAAAATCTATATATCGTACAGGGTCAGGGCGACAACTACACCACCCTGAAGCGTCAGGTTATTTTTCGGCCTCTGT
>CAZKIB010000284.1:1953-5842 GCA_964552425.1 uncultured Anaerolineaceae bacterium | reverse complement strand
AGACGAAGTCAAGGTTGTGCTGCTCGAAGCAGGCTTTGAAGACATCACCGATCAACCGGATCGATCAGAACGTGTGCTGGTGGCGCGTAAGCCGTTGGGTGCGGGGTAACAGGAGAACAGACATGCAGGAAATTACACGCAGGACAATGCCCAGAAATTTCGATTTCAAAGAAGCGGAAGCTCGGCTCTACAAATGGTGGGAAGAAAACAAATGGTTCAAACCGGAAGCAGCCGGGGCAGATGCCGAACCCTTCGTCATCAGTATTCCACCGCCCAACGTGACGGGTGCGCTCCATATCGGCCATGCGCTGTTTGCCAGCCTTGAGGACCTGATGATTCGCTATGAGCGAATGCGTGGCAAAGCGGCCCTCTGGGTTCCGGGCAGTGACCATGCCGGCATCGCAACACAGCTTCAGGTTGAGAAAATGCTGGCTGACGAAGGAACTAGCCGTCAGGAAATTGGGCGCGAAGAATTCTTGCAGCGCACCTGGGAATGGAAAGAAAAATACGGTGGCACGATTATCAACCAGCTGCGCCGCCTGGGTGCAAGCTGTGACTGGGATCGTGAGCGCTTTACACTGGATGATGGTCTTTCCATCGCCGTTCAGGAAGTGTTCATTGCACTTTATGAACAAGGACTCATTTATCGCGGGCCGCGCCTCGTGAACTGGAGTCCCGGACTTCAGACTGCGGTCTCTGATCTGGAAGTCGAGCGCGAAGAAGAACCGGGCAAGATGTATTACTTCAACTATCCGGTGAAAGAAGGTGGTCATATCCCGGTGGCAACCACCCGGCCTGAAACCATTCTGGGCGATACCGCAGTGGCGGTGCATCCCCAAGATGACCGCTACAAACATTTCATCGGCAAGACCGCACTTGTGCCCATGCTCAACCGCGAGATTCCTGTCATTGCTGACGAATATGTGGACCGCGAAGTGGGGACGGGCGCGCTCAAGGTGACACCGGGGCATGACCCCAACGACTATGAAATCGGTTTGCGGCACAGCTTGCCGATTGTCAACGTGATGAACCGCGATGCCAGCATGAACGAAAATGCCGGGCCATATGCCGGTCTGGATCGCTTCGAATGCCGCAGGAAACTCTGGGCCGATATGGAAGCGGCGGGCATGACCATCAAAGTGGACAATATCGTCCATACCGTCCCGCGTAGCCAGCGCGGCGGCGAAATTGTCGAACCCATGATTAGCACCCAGTGGTTCCTGAAAATTGAGCCGCTGGCGGAAAAAGCCATCGCCGCAGTTCGTAACGGTGACATCAAAATCGTGCCCGAGCGCTTCGAGAAAATTTACTATCACTGGATGGAAAACATTCAGGACTGGTGTATCAGCCGCCAGCTCTGGTGGGGGCATCGCATCCCGGCATGGTATGGACCCAACGGCGAAATTTTCGTGGGCCGTCACGCGCCGGATGGCAGCGGTTGGACACCCGAAGAGGATGTACTCGATACATGGTTCAGCAGCGGTTTGTGGCCCTTCAGCACACTCGGCTGGCCGCAGGAAACACCTGATCTGCGGCGCTATTACCCAACGTCCGTGCTGGAAACCGGCTATGATATTCTGTTCTTCTGGGTGGCCCGTATGATTATGATGGGGCTTTGGTTTACGGACAAACCACCCTTCCATACAGTCTATCTGCACGGTCTGGTTCGTGATGCGCAGGGTCGCAAAATCAGCAAAACTCTGGGCAACACCATTGACCCGCTCGAACTCATGGACAAATACGGCACGGACCCGCTGCGTTTCACCCTTGTCACCAGCGGGACACCCGGCAACGATGTCGACCTGGACGAAAACCGTATTGAAGGCAACTGGCGCTTTATCAACAAAATCTGGCAGATGACCAATTTTGTCACCAGCAATATCGAGTCAGACCCTCCTGCCGGCCTGCCGCCCGACAGCGAACTTGATTTGCCATCCCGCTGGATCATTTCACGGCTTAACACCCTGATCCAGACCACCCAGCGGTTGTTTGACAATCATCTGTATGGCGAACCTGGCCGCCAGATGTACGAATTTCTGTGGAGTGAATTCGCGGACTGGTACATCGAAATCAGCAAGCACGCGCTTTATTCAACAGATGCGCAGGAAAAAGAACGGGCGCTGCGGGTGCTTGTTCATGTTCTGGATACCGCCATGCGCCTGCTGCATCCTTATATGCCCTTCCTGACTGAAGAGGTGTGGCAGTATCTGCCCCATCAGGGAGAAACGCTGATGCTGGCAGCCTGGCCCCAGACCGACCCGGCACGCATCAACCCGGAAGCAGAAGACAAAATGAACGCGCTGATGGACATGGTACGCGGCATCCGCAACGCCCGCGCGGAATACAATGTGGAACCGGGCCGCCGCATCCAGGCATTCATCGACCCTGGCAGCCTTCGCCGTGAAATCGAGGATTACGGTTATCTGTTTTCGCGCCTGTGCCACATAGAAAATGTTGATCTGCTGGACAACAGCGCAGCGCCAGATAACAGCGCGTCCATCGTCGTCAACGATACGGTGATCTATCTGCCGCTGGCTGGCATGATTGATCTCGAAGCGGAATGCCAGCGTCTTAACCGGGAACTCGAAAAACTTCAGCAGGCCATTCAACGCTCACAGAACCTGCTCGAAAACGAAAACTTCGTCAGCCGTGCCAAGCCAGATGTGGTCGAACGTGAGCGAAAAAATCTGGCAGACCTGCAAGCCAGCAGTTCACAAATCAGTGAGCGGATTCAGAAACTCTGCCAGTAGTGCCATTCTTCACCTCAAAAAAGAAGCCCCGGTTAAGTTGGGGCTTCTCGTTTTCTCAGGCACTTTGTTCGCGCTTCTTCACGAAGATCGCACGTCCAGCTTCCTGGGCAGCTTTGCGTATATCAGGGTCGGGGTCAGAATTAAATATTTCCTGAAGTGCTTCCAGCGTATCAGGGTCACCCAGCAACCCTAACTCGTGAATAGCCTTTAACCGGGTATCACGATTCTTATCCTGTAAACGTGAAAGATGATAGCTGATGATACGCTTGTCAGCCATGTCCCATCATATCCTGATACAATCCGCCTGACGAACTCACGATTCTTCGATGAAGACATTATAACAAATAAATGGAGCCGTATGATTTGAGGTTTAGTGAATCGCCGGATTAGCTTAACTTGCCTCTGTTTTCTAACACTTATATAATGACTTTGAAGGGTATTTTATGCAAGTCAATAAGAATTGTCTGATTGCGCTGAATTCACCCTGGTACTAATTTCCCATGCGCTCCTGAAAACCTCGAATCATGATGATAATTGAGGTCAATCATGCAACTTCAAGCCAACACGCAGGAACTTGTCCAGCAAATGCTGCGGACAGTTGCCACTGCCGGCCCACACGAGAGTATCGCTCAACTGCTCCAATCTGCCGGCTCACTGATCGACGCTTCAGGTGCTTGCCTACAGCTTTTTGATGGCGCACGAACCCGCATCTCCGTAGGTGAGATACCTCAAAAGGAACACTTCGACCAGGAATTTGAAGCCCTCGTCAGCGAATTATCAGGCGGGTGGTTCCTCAGCACACAGCCGTATTCCGGGTATACCCTCTCTGAAAATCCCTGCCTGATTGCGCCGCTCACTTCCGGCAGCGAGTCTCAAACAGTGGGCGGCGTCTGTTTTTTATCGCCAACTCATCCTGACCCCCTCCAGGGTGAGGTAAAAACCATATTGGACGCCCTGCTGGACCTGTGCAGCATTGCCGCCACCAGTCTCCTCAGACATGAGCAGCAAACCCGGTCAGAAAAGCTCACGATGTCAATTCTGACAAGCATTACCGATCCGCTGTTCGTCATCGATCAGAATAAATGTGTCATGCTGCTCAATCCGCCCGCAGCGCAGTTATTTAAGGCACAGTCCGATCA
>CAZKIB010000284.1:0-1934 GCA_964552425.1 uncultured Anaerolineaceae bacterium | reverse complement strand
GTACGTGGTCATCCCTTGCATGAGGTGGTTGGATCCGACGAACTGATGAAGTTAGTCGAAGACCACAATCGAACCATGACCGAATGGGTTTCACCAGAAAACCGGACGTTTGTGCCACGCACTGAGCCAATCCGCAACCAGAACGGAGTCGTCGAAGGTTGGATCGTCACCCTGCGCGATATTACCCGTTTCAAAAAGCTCAATCGCAATCAGAACGAGTTTACGCGCATTGTGTCGCATGATCTGCGCTCGCCGCTCACTTCCATGCAGGGGTTTGCCAATATGCTGGAGTTGGGCCTGGTCGGTGAGTTAAACGAAAAGCAGGCTCACTTCGTCGAAAAAATCCTTTCGGGAATCAGCCAGATGACCGCCCTCGTGGACAATATCCAGGATGCCGGCCGCTACGACCCGGAAACCGGGTTTTATGAATTATCCCGTTCACAGTGCGACATGAAGGAAATCGTCAACCGCATTGTGGATAATCACCTGGTCCCGGCTGAAAAACAGGAACTGCAATTATCCTGGCACGTAGACGACAATGTGCCGATCATCAACGCCGATATGCACATGCTGGAACGTGCCGTAACGAACCTCATCGACAACGCTATCAAGTACACACCCAACGGTGGATCAGTCGATGTCAATGTAGCCGAACAGGATGATCAGATTATTATCAGTGTGCGCGACAGCGGGTTTGGGATCAGCCCTGAAAATCAGAAACACCTTTTTGAACGCCATGTGCGCATCCCACGACAGGAACACAAAAAGGTCAAAGGCAGCGGCCTGGGTTTATTCATCGTGCGCAGCGTCGCGCAGCGGCACGGGGGCGATGCCTGGGTAAGCAGTACCGAGGGACAAGGCAGCACCTTCTTCATGAGCGTCCCCCTGCAAGGCTCGAATCTTGTTGGGGCTGAAGGCCAGAAGTAGACGCTCGTCACTTTCGGGCTATAATAGAATAGGTGTTCTTTGATAACCCCGCCCTTCACGGGGTTATTTGTTAGGGGATATTCATGCCAATACAGCTTTTGGCGGACAAAGTTATTGCGCAGATTGCCGCTGGTGAAGTGATCGAACGCCCCGCCTCTGTCATAAAGGAATTGATTGAAAATTCGCTGGATGCCGGGGCTACAACCGTTCATGTCAGTGTTCTGGGCGGTGGCCGGCGTCTGATCCGCGTCAGCGACAATGGGCAGGGAATCCCGGCAGACGAAATCGAATTAGCTTTTGCGCGCCATGCCACCAGTAAACTTACACAGGCTGACGATCTCGCGCGAATTCGCACGTTAGGCTTTCGTGGTGAAGCCCTCGCCAGTATCGCCTCCATCAGCCGTGTAACCGTAACCTCCCGTACCCCCTCAGAAACCGTCGGTATCCAGCTCCAGCTTGAAAGCAGCCAGATTTTGCAGCGCAAAGTGGTCGGTGCGCCTGCCGGAACCGTCATGACTGTCGAGAATCTCTTCTTTAATACACCTGCCCGGCTGAAATTTCTGAAAGCCGAAAACACCGAAAAACGGCAGATAGCGCTGGTCATCAGCCGCTATGCACTGGCCTTTCCGGCGGTCCGTTTTGTCCTCGAGCAGGACAGTCGCGAAATCTTTCGAACCAGCGGGAACGGCCAGCTGGCTGACGTGCTGGTGACGACACTGGGCATCCAGACCTTCAAAGACCTGATCGAAATCGACAGCCGTTCAGGCGGGTCACGATCAGCGATTGCAGTACACGGATACACCTCGGTTCCGTCGCACAACCGCGCGGACCGCTCACGCATTATGCTCTTCGTCAATGGACGCTGGGTGCAGGACAGCAGCCTGAGCTATGCTGTCATCCAGGCTTATCACACCTTCCTGATGAAAGGGCGCTTTCCAGTCAGTGTCCTCATGCTGGACATCCCGCCCGAAGAATGGCAACACGTACTGGCGCTGAACCTGAGCGCC
>CAZKIB010000283.1:0-7586 GCA_964552425.1 uncultured Anaerolineaceae bacterium | reverse complement strand
AAGGCTCAGGAAGTTTCCCCTGTGCCTGCAAAACCAGCACCGCGTTGGATTGCACGCCCTTCTCCGTATTTGAAATAACACGGGTCAGACACCATGAGCGCTTCGTTCGCTGCCAGCTTCAAAAAACCGATCAGGAAAAACATCTTATGTCCCCTTTTCAGAATAGCGGCTGATAAACCGCAGATAATCACTCATATAGCAGGTGTGACGCACGATGTTGCGAAACGAGTCCGCGAACACCGAACGGGCGGGGTTGTAGCGCTGGTGCTGGCGCACCTGACTGCGCAGGTATTCCACCCAAAACGGCTTGTCGTCGGTATGCAGAGAATGCCACGTCGCGGCGTTGGGCCGGGTTTCGCCCGGTGCGATTGCGCCGTGCGCCGCGTTAAAATGCAGGGTTGTCAGCGGCCCCACCGAACGGGCCAACTGCCACGATTCCGGCGTGCCCCTGCCATTCCGGTTGGCGCGGATGGCCTGATCGAGCGCCCGATATTGTGCCCTATTCATGATTGGCCCCCAGAATGAAATTCACGGCCTTCTGCGCGGCGGCGGCGGCATCAAGGATAATCTTCGGCTCGGCCTTCAGCGCCGCCACCCAGCCCGCGAAATAGGCCGCAGAATTGGCTTCCAGCGCCACGTTCTCAATGCCCGCTTCCGCGCACAGCCGGGCCGCGCCCAATTCCGCTACCAGTTCCTCCATGCTGTAATCCGCATCGCCAAAAGCCGCCTGCTGCCCGTCCTGCGATTCGAGGCGGCTGACCGCTTCCCGGTTCAGGCGGCTGCTGTGTCCGGTGCTGTGGGTCAGTTCGTGGAAGCGCACCGCGTAAAAGTGTTCCATGCTCTCGAAGGTGCTGCGCAGCGGCAGATGCACGGTGTCGGTGGCGGGGCGATAATAAGCGCGGGGAAGGATGTTTTCCTCATACAGCGGCGGCTGGGGCATTCCGGCGATGATCTGCTCAGCGGCTTCCAGCGGGCTGCTGTCGGGGTTTGATACCGGAGGCGGCGGCGCATCCACGCCCTCGCACTGCGCCACGTTGAACACCGTTTCCCAACTGTGGTATGTACGGTACTGTTCGCGCCCGTCCTTGACCACCACGTTCCCGTCCTCATCTTTGACCGGGCGGCTGTCGATCACCCGGATGGGCCAGCCGCTTTCGCCCTTGCGCACATGCCCGCCGCGATTGATCGCGCCCTGATACCCCACGAAATACGGGCTTTCGTAACCTTCCACCATGCACACCGCCAGCAGGAACATGAAGTTCACGCCCTGATATTCCTTGCCGGTGGCGAGGCTGCGCGGGAACTGGTCGCCCGCCCAAGGCTTGCGCCAAGGCGCGGTTCCCTGTTCCAGCAGGGCGATGAACTTCTGCGCGATCAGCAGAGTCTTTTCGGCATCGCGGGCTTCGCGGTCAACTTTGGGTTTGCGGGACTTCGCCATCAGGAACACCCTTTCAAATCTTCACGTTAGAACCATTATATAGCATGTTACGCTTAATTGCAATATTGAATTTACTTGCTGCTCTCCTTCGGATACCGCTGGCGCATATTGTAGGAGATGTTGTCCAGTTGGCGGCGCACCAGTTGAAGTTTCCATATCGCTTGTGCAAGGGATAAGTTTTCCACATTCTGTTCGCCCTCAAGATTCTGGTGTATATTCTCGATAGCGTCCAGAACCCGCTGCATGTCTTCTTGTGTATTCATTGTCCTTTTCTCCGATCTGTGGATTCGATTATTCAGATTTACCCCACCAGCGCGCCGTACAAGTGGGTCAGCAGTTCCGGCGTACAAGCCCATTCGGGGATGTCAATCAGGGTATAGCCGTTGTCCGCCAGCCACGCCCGTTTGCGGGCATCGGCATCCTGCCGCTGCTCATGCACCCACGCGCCGTTCACCTCAATCACCACGTTCCCCGGCAGCAGTGCATCCACCAACCAGTAGCGGTCTTCGCCGCGTTCCAGGATGACCTGCGCCTCAAATTCCACCGACAAACTTTCCAGCCACGCGAAAACCACCCGTTCTAACGAGGAGGGGTTTTCGCGCTGCTGCTGCTGTATTTTTTGCATCAGGGGGAAGCGGCCATATTTGCTGACCGTCACCCGAAAGCCCACCTTGCCCGCTGCCGAGGATTGGCAGGCGGCGCAGCAGGCCGTCGTTCCGGCTTCTGCTTTGCGCGCGTCGTGCGCCCGCAGTTCTACCGTGTGTCCACAGGAGTATGTCACTGGATACCAGCGCTCGCGTTTGGCGGGATTGCTGGCCCGCGCCCGCACCACTGAATTTTCCCATTTCACCACGGCTGCCATTGGAGAACCCTTTCAAAATCTTCACGTTAGACCTATTATATAGCATGTTTCGCTTAATTGTAAAGTGCCAAAATAAAACCCCCCGGAAACCGGGGGGTGCGATCACTGCGCGCGGGCACTGTCCAGCGCATCCAGCCAGTCCATGCCTTCACCCGACAACCAGTAGCGGCAAGCGCCGCTGCCCACGCCCGCCATCGGCGCGACGCCGATGTAACCGAGCGCCTTGAGAGGGGCGGCTTCCGGCAGCAGCAGTTCGATCAGGGCGCGCCCGCCGAGGCTGGCATACGCCACCGTCTCATCGCGCTGCGTGAAGTAGCCGCGTGCCGGAAAGTGGCACAGGCTGCCCGCTTCCAGCAGGCGCAGGAAAGCGATCTGCACCTGCGTCAGCGCAGGCAGCAGGCGCACCGGAGTATCGAGGAGGACGATTTTTTCTACAGCTACAGCGGTCAACATGAGGAAACCCTTTCGTTAATCACGGTCATTTGTACCCCCTCATTATATAGCATAAAGCGCTTAATTGTAAAGCGGCAATATTCGCGGAAACAAAAAAGCCACGCTGCGGTGGCTTTTAGGGTGGCCTGAAATAGCCCAAAAATGGCGATTTGCGCGTTTTTATCTTTTGAATGATAAAACGCCCACGCGCCCCTTCAATTGCGCTTAAATCGGCTGTTCTGGTGTTTCCGGTGCAGATTCCGAATCCATGACAGGCGGGACAGGCTGCCCGCTTCCAGCATCCCCTCCCAGATACAGCAGCAAGGCCGCTTCCAGCGCCGCGAACGGGGTGCTGCCGCGCCCCTCGATCACCCGATCCCCGTCGTACAAGATCGCCAGCGGGTCAATGCCCGGCGCGCTGCTGATGCTGTATCCGAGGTTCAGCAAGTGCGTCTGTTCGCACAGCGCATCCAGCGTGTCGGCGTCCGTGTCCAGCAGTTTACGCAAGCGCGGGTGCATGGGTTTCGTCCACCGATTCGGCTTCCAGCGCGGCACGCTCCCACAGATAAGCCCGCAATTCCCGCGCCAGCAGCCCGGCGTGTTTATGGGTGTGCGGCCTGTGGCCCTTGTGGATGTGTTTGACGAATCGTTCCAGCGGGCTGAGTGCATTCCAAAACAGCCGATACGTCTTTACCATGATCGGTTTCGCGTCGCTGTTCCAGTCGCCATTCCCATTGACCTCGTTCAAAATGGTACGTTCCGCCTTGCCCGGCAGTTCCCCTCCGCATACTTCCGCCGCGTACAGCCAGCCGTAAAAACAGCCGCAACCGTCCATGATGTACCACGTCCCCTCCACGCGCCCGGCTTCCAGCGCATTCAAAATCACGCGCCCGGCTTCCGGGTTGGGGCTGTCGTCCAGCCGCTTGCGCAGTTCGGTGCGCATCTCATCCGTGAATCGCATCATCGCCATTGTCCGCCTCCGGTATCAAAAGAGGGGCGTGATTGCCCCTCCGGTTTGCTTATTCGCTGTATTCCGCGTCTTCGATCACCACCGCCTGCCCCAAGTGCAGTTCCGCGACAGTCGGTACGTCAGCGTTGAACCCGACCACCTCCATCTCCCAATCGTGCTTGGGGTCGCGCAGAGTCGTGCCGCTGGCCGTCGTCTGCACGTTCACGCCCCGGAAGGCCGGATTCCAGCCCTTCACGCGCTGGCTTTCCTCACTCACGTGCGAACGCCCGGCCCAGCTTTCGCTGTCCGACACGCTGATGAGGTTGGCCGCCAGCCGCTGCTCAGTCAACCAGCGGAACGGCAGCGCGCAGTCCGTGCCGCCGCCGCCCACCTGCCGGATGCGGCGCAGCACCTCCTGCACCGCCATGCCCGCGTGCAGGCCGGGGTCATACAGATTCCTGTCGAATGCCACCACATGCACGTCCGGGCGCGCCTTGAGCCAGTACAGCGCCAGCGCCGCCGCGCATTCATACGCCGTCAAGGTGTCGATGCCATAGACATGCGCCCCCATGCTACCGCTCACATCCAATGCAATCAGCAGCGGGTCGCCGCCCTGCGGTTCGATTTCGTCATACGCCTTGATGAAGGCTTCACTCAAGGCATTGGTTACAGCCGGAACCGGCGTCCACGTCAGGCTGTTTTTGCGCTGCGCCGCCAGAATACCATGCCCCTGCTCATACACTTTGCTGATTTCCAGCAAGGCAATCGGGCTTGCTGGCGCGGATTTTCGCCCGATCCGTCAGGAAATCCACCACGTAGCGGGTTTCCGGGGTGAGCGGCTTCAAAAAGCCAATGGCGGTCATGCGGTTCAGATTCCGGCGCAAAGCCGTGTATTGCAGCGTCGGCAGCAGCGCCGCCCACAAATCCGGGGTGTTCATCCATTTCTGCGGGATGGCTTCCCAGGGCAGGTCGTGGCGCAAAATCAGTTCGGTGGCCCGCGCCAGCGTGCAGCCTTCGGCGTTCACTTCTTCGTAAGCCGCGATGATCGCACCCGCGCCATCGCTTAACGTCAGTTTGCTGGTGTCGCCGCGCGCCGCCCAATGCAGCAGCCCGTCCACCACCGCGCTTTCCGGTTTAACGTGCATCAGCCGCAGCATATCCTGATGCACGTTAAACCGGAAAGCGCGGTGGTGGACGGAAAGAGTGTTTTTCCGGACTGCGCCCGTTGTACCACCCAGCGATGGCGTTGCGCAGCGCCCGCCCGTTCAGGCTGCGCAAATCATCCACCATGCCCGCGAACGTCAGCAGGTGGCTGGCTGTCCAGATGACTTCGTTGAAACGGCTCAGGGCGTAAGAGCGCGTGGCAGTGTGCTGTTCGTTGTCGGGTTCGATGAAACCATTCACGCCCACGCTGGCGCACAGGGCATACACAAATACCTGCGCATTGGTCGTGCCTGCCGTTGCCGAGAGCACCACCAGCAGGCGGTCGCCCTTCGTCGAGCGCGCAGATACGGTGTCGAGCGCACTTCGCAACGCCCGTCCTTGGCGATCAGCCGCATCGCCACCTGCGCGTTGTCAATCGTCAGCTTGCGCTCCGACACATAGTACGTTCCAGCGTCGGTTCCCAAGCTGAGGAGTCTTTCCAAGCGCTGTTCGTCACTCACGGCGAAGGCGTAACCGCCTGCGTCGTTACGAATCATATCCGCTTCCCGTCCGGGCAGCGGCTGCGACTGCGGGGTATTCGTCAGGTGCTTGGTGTAGTGTGCCATATGCGCTTCCTCCTGTAAGAAAAGCCCCGCATAAACGGGGCTAAGGCCAGATCGGGTAAGGGATTGCCGGTGGGATTTTTAGGTGTCCTGCTCTTAGACGACCCCGGCGCGGAAACCGGGGGGCGGACTTGCACCGCCATCACCCCCTCAATATGGGATAACCACCTGTGCGTTCGTCCCGATCAGTAACGGGGGCAGGAATCGAACCTGCGACAAGGAGGTTATGAGTCTCCCGAACTACCACTGTTCTACCCCGTAATGTTTGGCGGGTAAGGTGATGGGAGCGGGTGAGTTGATATTTACAGTATCATAACCGCTGACCCGTTCGTCCCGCCGTTTCGGGCTATTGTGTCATCGCCCGTTCGCCTCACGCTGATGTTTTATTGGATGGTCGTCGGAGCGCGCAGGAAACCATCGACTGTGCAGGGGTGGAGGGATTTGAACCCCCATCAATCCGCTTTGGAGGCGGACGCCTTGCCTATCGTGCCACACCCCTGTGCTTTACCCCGCTGGTTCAACCGTTCCCCCGGCGCGCCTTCTCGCGGGTACGCGCTGGAAAAACGGCTGAGGCAGAGGGGTAAAAACGGCGAGGAAGGTTTTTGCGACAGGATGGGGTATCGAAACCCCCATTCAGCGCGAGGCCAAATGCTTTACCGTAGTAACCTGTTGCGTTCGTCCCGCCGTACTCGACTGGATGTTCTGGTGGGGGCGGGTTGCCTTAGCCGTCGCCCGCCCCGCTTACCGACCCGCTGACCACTTCAGGCGCGAGCCTGACCCCGCGAACCTCGATGCCACCCCACCACCCCTTCGGGTTCGCATTAAAAACAGCGCCACTCGCTGCTGTTTTATCCATGTTTCAGGTACGGGTAAAGGGTTGCCAGAGGCGTTTTGTCGCCTTAAACCACTTGGCTATGCCCCCTTACGGGGACAGAGAGATTCGAACTCCCGATGACCGATTACAAGTCGTAACCTCATAGCATTCGTCCCGTACCTGGTGACTATTCCCCCGGCTCAAGCCGGGAGCTTCTACGGGTCACGGACGTATCCGCCCCGATGGATGTTAGTCCACATCCAAGTTAAATCCAATGAACGCATGGGTAAGGGATTGCCAGAGGCGTGATTACACGCGCTGACTCGCAGCGCTGCCCTACCGTTGGGCGTTTCCCCCAAGGGGGAACAAAGATTCGAACTTTGATAGTAACCTCTATGCGTTCGTCCCATGCGTTCGATTTTTAAGCTGCGCGTATTGGGCAAGATGACGGGCGCGGTTCGCTGCGTCGTTGTAACCGTTGCCCTTCGTCCCAATATAATCAATATAGCGCCTTATACTGAAACCGTCAAGTGCCGGCTTGCCACGCTAGAATAGCGCCCCGCAGCGCGTGCAGGCGCGGGTGATTGTCCGGCGTGTGGCCCGGTTTCACAGCGAATACGAATACTTCCAGATCGGTGAGTCCGACCAGTTGGAAGCGCCCCCGGATGTCTGGCGGTTCCGAATCGCTATAAAGGGGTGTCAGGCCGGTTTCTGCCGTGAATGCCCACCCATATACGCAGCGGCACAGGCCGCGCATGTGTGACCCACACAGATTGCCGCGCGCCAGCACGTCCAGCAGCAGCGGCGCGGTGGCCGGATGACGATCCAGCAGCGCGTGCAATTCGCGCCGCGCCTCATCACTCAACTGGTCATAGAGTTCAATTTCCATCGCCCTTGCCCTCCTCGTAGCGCCGTCGCCAGTACAGGTGGGCTTGGCGCGCCTGTTCTTCCTGCTGCTGGTGCGCGTCTACCGCGTCCTGCCCAACCAGCAAAGCGCTCAGGCTGCTGGGCCAACGTGGGCGTGCGGCAAAGCCCGCCCGGAAACCCTGCGCCGCAACTTGAGCCAGCGTCCCGGCAGGGGTGCGCCAGATGGTTTTCAACGATTCCCACGCTTCGCGCGGGGTCATCTCACTGCTGTGCCTAAATTGAATCTTCAACGGAATCCTCCTGTGCCGCCGTCAATACCGCGCTACGCGCCATCCGCGCCCTCCCACATAACATCTGCCGGGAATACCTGAACAGGCGCTTTCCGCGCCGTTTCCACAAACAGCCATCGATCGTTCCCGACACGGGGACACCTGCCTTCAGGCGGGTGGGGAAGTGTC
>CAZKIB010000282.1:4271-7695 GCA_964552425.1 uncultured Anaerolineaceae bacterium | reverse complement strand
ATGCAAACACCTCAATGGCAAAGCCTTCTGGCAGGGTGATCGTCTCCAGCGGCAGCGTGATGGTCTGGGCCTGCGCGGGGAACCACGGGAAAATGGCAAGCCAAATCCAGAACAGTCGTATCCAGATCATGGGGTTTCCTCCAAACAAAAGAGGCGCATAAACTGCGCCCCCATCATGATTCAAGATACCGGATTATGACAGCGTCGTCAACGTCCGGCCGCTGCGCCAAAGCGGAGACAGGTAGTATGCCAGGCTGCTGAATGTATAGCTGTAGATATTGGTCGGCGGCACATCTGTAAACCCGACTACATGCGTTTTACCTTCGGCATCTGGCCCCACGTTGATCTGATATTCGCCAGTGGGCAGCTTGTAGAACACAATTTTGCTATCGTCGCTGCTGTAAATCACGAGTGGCTCATCAGGGTTTTCCGGCAGTTCACCCAGTTCCTGTTTAGAGATGTAAAACAGAAAACTGCCGACACCCGCTTCGTTAACCCGATAAATCACCAGTGCCGGGTTATCTGGTCCGTTGGCATCGGCCACCACGAACATACGGGCACGTGCGCCCACCCATCCCATCAATTCATAGGGCGGCGGGGGCGGTTTTTTCCTTCCACCACCGCTGCCTTTTGAATATTCCCCGGAACAATCTCCCGTCACGATGCCATTTCCAAAGAGATCAGAGTAGTTCACTCCATCAAAGCTGAAGCGCACTTTCAGGGATGTGCCTTCGGGCTGTTCAGGGTCGACTTCCAGGACCTCAGTGTAAGAACCGGCAGCCGACGGGACATTTTCCGCCGGGCCAACCGGGTCATTGGCTGAGTCAGTCACCTGAAAATAGAGCGCTCCACCCACGCCCACCACATCGTAACTGACCACCACTGCATCGCAGTAAAAATCCGCGCTGCCGTTGAAGGGGCCGCCGGTGGCCCCAACGCCAGAAACAGCCAGCAGCCCGGTTGCCAGCGCCGCGATGGTGATGTAAAAACGGCTCGAAACAATCATCTCTATTAACCTTTATTACTTATACCCTGGATTGATTTTAAGGTGTTTTTCGAGCGTGCCGCGTAAAGGTATATGCCGGGCCAGGTAGTTGGTTCTGATTAGGGATGGACACGCTGTTCGTGCAGGGCGTCAATCGCGCGGCTCAGTTCAATGGACTGGTCGAACACGGCCTGAATATACTGGCGCTGCTCGTTATTGAGGGGTTTGTCCGGGTCGGTCAGCAGCAGTTCGGAGGAGTTGATGCACAGGCTGAGGGGGCGGATCACATCATGGCGCCACTGGTTCCAGGCTTCTTCGCCACCTGTGGGCGGTTCATAATACAGCCGTTCGGCCAGGGTAAGCGTGTCGTACATGGCAGTCAGAAGCTGGCGCTGCTCATCGGTTCCGCTTTTGCGGATCGAGTGCCACACCAGTTCCATACTGCGTTTGATGGCTTTGACATGAACCCGCAAATCGTTAGTGGACATCGAAGGCCCTTAATGAACTATTTTCCTGATTTAAGTTTATACACCCTCCGACTAAAAATTCCACAACATTACGATTTGTCGTAGCGAGGCACTTACCTTTTAGTGCGCAAAAAGTTCATCCACAATATCCAGCAGGTCGTAGCTGGTGGTATAGATATGCTGCAAGAGCCGGTGCTGGTGAGTGGTCAGAAGGTCTTCGGCATGGTCCACCAGCAGTTCAGACAGACCGAGAGCGCTGCCCAGCGGAGCGCGCAAATCATGCAGCAGCGCGGCAGAGGTCATGCCTGCCCGTGTGTTGGATTCCACTTCATCCAGCCGCAGCGCGAAATGGCCCACCGCCTGCACCAGCGCGTCCAGATCGTCGCGCAGGCCGAGTGTATCTGGCCCGCTGGTTTGTGCCATCAGCAGGTGCGCTTCTTCAATCAGCAAATCCACCAGCGTGTATAGCTGTTCGTAAACCAGGCTCGCGTGCGTTTCCATAACGTTATCCTACCATTGACGATACGTGTATCATTGAATTAATTTTAACGTATTGTCAATGTAAGACAATGTTATATTGACGTTTATCGGCAAAAATTCATTGGGTTTTCGGTATTTGGCGGGTTGTCGCCTAAAACTCCAGCCGGACCACCGGCACAGTGCCCGCCAGATCGTTCGTGGGCAGGTCAAACAGCCGTAAGGGGTCGGTGGGTTCGCTGCGCAGCAGACCATTACCATTCATGTGCAGGGTCGGCAGTGTATCACGGCGGACGCTCACGGGCACGCCGGTATTCAGCAGCGTGGCGCGGCTGGGAATTTTTTCCAGCGGGTGGAGCAGCACACGCCGGGTGGCCGAGTCCCTGTAGAGATGCACGTACAGCGTATCGCCGCGCTGTGTCAGCAGCACGTCCGGGTTTTCCACAAGATGCGAGGCGGGCTGCGCATCACCGAAGGACTCTTTTACAGACAGATACCACTTTCCGACTCGTTGCAGAACAGCGACACTCTCATCCGGCAGTGTGCCATCCGGTTTTGGCCCCACGTTCAGCAGGTAATTGCCGCCTTTCGCCAGCGTGCGGTCAATGCTGCGCATCAGGTGCAGATCACTGTAATAATCCTCATGTTCGCGGTAGCCCCAGCTTTCCCGCCCGACAGACTGGCACGCTTCGGTGGGGCGTTCAAAGGCGCGGCTGTCATCGGCAGTGAAATCGCGCTCTGGCGTGCCGAAATCACCGTCATCAAACCCGCGATTGTTAATCACGGCGGCGGGCTGCAACTCGCGGATCATGTTATTAATGGAAGGATCGACCACCCCGGTGACGTTCATATCCCACCAGAAACCGTGAATAGGGCCGTACTGCGTACACAGTTCGCGCACCTGGGCGGTCAGAAACTGCATGTAACGGTCAAAATCCGGCTCGTCACCGGGTTCAGGCGCGAGCAGTTCGTGGCTGCGACCCTGGTTGGGATAACTGGGGTGATGCCAGTCCACGACGGAGTAATACAGGCACAGTGGAAAACGGCGGCGGTGGCAGGCATCAGCCAGTTTACGCAGGACATCCTGACCATAGGGCGCGCGCATGATGTTGTAATCGGTCTGTGCCGTATCCCACAGGCAGAAACCGTCATGGTGTTTGGTGGTGAAGCAGATGTATTCCATGCCCACTGACTCGGCCACATCCAGCCACTGGTCCGGGTCAAAACGCACCGGGTTGAACTGATGGATAAGCGGGGCATAATCCGCGCGAGGGATGCGCCGCCGCCATTGGTCCTGCTCGTGCCAGCCGTTGAGCGCGTATAACCCCCAGTGAATGAACAGGCCAAAACGTTTTTCAAAAAACCAGTCGCGCAGGTCGCCAAATTTTTGCATGGTATTTTCCTTATTCGGGTAGAACTTCGACAGTGCTTTGTACCAACCGGATAAACGTGCCATCCGGCGAGCGATCTGCCGCCCACAGCACGAAGCGCGCCT
>CAZKIB010000282.1:0-4207 GCA_964552425.1 uncultured Anaerolineaceae bacterium | reverse complement strand
AGCTGGCAGGTCCTCGAACACACCGGCAGAGGCATTATCTGCCCGGTTGTACAGCTCGATCAGAGCCGCGTCCGCACCGCTCAGGCTCCAACTGAGCGTCACCTCGCCGCCAGGAGCCACGACGGTGGGCAGGGCGATAAACGCGCTGATTTCCGCGTCTGTGGTCAGGCGCGCGCCTGCGCCCGTGTCAATGATGCGGTAGGCCAGCCGGTCATACAGGAAGGAAGGGCTGCGGGCTTCGGTGGAGATGTTGGCGGCCCACAGAATGAAACGCGCGCCCTGCGTCATACCGACAGGCAGGGTGAGGGTGGTGCTGCCGGCCACATCCAGCCCATCCAGAACCACCTGCGCCGGGCCAGGCAGACCGCCCTGTGCCAGTTGATCGGGATTGTACACTTCGAGCAGGGCGAACTGAGCGCCTTCGACTTCCCAATTGACGGTGACAGACTGCCCTGCGCTGGCATTAGGATTATCCAGGCTGAAGCTGACCACCCGCGTGATCGCCCCGGTGCGCGGGTCACGGAAGGTATCGCAACCGTCATCCGGCACGCCGGTCAGGGGCACATCCACCGCCGAAAAGGAACAGTTGGCCGGGGTGGAGGTAGGAACCGGTGTGCCCGAATTGGTTTCTTCGATCACCGCTGGCGGTGTTTCGGTGGGTGTAGGCAGAGCCGCTGTCACCGCGCCAGCGACCAGCACCTCAACTTCGGCTTCGTCGTAGACCTGTTCAGTCAGCACATCAATCACGCGCAGCCGCAGCCGCAGGACATTTCCAAATGCCGGTGGAACCGGGGCCACCACGCCATCGCCGCGTGAACCGATCCACAGATTGCCGCGCGGCAGTTCAACCGCTACGGCCTCACTTTCACCCTGCACCTGCTCGAAAATCAGGTTCGAGGTGGGTAAGCGGTTGGATACTGCCCACGATACACTGACACGCGCGCTGGCATCGCTGAGGGCCTCACCGCTGACGGTGGGCGTGCTGGCGGTGAACAGGTCAATCTGTGGGGTGAGATCGGGCGGAATTTCGTAGGGAATAATGAGGAACCGTTCGTCAATCAACTGGTCGTCGCTGCTGACCAGCGCCAGCCGGTACATGGGCGGGCTGAAATTGAGCGGATGCTGGATGGGGATTGCGCGTGTACCGGCGGGTGGCAGGGTTTCATCTTCCGGCACAACCGGGACCCACGCGCCCAGACTGTACTGCTGCAACACCAGCCGCATATCATCTACGACATAGATGGCGTGCCAGTTCAGGGTAATCTCAACGGTTCCGCTTTCTGCCGCATCCACCGTAATGGCTGTCGGATCACCGCTGAAGGTCACGATCACTGGAAGGGTATTCTGCGCCCATACGCTTTGCAAGGCAGTGAACGCATTCAGGGCAATCAGGAAGGAAAGGACATGACGATAAAATTTTCTGCTGGACATCCGCGCCACATTTCTCTACGACTAATCCCATTGACTATAACGTGGGCACAGGGTTCAGTCCAGTTGGGGTGGCCTTACAGACCGGGCAACGCGCTGGTCAATTCGATGAGGTGTTCTTCGCCGTTTTCATCGACTTCAGGGATGTACAGCTTGCCACCTTTGTCCATGCGGTCCAGAAACAGCACGCCGTCGAGGTGGTCGATTTCGTGATGCACCACAATGGCATCAATGCCTTCGACACGCATTTGGACCCTGTTCCAGTGTTCGTCGCGCGCGGTGAACACCAGCCATGATGGGCGCAGAGTATCCCAGGTGACGAGACCGGGCATGCTCAGGCAGCCATCGAAGCCTTTTTCCAGCGGTCCCTGCTCCACAATCACCGGGTTGATGATCGCCAGCGGCGGTTCCATTTCGCCTTTGTCCTGCCCGAAGCAGACCAGCGCTACCCGCTTCCAGACACCGATCTGCGGCGCGGCCAGCCCGGCCCCTGGCTGAGTCGCCAGCGTGTCCTTGAGGTCTACAATCAATTGTCGGGTTTCAGCATCCAGCTTTTTTACGGCTGCGGACTTGCGGCGCAGTCTGGCCTCGTCCTGGGGATATTGCAGCACTCGTCTGACCGCCATGCGCCGTTCCTATGCGAGTTCGAATTCGGCTTCTGTGCAGATGCGCAGCACACCGGCCAGTTCGTGGCCGAGGACGACCTCTTCGTTACCCAGCTTAAGCTGGATCGGGCCATTAAAGGGCGCGCGCGCGATCAACTGGAAACGTGAACCGGGTTTGAGTTTCAACTGGTCGAAGTAGCGCAGTTTGTCCTCGTCGTGGGTGTTCACGCGGCTGATGACGTAGGTGTGGCCGGGAATCACCTCGTTCAGCGGGTGATCCTTGACGCGCGGCATGTGACCATCAGGGGTGGGGATAGGTTCGCCATGTGGACAGCGGCGCGGATGCCCGGCCATTCTGTCCATGCGTTCCACGACCACATCACTGACCGAACCGCCCAGTTCATCAGCGGCGTCATGGACTTCGTGCCAGCCAAATTTCATCACGTTGACGAGGAAACATTCCACCAGCCGGTGGCGGCGGATGTTTTGCAGCGCCTCGCGTTCGCCAGCCGGGGTGAGGGCAATGCCCTTGTAGGGTTCATGCTCCAGGTAGCCACCCTGCTTCAAACGCTGCACCATGCGTGTCACCGCCGGGGCAGACACACGCATCACATCGGCCAGCGCCGAAGTCGAGACGTAGGGGTCATTATCCTGGTAGTACGCCAGCCGGTATGCTTCGGCCAGGTACTCCTGCATCGCATTGCTCAATGTCATTGTCAGCCAGCCCGCCTGAATTGCCCAAAATCAATATTTCTCACGGATATTATAAATAATAGCCGAATAAAGAGAATGTTTTCAAGTGCTAAACGCAGAATCTTAGCAGGTTGACCCGTTTTTGCAACAAAAAACAGTCGCTGTGGAATGCAGGGGCGGACCGTGATCCGCCCGGAGCTATCATCAAATGTGGGGATGGATTATCGCAGCCGGCGTTCGCCGCCGCCGCTGCCGAGCGTCTTGCGCAGGCGCTCCTTGTTGACCGGCGTGAGGTTCTCGAACGACTTGTAGAATTCCTCATCATAGGTGCGCGGCTTGATGACCACCGGCATGGGTACGGCGTGGCCCATGATCAGGGCTTGCTGCTTGGTATCAAGCCGGGCTAATACTTCACGCAGGGCACTGGCGCCGGATACACCGGTAAGGACCGCGTTAATATCCCGTTCATTGTCCAGCAGGGCGGTAATGCGGGTGCCTACCTGGCTCATAACCTCTTCATCAATCCCCGAGGGCCGCTGGTCAACAATCAACAAGGTCACGTTATATTTGCGCAATTCGCGGGCAATGGTGCCAAAAATAGTCTGCCGGGCTATCTGGGGATCCAGGAATTTATGGGCCTCTTCAATCACAATCAGCAGTTGGGGTGGTTCCTGGGTGGCATCGCCCAGGGCGCGTTCTACCCGCTCAACGTACATCTGGTGAATGCGGCGGGTCAGGTAATTAGCCACCAGGATATAAGCTTCCAGCGAACTGCCGTAGCGCCCAAACTCTAGCACCACGTTTACGCCCCGGCTCAGGTATTCAATAATAGTTTTGGCCGAGTCACCTTTCCAGCTTTCGCGCAAAAAGTCAAAACGCTCCAGCCGCTCCAGGCGGCGGCTTAAGGCATCCAGACTGGCGCGATTAATGGTGCTGCCTTCAACCAGGCCATCAATATCGCTCTTGTCGGCTTTTAATAGCTGTTTAATCCAGCCCTGGCCCCACATCCGGCGCAGACTGTAGGCTACCCCCAACATCTGGTCGCTCAAGTCCAGGGTGGTGCGCAGGGTCTCCAGGTCTTCCGGCTGAATATCAGACCAGTCTAAGACCACGGTGAAATCGGGCCGGACCCGGCGGCGGCGGCTCGATTCCTCATCCAGGGTGAAAATGGCTACCTGCTGCGGAAAAAGCTGTTTGAGTCCCTTAACCGGGTGGCGGTTTTCGCTCTGTACTTCCCAGCCGTAATCATTATGCATATCAAAAATCAGGCTGACGGCGGCCTGCCGCTGAATAATGCCGGCCAGCAGCACCCGGGTTAAAAAGCTTTTGCCGGTGCCACTTTTCCCAAAAACGCCCACACTCCGCTCAGCCATGCGGTACAAGTCCAGGTTTACCTGAACATCGGCCATGTCAAGCGGCTGGCCAATATGGAAGTGCTGGGCATCTTCCTGGCCAAAAACCCGGTTCACATCTTCTTCGGT
>CAZKIB010000281.1:0-7697 GCA_964552425.1 uncultured Anaerolineaceae bacterium | reverse complement strand
CCAACTGGTTTCTGGGAATGCGCCAGGCGTACCAGGAAATGGCCGACAACTCGACACTGACCCTGGTGCTGAACAACGTGGACAAGCGCTACTCACCGGAGTACAGCGGGCCGCTCACCGGCAAGGTTGTGCCTTTCCGTCCGGTGCGGGTGCAATCCTACGACGGCACGATCACCCGCACTCACCGGGTCGGTTCAGGCGCATCGGGATAAACGGCACAGCTATATCCGGGGGAACAACGCCTGGACCAGCCGGCCCAGCGGGTGCGCGGCGGGGGTGGTCATGGCGCGGGCAGCCTGATCCTGAGTCTGGAGGTTGCGCAGGGCGCGGGCGGCGCGTTCGTCCAACGGGTTGATGTACAGGGCGCGTTCGTAGCAGTAGCGCTGTTCTGCCGGGCTGGTCATCTGCCCGGCATACCACAGCCAGTCCATCAGACGGTTCGAATCTTCCTGAAGGGCCTGCTGGAACAACGGGCTTGCGCTGCTGATGGGGGCGGTTGGGCGGTTCATGATCTTTAATCTCTCTCGTTCTTCTGTTCAGAACTCTATTTGATTATAGGGTACACCAAACCACGCTCACGAGTCCCCACCCAACCGGGGGGTGCGGTGGGCGGTTTTTTTATGTGGGCCTGTGGGGGGCGGCCAGCCCTGGAGTCGGTTTGTAAAGACAAACCATCGACCTGATGCACGCCTTTGTTAAAGCTCATAGAATGATAAGGAACAGGTTGTGCTGAAATAAAAGATAATGTCATGACAGGTGCTACTATGCGGAAATATGCGGGACTGCTGGCGCTGCTGTGGATTGTGGTGACTCTGACGCTGCGGATACAGGCGCAGGACAACCCTCCGGCGCAGGACGTGATTGCCCGGCTGAACGAGTGGCGCATCAGCGAAGGCCGCTGGCCGCTGAAACCGAATACCACGCTGGAAGCCCTGGCGCTGAAGCAGGCGCAGTACGTCGTCTCGCTGCCAGAACTCCCCGACGATCTGCATCTGGATGGACAGGGACTGCTGCCCCGCCAGCGTGCCCTGCTGGCCCCGTTCAACTGGCCGTATTATGAACTGCCGGGGCAGATCGCCATTGGTGAGAACGCCGCGCTGGGCGATGTGGACTACGCGCTGGAATTCTGGCAGGGATCGGACCTGCACTCGCGCACGGCGCTCAACCCGGCCTATCGGGAAGTAGGCGTGGCGGCGCTGCCCTACCGGGATACGACCTTTTTTATCGTGGTTTTTGGCGCGCGGCCCGATGTGCTGCCGGCGCTGGTGGACCCGCGAGATGGGCAGACCCTCTATCTTTCCAATGAGCGGTTTGAGCAGGCGCGCTTTCACGATTCGATTCAGGATGTGACCGAAATCCAGATATTTGACAGCGCCGGACGGCCCCTGTATGACGCGCCGATTGCCTGGACGGAGCGGCTGGCTGTGCCGGTGGATGCGGGTGAGGAGGTTTTCATCTTATCCTCCGACGGCGAACACGACGTTCTCAGCCCGGTGGATTTGGACCACGATCAGGTGCTGCTGCCCGGTGAAGCGGAACCGGAAGCACCGGCGGTGGTGATCGAGGCCACGCCGCTGCCCGGCGCGCAGCCCACAGCGGTTCCGCCGGTGGAGGCGACGGCCACCCCTGAACCGGAAGTGATTATCCAGCCGGACCTGCTGATCCTGTATTCGGGCGATACGCTGGACGTGCTGAACGTCTCTGGCGCGGCAGCGGACTGGCGCGCTCTGGAACTGGTCGGGACGATCACGTTTCCGTTCACCCAGTGGACGAAGGTGACTCAGTTTCCGCTGGACGCCCTGCCGGCGCGGCACTGTCTGCAAATCCGTTCGCAGGGCGTGAGCGGCGATGTGGTCAAACCGGAGGACTGCACCTGGGTGCGCAGCCTGATTACTGTCGGTGTGGATCGGGTCTTCTGGGCACAGGGGCCGTTCACCGTGCAGCGCAACGGGGCCGTGCTGGCACAGTGCGAGCCGGGCGCGGGGGTGTGCGCGGTGGATTTGCCGTGACGCAAAAAGATTCAACGCAAAGGCGCAAAGGGGCAGAGAATAACGAGTATTATCCCTCTCCGAAATGGGCGCGAAAGGGTATACTGAACCCCAATTCGAGTGCCCATAAGGAGCAAGACTCATGGCGAAGACCCTGCCCCCGCGCAGTGAAGTCCCCAAAGAGCAAACCTGGAATGCCGAGAGCGTGTTCGAGTCCCCTGCCGCGTGGGATGCGGAACGGCAGGCGATTGAGCGCGATCTCGATACCCTGAACAAATTCCCCGGCACACTGGGCAGCGGCCCCGGCAAGCTGGCGGATTTGCTGGAAACTGTCGAGCGGATGGGCCGGCGCGTGGAAACGCTGTATTTTTACGCGGCCATGTCGCAGGCGGTGGAGACCAGCAACATGAAAGCGACGGCGATGGTCGGGCAGGCGGGCAGCCTGTTCAGCCGGTTCGCAGCGGCGGCTTCGTTTGCTGAGCCGGAGATGCTGGCGATTGGCGAAGCGACTCTGATGCAGTGGGTCAAGGCGGAAGCGCGGCTGGCAGTCTTCGAGCATTACTTCAGCAACCTGTTCCGGCAGCAGGCCCACGTGCGTTCCGCCGAAGTCGAAGAGGTGCTGGCGCTGGCGAGCGATCCCTTTCAGGCGATCAGCAACACCGAGCAGGTGCTGACCAGCGCGGATATGAAGTTCACGCCCGGCAAGAACAGCAAAGGTGACGATGTAGAGGTCGCGCAGGGGACGATTGATACCATCCTGCACGGCGCGGACCGCGAAGCCCGGCGCACCGGCTGGGAGAACTATGCTGATGGCTACCTCGGCATGAAGAACACGCTGGCGAGCAATTACAGCGCGGCGGTCAAACGCGATGTGTTTTATGCCCGTTCGCGGCGCTATGGCTCGTCCCTGGAAGCGGCGCTGTTCCCCAACAACATTCCGCTGGAAGTATTCCACAACCTGATTAACACCTACAAGAAAAATATCCCCACCTGGCACAAATACTGGGCCGTGCGGCGGCGGGCGCTGGGCGTGGAGACGCTGCACCCTTATGACATCTGGGCGCCGATCAGCACTGCCGAGCCGCATATCCCCTTCGAGCAGTCGGTAGAGTGGATCAGCGCGGGCATGGCCCCGCTCGGTGACGAGTATGTCCACACGATGCGCAAAGGCTGCCTGGAAGACCGCTGGGTGGATCGCGCCTTGAATCAGGGCAAGACGCAGGGCGCGTTCTCGTTTGGCTCCTATGACACCTACCCGTTTATCCTGATGAGCCATGACGAATCGCTGGCGGCGCTGAGTACACTGGCGCACGAACTGGGCCATTCGATGCACAGCTACCTGACGCGCAAGCATCAGCCCTTTGTGTATTCGGAATATTCCATGTTCGTGGCGGAGGTGGCCTCCAATTTTAATCAGGCGACGGTGCGCGATTACCTGTTCCGCACCCAGCCCGACCCGCAGTTCCAGATCGCCGTGATCGAGGAGGCGATGGACAACATTCACCGCTACTTCTTCATCATGCCGACGCTGGCGCGCTTTGAACTGGAAGCGCACGAACGGGCCGAACGGGGTCAGGCGCTGACGGCGGACGACCTGAACGAACTGATGGCCGACCTGTTCAGCGAAGGGTACGGCAGCGAGATGCACGTGGATCGTGACCGGGTGGGCATCACCTGGGCGCAGTTCGGGCATCTGTACGCCAACTTCTACGTGTTCCAGTATGCCACCGGCATCTCGGCGGCGCACGCCCTGTCACGGCGCATTCTGGATGGCACACCCGGCGCGGCGGCGGATTACCTGGCGTTCCTGTCGGCGGGCAGTTCGCTCTACCCGGTGGATGCGCTCAGGCGGGCGGGCGTGGATATGTCCACCCCGGCGGCGGTGGAGACGACCTTCAGCATCCTGGCGGAGTACGTGGACCGGCTCGACCAGTTGACACGGTAAAAGCCGGGGTTCAAAACCTCCCGGCCAGCTCAAAAGACAGGCCCACTCGAAGTGGGCTGTTTTTATTTCGGTAGGTAGCTTTTGAAATTCTTTTCGTATCATCAAAAACCATGTTAACGTCGACTTCCAATGTCTGGTATATAATTGCCTTACTGACCAACACAGGAACAAAATTCATGTCGGACAATCTGCTTGCTGCTGAAGATGATGGTTTGCCCATGCGTGAAAGTCAGGATTACGCAAAAGACAAATTGCGAATCTTCGAAGGATATGTATACCGTTTTACGACCTCGATGCGTAATAAACAATGGCGTGCGCTCTACTTTATTGATTTGCAGGCTGGGCCGGGTAAAAACATTTTTGATCCTAGTCGAGATGTCATGTTAGGCTCCCCGCTTATCGCTCTGAATGCAAAATACCCCTTCACTCACTATAGATTTGTGGAGCTTAATACCGATAATTTCGATGCCCTTCAGCAGCGAATTTCAGCCAGTCCGTTAAAAGATCGCACTATCTCCTATAATGATGACTGCAACTTGATCGTTGATCAGATTGTTAGTGAACTTCAAGAATTGGATAGTCGCTACATTGAAGGTAAATGGCCGAGTCTCAACCTGGCATTTCTCGACCCGGAAGGATTGGAGCTGCAATGGCAGACGGTTGAAAAGTTAGGCCGAGTCAACAGAATGGATTTGATTATCAATTTTTCGACCAGTGGGTTTACCCGGAATGCCCGGCAGATGTTTGAAGCAGAGCAGGCCACCAGATTGGATTTATTTTTTGGAACTGATGAATGGCGTAGTGTTTATCAGCGGGTTTCTGAAAGAGATGTTACACATATCAGGCGAACGATGCTTGACTATTATAAACAGCGGCTCGTCTCTTTGGGTTATGTAAATCATTTTGAGCGCGATATTTTGCCGGATGAGAAGACGTTCCACAACCGTCGGGGCGCGCAAGTATATACTCTCATGTTTGCGAGTAAACATGACTTAGGAGTCAAATTCTGGAAGGATGCTATACAAGAAGTGAGTCAGCCGAGACTGTTATGATTTCTGCAAAATCAGGTTGCTTCAGCCCTAAGCTGTTTTGTGGAAACTCATCGCGCCATTCATGCCAGTCAAGGTTGCCTTTGAAAAAGATCGGGATTTGCTGTTCGTCCAGAATATTGAGCAGGCTCTGAGTCCAGGCTGGCTCTGGCTGGAACAGCTTGCGACCACTCGACGCTGCGCCGATGATAGCCCATTCGAACGGCAGGCGATCATGATCTTTCAGCCAGTCGGCGAAAACAGGCGCGACATCGAACCACAGCGGCTCAATGCTCATAAACCGGATGTTGGCCTTAATCTGTTCCATGTGCCGCAGATAAACCTTAAGCGCGCGCGCCGCACCGTTGGGGTTCATCAAGTGCCCGGCGGGGAGGCTCACGCCCACCCACACGTTGGCAGGAAACTCGAAGTCGGGCAGACGCAGCGGATTTTTGCTGAGCGTCTGGAAAATGTGGTGGTCAGCCTGCCGCATCACATCCAGCACGTCACAAATCTGTTCGCTTGGAACCCAGTGCCCGAATAAATCCGCCATACTGCCGACAAAAATACCAGCAGGTTCTTTCAAATGCAGCGGTTCGCTGAGTGCCTGGGGCCGCCAGTAATGATGCTCGAAGCCCTGATCGTAAGCGCGGGTTGCCAGCCGTTCCGCAACCGTTTTGGCGTAACATTCCGTGATGGAACCATCCGGCATTTTCCACATGCAGCCATGTAGACAGCCCCCGGTAGGGTTCCAGGTATAACCGGGCAGTTCAATCCACTCGCCATCCACAAACTTCCTGATGCGAGTCCACTCAATGCCTTTGGGTGGTTTTTGCCGGTTCATTTTTAAGACCTTTTTCAGCTTAATTACTGTGAATTATAGAACAAATTATTCATTATCACAACAAACAATCGCAAATAGCTGGACCTTTCGCGTATACTGGAAGCAGGTGAGTATCAGGAACAGATCGCATGACCGAACAGGCCAGCTTTAACATCATTGCCGCGTATATCGAGCAGAAGCCGGGGTACAGCGGCGGCGAACCGCACATCAACGGGCGGCGAATCAAGGTGCGGCATATTTATGTGTGGTACGAACTCATGGGCATGACGCCGGACGAGATCGCCAGCAGTTATGATCTGACGTTGCCGCAGGTTCACGCTGCACTGGCGTATGCCTATGACCATATTGAAGCTATTCAAGAGGCTATCCATCAGGCTGATGCTTTTGTCGAAGAATTGAAAAAATCTCATCAGTCCAAACTCTCCTCTCTGCCGCTTGATGATGACCAAGATTAGTTTCTACCTTGACGAGAACATTGATCACGATGTTGCCAGAGGACTGCGAACCCGCGCAATTGATGTGCTGACTACATCGGAAGCTGGCAACAGGGGATTTACCGACAGAGAACATCTGTCATTTGCTTTAGAAGCAAAGCGGGTGATCGTGACATCAGATGAAGACTTTCTGATATTGCACAGTCAGGGTGTGGAACACGCAGGGATCGTTTACTTCAAACAGCAGAGCCGTACTATCAAACAGATTTTACGTGGTCTGTTTATCGTCCACACCGAACTTAACACGGAAGACATGACAAACCGGGTCGAATACCTGTAAATGGTCATTCAGGAATTCATTCCTCAATCACCCACTGAGTCACCTCGGCGTCGATGTACAGATGGGCGAGGGCTTTGGCGACAGAGACGCGGTGGTTGCCATCCCTGACATAATAATCCGCGCCGACCTGCACTACGTCGATGGGCGGCAGGCTGGTGGCATCCTTCAGCATGGCGCAGGCCACGCCGACCCAGCGGTTTTTCGAGCGCCGTTGCAGGGGTAGAAAGTCGCGGTCAAAGCTGATCTTGCCCTGCGTGCCGGTGATGCGTTCCAGGCGGATGGGCTGGACACCGAGTTCACGGACGGGGACGCCTTCGTAGTGAGCTTCGATGGCGCTTAACAGCGGCAAGTGCCGGGACTGGCCGGTGAAGAGGGCGGCGATGCGTTTGAACTGGCCGCGCCGCCAGGACCGCTCAAACAGGTCATTGGCGCGCTGGTCAATCTGGCGCAGGTAAGCGGCGGATTCGGTATCGTACATAGAACCTGTCGATATGTCGGATTCAAGCATCTGATTATACCGCTTGCGATTGGGCGCTCAAGCAGCAAATAAAAAGGGCGCACGCAGTTTCGGCGCACGCCCTTCAGTGATCCGGCCTGAATTACCCTGCGACTAGGGCCTTTTTGCGCTTGACCTCTTTGAGGCGTTCCTCATTGTTGAGGATACGCTTGCGCAGGCGCAGGCTGGTGGGCGTGACTTCCAGCAGTTCGTCCTCCGCCAGAAACTCGATGCAGTCATCCAGACTGAGGTTGCGGTACGGCGTGAGTCCGGCGGTGGTTTCGCTCGGCTTGGCGCGGTGATTGGTCAGGTGTTTGGCTTTGGCGACATTGATCGCCAGGTCTTCGGTGCGGATATGTTCGCCGACGACCATGCCTTCGTACACTTCCGTTCCCGGTGGGATAAAGAAGGAGCCGCGCTGCTGGGCATTGACCAGCGCGTAGGCCGTCGTCGTGCCGTTCTGATCGGCCACCAGACTGCCAAACTGGCGCTGCGGAGTCGGGTACGGAAGGATGGGTTCGTAGCCGGCGAAGAGGGTATGAATCTGCCCCAGGCCGCTGGTGGCGCGCACAAAATGTGTGCGGAAGCCGATCAGTAAGCGGGTGGGGATGCGGTACTGAAT
>CAZKIB010000280.1:0-7698 GCA_964552425.1 uncultured Anaerolineaceae bacterium | reverse complement strand
ATTGACTTTCTGGTAAGGAAGAACTGGCTGTCAGCAGTTCGCTTCCGACTTCTGGCTAAAAGCAAAGAGCTAACAGCTACTCCCCATTTTCCCCCCTGGGAGGATTATGCGCAAGGCCACCTCAACCAAAGGTTTGCAGCAGGGCAATCAGTTCCGCGCCGTAATTGGACAAACGCCAGGGACCAAGACCCGGAATATCTGCCAGATCAGCCAGACTTTGCGGGGCTGTGTGCGCCAGTGTCCACAGCACATTCTTGGACACAATCAGGTCCGAATCGACACCGCGCGCGCTGGCCCGCTGTTTGCGCCACTCGCGCAGGGCCGCATAACGTTCCGTCACTTTACGACTCGTGACCTGATCCTGGCTCGGCGGGCGGGGCGGCTTCGCCTGCTGGCCGGTCTCGATGGCGTTCAGAATCACATCGCCATAGCGGCGGATAAAACCGGGGGACATCCCTTTAATCTCCGCCAGCGCCGTCTTGTTGTGGGGGGCCTGCCGGGCCAGTTCGCCCATCGCCTCGTTCGTCAGCACCTTGAAGGGCGGCACATCGCGCTGTTCGGCCAGTTGTTCGCGCAGCAGGTACAATTCGCGCAGGATCGCAAGCTGCTGGCGGTTCAGTCTCAGCGGTTTGCCGATAGACCAGTAACCCTCCGGGTCGAATTCCAGCGTGGGGGGTTCCAGATAAGCCAGTTCCCGAAAAGCATCCTGGGCTTCCTCCATACAATCCCGCCGCACCAGTTCGTCATAGAGGTCATTGCGCAGCATCGGCAGAAAATGGGTATCCATCTGCGCATACAGCAGGCTGTCGGCGGGCAGCGGGCGCTTGCCCCAGTTATCGCGCTGGTGACGCTTGTCCATAGTCACGCCCAGATAATACTCTGCCAGGTTGTTCAGCCCCACCTGAGCATGGCCGGTCATGCGCGCCGCGATGAGCGTATCGAAGACATTTTCAATCGCAAAACCAAAATCGCGCTTGATGCCGAAAATATCATATTCCGCCGCATGAAAGATTTTTTCAATGCGCGGGTTCGCCAGCACCTCACCCAGCGGATTCATGTCCTGGATCGTAAACGGATCAACGATAAAGTCACGCTGGCGGGTGGTGAGCTGAAACAGGCAGACCCGTTCACGATAAGCATATAAGCTGTTCGATTCCGTATCGACTGCCAGAAAGGGTTCGCTGGAAAGATAGGGGATAATTGCTCGCAGAGCGGTATCCGAATCAATGTAGACAGGTGCTGGCAGAGAGGCCATAGATGCGTTCGTGTTTTTCCTCATTTTACCGCTCAACTATATCGGCAACACCGAAACATGGGAAGGGCAAATTCGGCGATTTTCAGGGCTAACCGCATCAGCAGAAAAAGATAACCGGGCGCAAATCCTTTTTTGACTTCCCTCATCGTTTGTGATATATTTTACAGACGAAGATGGATTACTGGGCAGTCCACTTCCAAAGTAACCGGATCATGAGATCAATTTGTTGTTGACCTCAAATTTTGCGTTAGACTTTCAACCATCACGGTCTATTATTGAGGAGTAGTTTATGGCCTCAGCAAGTGCCGCCAAGTCCAAAGCCGCAGTGGCAAAAGGTGAGCAGGCTGCTGCAACAGCACAGGCGACCCCTGCCGCGTCGGTCAGTCTGCCATCCAGACGTGAATTTCTGTACTATATCTGGGGGGCGTCCTTCGCCCTCATCGCCGGTGAAATCACTGCCGGGACGCTGTGGCTTGCCTTCCCGCGTTTCGCGGAAGGCGAATTCGGCGGCACGTTCAGCATTGACCCCACCGAACTGCCCGAAGCGGATGGCGCGCCCGTCAGCAAGCCGGAAGGCCGTTTCTGGCTGTCACGGCCCACGATTGACGGCCAGGACAGTTTCATCGCCCTGTATGGCGTCTGTACGCACCTGGGATGCCTGCCCAAATGGGTCGATGTGAATGGTCGTTTCGAGTGCCCGTGTCACGGTTCCAAATTCCAGCGCAGCGGTCTGTATATTGAAGGCCCGGCGCCGCGCAGCATGGACCGCTTTACCTCCACCATCATCTTCACCGATGGCTCCAGTGTCACCACCAACGCCGATGGCGACCCGATCCCGCTAGAAGGCCGCACCATCCAGACCATTCAGGTCAACACCGGTGCGCGCATCAAGCGTCCTGGCAAGGTATAGGGGGATTATCGTGTTCCGGGGAGAAGAAAATTAATGTCTGTACTTCCGTTTCCATCTTTTCTCGACGACGTAAAGGAAAAAGGGCTGCGCAAAGCTCTTTTCGAGGGCGCGGACGAGGTTGTGGAACGCCTGACTGCCGGTATGAATATTCAGGATGTGCGCGAGGCCCTGCGGGGTGAAAGCCCCAGCCGCCGCCCCAACCCACGCCTGACACCCCATGCCGATGGTTTCTGGCTGCACATGCGACCCAGCTACTACAATGTCGAAATGACCGGGCTGTATCCGACCTTTCGGCTGGGCTGGCTGTCGACCTACTTCGTCTTTTTCGAAACGATTACCGGCTTCATTCTGATGTTGTGGTACACCCCCTCGCCGGAAATCGCCTACGGCAATATGCTCAGTATGCTGAACAATGTGCCTTTCGGGCAGTTCGTGCGTGACCTGCACCGCCTGGGCGCGGAGGCGATGGTGCTGATCGTCTTCCTTCACATGCTGCGAACGTTTTATACCGGCAGTTATAAAAAACCCAGACAGTTCACGTGGTTTACCGGCGTGCTGCTGCTGATCTTCACCGGCTTCCTCAGCTTCACCGGCTATCTGCTCCCCTGGGATCAACTGGCGCTGTGGGCGGTCACGATTGGGGCAAGTATGGCCGAAGCGACCCCGCTGATCGGCGATCAGGTCAACCTGATTGTGCGCGGTGGTCCGGAGATGGGCGCGAACGGTCTGCTGCGCTTCTATATGGCGCATGTGCTGCTGCTGCCGATTCTGCTGTTTGTGTTCACCGGTGTCCATTACTACAAAGTCATCATTCACGGGCACAGCCTGCCGCCGCGCTCCGAAAATATCGGCGAAGACACAGCCAAGCGCGTCCCGCTGGACAAACGTGTCTACTTCATTCCCGATATTCTCACCAGCGAGGTGATGTGGTTCGCCGTCACCACCTTTATTCTGATTGTGTTGTGCATCTGGTTCTTCCACGCTCCGCTGGAAAGCCACGCCGACCCGCAGGTGACACCGCTCGGCACAACCGCGCCCTGGTATTTCCTCTGGATTCAGGGTGCGCTCAAACTGGGCGATAAAACCTTCTGGGGCGTGATCTTCCCGACCATCCTGCTGGTTTTCCTGATGGTCGTGCCCTACATTGACCTGACCCCCAGCCGGCGTTTCGCGGATCGCCGCCTCGCCATGAGTGTGTCGTTCATCATGCTCGCGCTGCTGGTCGTCACCAGTTATATGGGGCTGGCCGAATTCGGTGTCGCCACCGCGCCCGATCAGGAAATTCTGAACGAACTGACCTTTGAACCTGCGCACAATCATATGGGCCTGCTGCGGCCTGTGCCCTTTGACCAACTGGTCGTCGGGGCGTATACCACCCGCGAGTTTGCCGCAGAAGAGGGTGACGCAGAAGCAGCGGTGAACGCCTTTAATGTCGAACTTGAAGAAACCGGCCAGCTTGAACCACTGCTGACCACACTCGAAGCCGGGCATCTCCCGCTCTCCAGCCTGACTTTCTCCACGGTCCCAGCAGACGCGCCTGAACTGCACCACGTCATGGAAGAATTCCACAAGCGAATTGCTTCCGAACAGATCGAACTGCTGAACAGCTGGGGCATTATCATCATCACCCAGAACCAGCAGAATCTCAAGCGCATCGACCTGGTCATCAACTGGCAGGATGTTGTGCTGGAAGATGGGCGTCCGGTGCTGGACGAAAATGGTCAGCCCATCCCGGTGGTTGATGAAGATGGCAACCCGGTACGGCGGTCCAGTACCAAGCACCTCTTTATCAACGAAAATTCGGCTTACTTCGACTAAGCGGGGGCAAGACATTGAACCTGAAACGCTTGCTTATTGACAGAATGGAGAACCGCATCCTTGTCGGGGTGACTGCCTTCCTGGCATCGATGGTTCTCGTCGGATGGGTCGCCATCAACGAGCCGGGTCGTATGGCTGCCTTTGAACAGCAGCATCTGGCGCGCTCAATTGAAAAAGGCGCTGAATTGTTTGCCAATAACTGCGCGACCTGTCACGGGGCTGACGGGCTGGGCAGTGGGCGCGCGCCGGGTCTGAACAACCCACAGTTGTTCGGGGTGGATTTCCTGGCCTCCATTGACAGCGAAATTGCAGCCCTTGAAACCGCCAAAGCCGATGTCGAGACGCTGCAAACCACCCTGGCAGGGGATACTAGCGGCCTGACCTCTACCGAAATTGCTGACCTGGAAGCCCAACTGGCAGCTTATCACGAACAGTACGGCGAAGATGCCATCGCCGGCATTGACGAACAGATCGCTGTTCAGGAAGCCAATGCTGCCGCGCTGCGCACCCAGGTTCAGGGGGCGATTGACAAAGGCTATGACCCCGACGACCCGAACCGCCTGAACACCGTTGGCTGGAGCGGTACGCTGGACGCCTTTATCCATACCACGCTGGTAGCCGGGCGGCCTGTGAGCAGCAGCTACTGGCCGGAACCGATGCCCGCCTGGTCACAGACCGCTGGCGGCCCGCTGCGCGATGACCAGCTTCAGGACCTGACCAACTATATCCTCAACTGGGGCGCGAACCGCGACTGGACGCTGGAAGACCTGCTGGCAGTTCAGCAGTTCGCCAAAATTCCTGCTGAAAGCGGCGGTGTGACAGTGGAAGCGGTGGCCGCTGAAATCGCCAACATTCAGGCAGCCGATGTGCCCGGCCAGCGCGCGATGATTGATGAAACCGTCAACGCCGTTCTGACACAGCTTGACACCGTGACGGGTGATCCGGTCAACGGGCAGACGCTGTATAACGGTTCGCTGGCCTGCTCGTCCTGCCATAACAATGCGTCGATTGCGCCGCCCACCGAAGGCACGTTCACACGGGCGAACGACACCCGCATTCAGGACCCGCTGCTGGCGAGTTATACCGCCCGGCATTATCTGGTCGAGAGCATTCTCGCGCCCAATGCCTTTATCGCGCCCGGCTACCCAGCCAACGCGATGCCGCAGAACTTTGGCGAACGGCTTGACCTGCAAATGCTGGCGGACATCATCAGCTATCTGGAAAGCCAGGACGGGCCAGACCCGCTGGCGCAGTAACCTCATTACAGAACTACCGAAAGCCTCTGGCACATGCCGGGGGCTTTTGTGTTGAACGCGCCCGAATGCGTTACAATGAAGATCATTCGGTACATGGCATCAGACAAGGAGGCCCTATGATGAAACATCTCGCACTGACCCTGCTGGCGATCAGCCTGCTTCTGGCCGTTCCGCTCACCTTCGCCCAGGAAGAGGCCGCCGCTGAAACGGAAGCAGCAGCGCCGGGCATCAGCACACTGGTCTTTCTGCTGGGGGCGGGGGCCATCGTGATCGTCGGCAGCACAATGCTGGCTCGTGACACCTTTCAATCAGACAGCGACGAACAATCCTGAACCAGTTGTCGACTGTCTCTGATCTTTTCGACAATGCACTAACGGCTTTTGACTGTTTGCCGGGAGACTGCCTTTAGGCATAATCCACAAGGAAGTACCCACTTCTAGCCAAAGAGTGGGTGTTTTTGTTTGCCAGCTTACCCATTTCTGGCTACAATCCCTTGTGAAATTGCGCATTTTTTATGAACATTACACAATTTACAGGGGGGGGATTATGGCCGAAGAAAACAACCATCAAAGCACCGTCGGTTCCGCCCGCGTGTTGATTATCGCCCTGATTGCCATTATCGTCGTGCCCGGTCTGGCGCTCGTCATGTTCGCGCTTAACCAGGCCATCACCCCCGCCGGCGGCGAATCAGTTAATGTGCTGGCGACCAGTGACAATGCCTGTGTAACCTGCCACCGCAACACGACGCCGGGCATCGTCGAACAGTATGGCAGCAGTACGATGGCCGCCGCCAATGTCACCTGCCAGAACTGCCACGAAGTCGAAGCCGATTATCCCGGCGCGGTGGAACATGAAGGAACCTTTGTCCTCAATGCGCCCACCACCGCCAAATGCCAGACCTGCCATCAGAACGAAGTGGCCCAGTATAACCAGAGCCGGCATGGTCTGCCGGCCTATGTCGCGGTGGCCGGGACAGAAGACCTGTCGCCAGAACATCTGGAACTGTATGGCGCGATCCCCGAAGGCGGTTATGTCCCCGAACAGGTGAAGCTGCGCAACGCCATCGCGCAGTTGGAAGGGCCGGAAATCACCCGCTTTGCCTGCGAAAGCTGTCACAACATCGGCAGGCCCGCGCTGGATGGTTCCATCGGCCAGTGCAGCAAATGCCACAGCCGGCACACCTTCAGCCTGGAACAGGCCCGCAAGCCGGAAACCTGCAACAACTGCCACATCGGCCCGGATCATCCCCAGTGGGAAATCTATTTTGAATCCAAGCATGGTATTGCCTACTCCACTGGTGGCGATAACTGGCACTGGGAAGCTGAACCCGGCACACTGACCGTCGTGGACTTTCCCGCGCCGACCTGCTCCACCTGCCATATGAGCGGTTTCGGGACCAGCGGCACAACCCATGATGTGGGCGACAGGCTGACATGGTATCTGTTCGCGCCCATCAGCGAGCGCCGTCCAGGCTGGCAGGATAATCAGGTGCGGATGCAGAGCGTCTGTCTGGCGTGTCACAATCGCAACTTTATCGATGCCTTCTACACCGATGCGGATGCCGGAACCGAAGCCGTGAACGCCTTTATCCGCGAGAGCGATGCCATTATCCAGCCGCTCCAGGAAGCCGGCCTGCTGACCAGCGAAGCCTTCGACCAGCCGATTGACTTTGTGCATTACGAAACCTGGCATCACTGGGGCCGCACCGCCAAATTCGGGATGTGGATGCAGGGCGCCGATTATACCCAGTGGCACGGGGCCTATGAGGTCATCAAGAGCCTGGCCGAACTGCGCGCAATGGTTACGGAGATGCTGGAAGCGGCGGAAGCTCCCGAAGGTGAAGCCCGCGCACTGGGAGGCTGAATCCATGTCCTATCTGGCAACAGTGCTGCCTCAGACGCGCCGGCTGCGGCTGCCGCTCACCCGCGACCAGCTCGTGCTGCTGATGGCGGCGATTTCCGAGTTTTTCACCGGTGTGGATGTGATTCTGGCGCACAGCATCAACAACCAGATCACACGCAATGAACTGATCCCGATTATCTTTGGTATCACCAGCGGCGTGCTGCTGCTGCTGGCCGGGCTGGTCGCGCTGCGCTACCGGGCGCTGGCAACCATCGCCGCAAATATCGTCTTTCTGGGCAGCATCATGGTGGGGGTGCTGGGCATCTACTTTCACTGGCAGCGCGCCGGTCTGATCGGAACCACCGTCGCGCAGGATCGTGTGGTGGATGCCCTTATCTGGGCGCCGCCGTTCCTGGGGCCAGCCTTTTTTATCCTGATTGGCATCCTGGGCATCAGCGCGGCATGGATTGAGGACCCGGTGAACAGCGGGCGGCTGCGTCTGTTTGGCCGCAGCCACATCCAGATGCCCTACAGCAAGACCCGCGCCTATTTTCTGATCTACCCTCTTTCCCTACACGACGCTCTTCCGATCTAGATCGGAAGAGCGTCGTGTAGGG
>CAZKIB010000279.1:2410-7758 GCA_964552425.1 uncultured Anaerolineaceae bacterium | reverse complement strand
GGCGGCCGTGGACGATGGACTGCCTACGGAGATGTCACCTCTTCAGACCGGCAGCGACGAAGAACTGCTGGCGCTGTACGCTGACATCGACAATGACCCTGACCGCCAGTTCATCGCCAGCAGCATCAAAATGGAACCAGCCTGGGACCTGAAGCGCGATCAGACGGTAGCGCAGGCGGCTTTGCTCGAATTCTACCGCCGGATGCGTCCCGGTGATCCGCCGACCCTCGACAATGCGCGTGAATACCTGGAAAGTCAGCTTTTCGACCAGCGCCGCTATGATCTGGAACGAGTGGGCCGCTACAAACTGAACCAGCGTCTCCAGATTGACCGCACCATTTCCCGCAGTGTCCGCACTGTCACCAAAGTGGACATTGTGAAACTGGTCGAGCGTATGATCGCCATCAACAACAATCAGGCGAATCCAAACGATATTGACCACCTGGGCAATCGCCGCGTGAAAACCGTTGGCGAGTTGATCCAGAACAAGCTGCGTATTGGTCTGCGGCGCACCGAGCGTGTGGTCAAGGAACGTATGTCGATCCGCGAATCGGACAATCTTTCGCCCGTCGCGCTGATCAACATCCGTCCGGTAGTCGCGGCGATCCGCGAATTTTTCGGCTCGTCCCAGCTTTCGCAGTTCATGGAACAAACCAATCCGCTGGCCGAACTGACCCACAAGCGCACCCTCTCGGCACTTGGGCCAGGCGGTCTGCGTCGCGAGCGCGCCGGTTTCGATGTGCGTGACGTGCATCACAGCCATTACGGCCGCATCTGCCCCATCGAAACACCGGAAGGTCCGAACATCGGCCTGATTGGTCGTCTGGCGAGCTATGCCCGTGTGAATGAGTACGGTTTTGTCGAAACCCCCTATCGGGAGGTGATCAAATTCCTGTCACCCGACGAGCCGGAGATCATCGGACGCACCGTGCGCGATGACATTGAAGATTCCAAAGGCAATCTCATCGCCGAAGAAGGCAGCGTGATTGACCGCGAACTGGCGAAGAAGTTCTCTGCCGCCGGGGTGGAAAAAGTCCCGATCATGCCCTTCGTCACCGACAAATTCTTCTACCTGTCGGCTGACGAGGAAGACAATTTTGTCATCGCTCAGGCCAATGCCAAGCTGGATGACCTGAAGCAGTTTGTCAATCATCGTGTGTCTGCACGCTATAACCAGCATTTTCAGGTTGTGCCGGTCCAGCGCATTGATTACATGGATGTCGCGCCCCGGCAGATTGTCGGCATCAGCGCCGCGCTGATCCCCTTCCTGGAACATGACGATGCCAACCGCGCGCTCATGGGGTCCAACATGCAGCGCCAGGCCGTTCCACTGCTCAAACCGGATGTGCCCATCGTCAGCACGGGCATGGAAGATCAGGCAGCCTATGACAGCGGCCAGGTGCTGGTGTCTGACGAAGCGGGTGAGGTCATCAGCGTGCAGGGTGATCGTATCACGGTCCGTAATGAACAGGGTGATGAGCGCATTTATCGCCTGCGCAAGTACAACCGTTCCAACCAGTCCACCTGCATTGACCAGCGTCCGGTGGTCTTCAAGGGTCAGATCATCCGCAAGGGTGAGGTGATCGCGGACAGTTCTTCCACCGATCACGGCAATCTGGCGCTGGGCCATGATGTGCTGGGCGCGTTCCTGTCCTGGGACGGCGGCAACTATGAAGATGCGCTGCTCATCAGCGAAGACCTGCTGCGCAACGACAAGTTCACCAGCATCCACATTGAAAAGCATGAAGTCGAAGCGCGTGACACCAAGCTGGGACCAGAGGAAATCACCTACGATATTCCCAATGTCGGCGAAGACGCGCTGAAAGACCTGGATGAATTCGGCATCGTGCGCATCGGCGCGGAAGTTGGGCCGAATGACATTCTGGTGGGCAAGATCACCCCGAAGGGCGAGAAAGAACTCAGCCCGGAAGAGAAACTGCTGCGGGCCATCTTCGGTGAAAAGGCGCGTGAGGTGAAGGACTCTTCCCTGCGCCTGCCGCATGGCGATTCCGGTAAGGTCGTGGATGTGAAAGTGTTCACCCGCGAAGAACACCGTGATCTGCCGGCGGGTGTCGAAAAGATGGTGCGTGTCAGCGTGGCGCAAAAGCGTAAGCTGACTGTCGGCGACAAGATGGCCGGACGGCATGGCAACAAGGGTGTTATTTCCAAAATCGTCCCCATCGAGGATATGCCCTACCTGGAAGATGGCCGCCCCATTGAGATTATCCTGAACCCGCTGGGCGTGCCGGGCCGTATGAACATCGGTCAGGTACTGGAAATGCACCTGGGCTGGGCGTCCGAACGCCTGGGATTCCGCGCTCTGACACCGGTGTTTGACGGTGCGCGTGAGGCAGAAATTCAGGCAGAACTGGGCCGCGCCTGGATGATTGACCGGGCCTGGGCGGTGATCGGAGACCGGGCGTGGGAGTGGATCAAACAGTTCAACTATGATCCTGAAGAACTGGAAGACGACAACGAAGTCCGCCGCCTGTATATTCATGAATGGTTAGGCCAGCGTACCGACTACGATGTCGAACTGCTCATCACCGACGAGGTGTATGCCCGCCGCGCGGCGCTGCGCGAATGGGTGCGCGAAATGGGCATCTACCCGGACGATGTGCTGCTGTTTGAAACCGAAGGCATTACCCTGGAAGAGCGCGTTGCCCGCGATACTCGCGCCCTCGACCTGTCGCTGCGCCTGTGGATGCAGTGGGCCGACCCGGATGTGCAAATTCCCGACGATCTGGCCGGCAAGGAACTGCTCAGAATGGCGGACAAGGTCATGTATCGTACCGGGCATCCGGTTCCGGTCTATGGCAAGCAGACTCTCTATGATGGACGCACCAGCGAGCCATTTGATCGCTCGGTGACAGTCGGTCTGATGCACATGCTCAAGCTGGCGCATCTAGTCGAAGACAAGGTTCATGCCCGTTCCACTGGCCCGTACAGTCTGGTGACTCAGCAGCCTTTGGGCGGTAAGGCACAGTTCGGCGGCCAGCGTTTCGGAGAAATGGAAGTGTGGGCGCTGGAAGCCTACGGGGCGGCTTATACCCTTCAGGAAATGCTCACCGTCAAGTCCGACGATGTTCAGGGCCGCGTCAAGACCTATGAAGCCATCGTCAAGGGCGAACCCATTGAGGAACCCGGCATCCCCACCAGTTTCCGTGTGCTGGTGAAGGAACTTCAGAGCCTCGGCCTCGCGGTGGAAGCCATTGGCGAAAGCGGCGAAATCATCCGTTTTGGCAAGGAGGACGAAAAAGCGCGCACACCGCGTCTGAACACCGGCCTGCTCAGTCTGGCTGGTGACGCCGGCACGGATTAGCGCACCGCTCATCAACCATATGTTTACGGAAGGGATGCAGCCAGCGCTGTGTCCCTTTTTGATTCTTGACTCTCAAGCGGCTTGAGACCGTATCCTGAAGGCAGTACGGATCAAACAGGAAGCTGGACACCATGCCGAAGATTGACTTCAAAAACGAACTCAAGCACCTTTACAGCCCATCTGCCAGCCAGTTCGAAGTAGTCGAAGTCCCGCCGCTGCAATTTCTGATGATCGATGGACAGGGCGACCCTAATACTGCCCCCGCCTATCACGAAGCGGTAGAAGCGCTCTACGCGGTAGCCTATAAGCTGAAATTCGCCAGTAAACAGGCTCTTGACAGGGACTACAGCGTACCGCCTCTGGAGGGTCTGTGGTGGGCTGATGACCCGGATGCGTTTCATGTCAGACTGGACAAGGATGCCTGGTGCTGGACAATGCTGATTATGACGCCAGAATGGATCACTGCGGAGATGTTTGAGCAGGCCAGAACGCTCGTTGAAAAGTCGAAATCGCTGCCGGCCCTGCCCAACCTTCACCTGGAAACGTATCACGAAGGTCTTGCCGTTCAGATCATGCACATCGGCTCTTATGATGACGAAGGCCCCACCCTGCACCGCCTGCACAGCGAATATCTCCCCCAAAAACACCTACGTGAAACTGGCAAGCATCACGAAATCTATCTGAGTGACCCGCGCTGCACCCCGGCCCAGAAGCTCAAAACGATACTGCGCCAGCCGGTAAAAAGGGCTTGACTCTCAAGCGGCTTGAGGGCCTACACTGATCGTGAAAGCTTTCATTCACATCGGGCGCGAAGGACACGAACATGTTCAAAATCGGGGAATTTTCCAGAATCTGCCGGATACCGGTTTCGGCTCTGCGTTACTACGCGGACATTGGCCTGCTCGAACCTGCCCAGGTCGATTCCTTCACCAATTACCGCTACTACTCGGCGGATCAGCTTCCGCGCCTCAACCGCATCCTCGCCCTGCGGGACCTGGGGTTCACGCTGGAACAGATCAAACAGGCGCTGGACGACCAGCTCACACTGGAAGAAATGCGTGGGATGCTGCGGTTGAAGCAGGCGGAAATTGAACAGCAGGTCGAAGAGGAGCAGGCCCGTCTGAACCGCGTGGCGGCCCGTCTCAGACAAATTGAACAGGAAGGTAAAATCATGCCCGAACACGAAGTCATTCTCAAAGCAGTCGAAGCGCAGCAGGTACTCGCAATCCGCGAAGTCATCCCCGAACCCGGTTATGTAGCCAACCTGCTGGGCGAAAGCTTCATGGCGCTCGGCCCGCGCGGCATCATGCCAGCGGCTCCACCCATCGCCATCTTTCACGACGAAGAATTTAAGCCCGCTAACCTGGATGTCGAAATCGCTCTGCCGGTTGCGCCGGGTGTCAAAGACGCCGTTCCGCTGGATGGCGGACGCCAGCTTATGGTGAAGACCCTGCCGGCCATCGACACCGCCGCCAGCATCATCCACAAGGGTTCCTACGATAATCTGACCGACACCTATAATGCGATTGCCCGCTGGATCGAGTCCAATGGCTACCGCATCGCCGGCCCATCGCGGGAGGTCTACCTGACCGCGCCGGATGACCCCGCCGGCGCACTCACCGAAATTCAGTACCCGGTGGTCAAAGCCTGACAGAATTACCATTCAACGCACCAGCGCTGCCTCACAGGGGTGGCGCTGGTCGCTGCGTTGGCACAGAACATGTTTTCGGTTATGATAGGCGCATGATGTCTTATCAGCGGAGCCGGAACATTGCGCAAAATCACGAACCAGGCGAATAACCTTCTGTACCAGGCAGAATTGGTAGATGTACTGGCAGGTGATCTGGATTTTCACAGTCATTCCAGCCGGGAATCCACCCACAGCCTGCACGCCTTCCCCGCCAAATTCCCGCCGCAGCTTCCGCGTAAGTTTATTGAGGCCCTGACCCTGCCCGGTGATATGGTCTTTGATCCGATGGCGGGTTCTGGCACGACGATTCTCGAAGCCTATCTGGCAGACCGCCGA
>CAZKIB010000279.1:0-2400 GCA_964552425.1 uncultured Anaerolineaceae bacterium | reverse complement strand
CCTGTGATATTGATCCGCTGGCGCTGCACGTCTGCCGTGTGAAAACCACCCCGCTCCCAACCGGCATTGTCGCGCAGGCCGGCCAGGATGTGCTGCGAATGGCCCGGCGTCACGCGGAACAACTGGACCGGGCAGCGCAACTCGAAAAGCGTTATGACCCGAAGACCATTGAGTTCATCGACTACTGGTTCAGCCCGGAAGCGCAGAGCGAACTGCTGGCGCTTTTACGAGGCATTGAGCAGATTGAGGATGAACAAGTCCGCGCATTTATGCAGTTAAATTTTTCCGCCATCATTATCACCAAATCCGGCGGCGTATCCCTCGCCTATGATCTGGCGCATACCCGCCCGCACAGGGTCAAGGATAAACCTGCCCGCTCGCCTTTCATCGAGTTTGAAAAACGCTTGCAGCGCAGCCTGCGCGATCTGGCGGACCTGCCCAAACAGGGTCCTGAACCGATCATCGCCCGCGCTAACGCCCAGGCCCTGCCCCTGCCGGATGCTTTTGTGGACCTGATCGTCACCTCACCGCCCTACCCCGCCAACGCCATCGATTACATGCGGGCGCACAAGTACTCGCTGGTGTGGTTCGGCTACCCGGTGGACAGCCTTTCGGACCTGCGCCGCGAGTATATCGGCAGTGAGAATACACAGGGCCTCCATTTTGAGCCGCTGCCGCCAGGAACTGCCCAACTCATTGAAGATATTCAGGTACTCGACAGGAAAAGAGCGCTCAGTCTGAAACGCTATTATTCCGAAATGACCCGCACCCTGCGCGAGATGTACCGCGTCATGAAACCCGGCAGGGCAGCAGTCATGGTGGTGGGCAGTTCGGTCATGCGAGGCATCGACACGCGCGTCCAGACCTGTCTGGAGGAAATCGGCCAATCGGTTGGCTTTGACATTCCGCATATCGGCATCCGCCGGTTGGACCGCGATAAGCGAATGCTCCCGGTCCGGCGCAATCGCACGGGCCAGTCCCAGATCGAGGAGCGGATGCACGAGGAACACGTCATCGGGTTTTACAAACCTGAAGTATCATGGAGTTACCCGTCCGCGCCGTTCCATCAATTGGCTGTTGTTGAAGCGCTGTAATTGCTTATGAACAGGCAAAACATGAATATTCTGACCGAAGAAATCGCTGCGCATGGTGTGACCTTTGAGGACTATCTGACAGGTTATGCGGCGGATTTCTGTGAGTTCGTGGGGGGTATGGTTGTCAGAATGTCACCGATTCACGAGCGCCACGATTTACTGACACGTTATCTTGCCCTCCTCCTGGAAGCCTATTTTGACCTGCGTCCACTGGGCCGCATTCGACAGGCCCCTTTCGTGATGCGACTGCCCGCTGCTGATGTCGCCCGTGAACCAGATATTCAGATCATCCTCCATACCAACCCTCACGCGCTTACGCCGACATTCATGGATGGCCCGGCGGATATTTGTATCGAAGTAGTCTCACCAGAAAGCGTCGAGCGCGATCACGGGCAAAAGTTTGTCGAATACGAAAAAGGTGGTGTGGCCGAATACTGGATCATTGACTCGCTGCGCAGTGAGAGCCGGTTCTATCGTCTCAATACGGAGGGAATTTACCTGCCCGTGGAACTGAACGAGCATAAGGAGCATCAGACACCGCTGCTGCCCGGCTTAATGCTCCATGTGCCCACCCTCTGGCAGAATCCGCTTCCCGGTTACGCGGCCATTGGACAGGCGGTACAGGCGATGCTGAACGCATGAAAATCAACCGCCGCCACCGCTGGAATCTGACACCGGATGAAGCCATCGACCTGCAAAAACGCCTGGCAGCGGAAATCATCACCGACCAGCCGCTTGACCTGGACGCCATTCAGATGGTCGCCGGGGTGGATGTCAGTGTCGTCAACAATGTATCCCAGGCCGCAGTGGTCGTCCTTACCTACCCGGATTTGCAGGTGATCGAAACGGTACGGGCACAGGCCCCCACTCCATTTCCCTACATCCCCGGTTTGCTCAGTTTCCGGGAAGGGCCGGTACTGGTTGAGGCATTCAGCAAACTGGAACATGAGCCGGATGTCCTGATATTCGATGGCATGGGCATCATGCACCCGCGCAAGCTGGGCATCGCCTCTCATATGGGCCTGTGGCTGGATAAACCGACCATTGGCTGTGGCAAAACCAGACTGCTTGGCCTTTACCAGGAACCGCCGGCGCAGAAAGGCGCGTTCAGCCCGTTAATCTACCGGCGGGAACGCCTCGGTGTCGTGCTGCGAACGCGCGAGAATGTTAAGCCGGTGTTCATTTCAGTGGGGCATCGGGCTACGCTGGAAAGCGCAGTTCAGCTTGTCCTCCACTGCACCACCCGCTACCGCCTGCCGGAACCGAGCCGCGCCGCGCACAACGCCGCCGGCAGAGTCTGACGCTC
>CAZKIB010000278.1:1943-7894 GCA_964552425.1 uncultured Anaerolineaceae bacterium | reverse complement strand
TTCAACGACTCTGGATATGCGCTGTGATCTCTTCCGGGATTTTCGTTCGCTGGCGACATTCAATTCTTACAGACTCAGATTGCACTGGGCTGAATTTAATGCGCCGGCTGTATTCGTGTTTATAATGAGCGGAACCAATTTTCCGACAGTTCAAGACAAAAGGTGTCCGCTTATGAAATCCGACCTGGATCGTTTGATGGCGCAGCGCGACTTGCAGGCGCTGGTGGTGGTGGGCGACGAAACCTACAGCGCCCCGCGAGATTACCTGACCAATGGCGCGCATGTCACCGGCGGGCTGGTGATTAAAAAACGCGGGGCCGACCCGGTCATGGTCGTCAACCCGATGGAAATAGAAGAAGCGGCCAGCAGCGGCCTGAAGGTTTACTCGTATCATGATCTTGGCTGGGCGGATTTGCTCAAAGCAGCGGAGGGGGATCGCAGCAAAGCCAATGTCCGGCTGTGGGAGCGGGCGCTGCAAGCCGAACATATCCCTGCCGGCAAAATCGGCATTTACGGCACAAGCGATGTGAATGTTTATATCGACATGGTGCGCGACCTGAACACGCTGAACGGCTACGAATTTGTGGGCGAACGCGGCCTGACGGTCTTTGATGAAGCCTATGTCACCAAAGACGCGGACGAAATCGCCCGTTTGAAAAAGGCCGCCGCCGGGACCAGCGCCACGCTGGAGGCCACCTGGGATTACATCGCCAGCCACCGCGCCGAGGGGGACACTGTCGTCAAAACGGATGGCACGCCGCTGACGATTGGCGATGTCAAACGCTTTGTGCGCCGCACGCTGCTGGACCACGACCTGGAAGACACGGGCATGATCTTCGCGCAGGGACGCGACGGGGGGTTCCCGCACAGCCGGGGCCAGAGCGACCAGCCGCTGCAACTGGGGCAGGCCATCGTGTTCGATCTGTTCCCGCGTGAGGTGGGGGGCGGGTATTTCCATGATGTCACCCGGACATGGTGCATCGGCTACGCGCCGGAAGACGTGCAGCGGACTTATGATACGGTCATGCGTGCCTTCGAGATTGTCATGGAAACCTACGAAGAACCCGGCCAGCCGACTCATATTTTGCAGGACGCGGTCCTCGATCATTATGAGAGCCTGGGGCATCCCACCCAGCGCAGCCACCCCAGCACGACCAACGGATATGTGCATACCCTGGGGCACGGGGTCGGGCTGAACATTCACGAACGCCCCTCGCTGAGTCATATCCAGCGCAGCGACAAGCTGCAAGTGGGCAACGCGCTGACGATTGAGCCGGGCCTGTATTATCCCGATCAGGGCTACGGCGTGCGCGTGGAAGACACCGTGATTATCGACGAGGACGGCACGCTGGTGACGCTGACGGACTTCCGCAAGGACCTGGTGCTGCCGCTGCGGGGATAACATTGCAGCAGAACGATGCGCGAAGCGCCCCTGCCGCTCAGCGGCGGAGCAGGCTGTAGCGGTTGACTGTGCCGCTGAAGCCATCGGCGCGGTAGGTGGCGATCTCGGTCAGGCCAGTGGCGGCAACCAGCGCGGCGTGTTCGGCATCCTCGACAAAATGGCAGTAGCGCAGGGCGGTCTGGCCGCGCCGCCAGTCCAGCAGGTAATCGCCCGGCTCAACGGTGAGATCCGCCGGCCAGGGGACGATGCGCTGCCGGAAACGCTCGAATTCGTAAAAGCGCCAGCAGGCAAACGCCAGCAGGCCGCCGGGCGCGACCCGTTCCGCCAGCGTCCGCAGCAAATCCAGACGCCGCTGCGCGCCGGGGATGTGGTGCAGCACGCCGAACAGCGCCACCAGATCATAAGCCCCGGCAGCGGGCGGCTGTTCGAGAATGTCGCGCTGTTCCAGTTCCACCGAGGGCAGATGCGCCAGCGCGGCGCGGGCATGCCCCAGCAGAGCCGGGTTACTGTCCATGCCATGATAGTGCGTGACCACGCGGCGCTGCGCCAGAAACACGCCCAGCCGCCCGTTGCCGCAGCCGACATCCAGCACCCGCAGGGAATCTCCCAGGTGGGGCAGCAGGTCTGACCAGCCGGGCCAGGGCTGGCCGCGCGTCTGGTCAAACTCATCGGCGGTGACACGGTAAAACTCGCGGTTGATGGCATTCAGCCGCTGGATGGTGGTTTCGTCCATCAGCGGGCAGCGCCGTTTGGCCGGACAGTGCGCAGCCTATTGTTTTGCCGGACACTGAAGTATCCGGCAAGGAACCCCAAATCCCTGCGGGATTCAGAACCTCGCTGCCAGAGTCCCGGAGGGACTTGCTTCTTCTTGCCGTCGATTTCAATCGGCGGCGCACACCAGAAGGGCATATCCGTCGCTAACCCCCGGTGCGCTGCAACGTGCCGCAGTCGGGCAGGTTGGTGATGACGCCCACCTTGAACGTCCAGGTCGATTCGATGGGCATGGATGCCCATTGGGACTGGTCAAGATCGCAGGTGTACTGCTGGCTGTCGCTGCGGAACAACACATGATACCCTTCGCTGCGCTGGCCCTCCCGCTCACAGCCGATGCAGTTCCCGGTGCGGGTAAGGTTGGTGTTCGGCCAGACCGGTTCCTCGTTCAGGCTGTCGCCGCTGGCCTTCACAGAGCGGCTGTAGCCCCAGCGGTTGACGGTGAAATAACACTTGTTGTCGTAGACCGGCTCATCGCGGTATTTGGTACGACATTCGCGCCGTTCGCTGAACGTGCCATCGCCGTTATCCACGCGCCGGGTGGTGCATTCCTGACCGTCGGGAATCTGGCGGTAGCTGCGCACCTCGGAGCGGCGGCTGACATTGTAGGCATCCACCGGCATGGCGTCGCACCAGGCGTCCTGCGCGCGCGGGGCGAATTCTTCAATGGTGATTTCGCGCTCCCAGGTGTGGCCGCTGACATAAGCCGTCGCGTCCTGCTTCCAGAAGATAGCCGCCGCGATGAAGGCCACCACCAGCCCGATCACGCCGATAATGCCAAATTTGACGAGGCTGCTGCCGCCCTTTTTGCGCTGGCCTGTGGGCGTGAGACCAGCCGCGTCCAGCTTTTGTTCGTAGCGTTCCTGCTCGATATTGCGCGCCCCGGTGGAGGCAAAGCTTTCGCCATCGCGGATCACCTGATCGTCGGTGACAAGCTGCGCGGTGGGCGCGCCGGCCAGTGCCGTTCCGCACTGCTGGCAGTACTGCGAATTGGCGCTGTTGAGCGTGTCGCAGCTTGGGCAGATGACATCCGCCCCGGCATAAATATGATCCTTGACGGCGACCTTTTCTTCGTCCGATGGGAAATAGCGGGCTTCGTCATCCTGTGGCGCGCCGCAGTTGGGACAAAAACGGTGGGTTTTACCGAGAAGTTTCTGGGTCCCGCAAAACTTGCAGTCCCACAGCATTTCGTAGACTTGTTCGCTGCTCATGCGACCCTGTGCCTTTGATTTCGATGCTGTTTGTATTATACACCCGCGCGCAGCGGATCAATCGTAAACAGGCAGCAGGTGAGCATGGGCGATCAGACAGGCATCCAGCGCCTTCCTGCCAGCCGCCTTGTCCTCGATGGTCGGGTCCAGTTCAATCACATCGTACAGGGCGGCGCGGCTGCGGGCCTGCGCGGCGCGGACGATTCCCTCCGTCACCTGCGCGGCGCGCCGGGTCAGCGCCTGGACACTCTCCGGCAGGCGCAGCGTCTCTGGCTGTACGCCGCTGGCATCCACCGTGCAGGGGGTCTCCACAAAGACGCCTGCGGGCAGGTCGGGCATCTGGTCGCTGTTGACCAGATTCAGCGCCCGGAAGTTCATCCGTTTGCCGCCCGCGCGCGCCGCGATCAGGTCCAGCGGGCGCTCCCACGACACGCTTTCCAGCACCGGTTCCCAGTCGGCGTCATCAAAGACCACTTCGCGCAGCCGTTTCATCCGATCCCAGCGTTCCTGATCGTCGCCATGAAAGGGCACATGCGCAGGCGGGGCCGGGCGCGCCGGGGTCAGAAAATCGCGCACATGGTTATCGCCGGCGGCCAGATAGAAGCCGGTTTCCAGGCACAGCGCCTCGATCTGTGGATTGCCGCTGCTGCGCCCCTCGCGGATGAGCTGTACAATCTGCGGCAGCAGGTTCTCCCCGCTGTGCCGGTCCGAAAGTTCCAGCACCCACGTAAAATGATTCACCCCGGCGGTGGTCATGTGCCAGTGTTTAATCGCTTCGGTAAAGGGATAAGTCAGCGGCGGGCCGTTTCGCAGAAGCTGCCAGAGGGCGTTATGCGCCGCCAGCCCCACCGAGCAGAAGCCGATGGTCATGACGCCATTTTCATGCGCGGCCTGGCACACACGGGGCAGCGGGTTGGCGACATTCAGCAGCCACGCGCCCGGACACAACCGTTTGATGTCGTCCGTCACTGCTGTTATCATGGCGATCTGCCGCAGCGAGTAGCTGATCCCGGCGATGCCGCCAAATTCTGTCAGCAGATGGCCGGGGCTGTGCTGCGCGATGATCTGGCTGTCGATCTCATACCGGCGGCGACCCTGCACCGCCACCGCGCAGATCACATAATCCGCGCCATCCAGCGCCGTTTCCCGCCTGATATGCGTGCTGATGTGAGCCGGCTTATGCGCCTCAAAAGCCATGCGCCGCCCCAGCCCGCCCATCAGATCGAGCGTCTCTGCGTCGGGGTCCATCAGGGCCAGTTCAAACTCGCCCAGTTCATTTTCGAGAATGGCCTGGCTGAGGACACTTGGCCCGAAGACAAAACTGCCCGCGCCCAGCACCGCGATCTTGAGGGGAGCCATTGCCAGTCCTTTCGTGATAAGGTCATGTGCGGCGGCTTTTGCGTGGTGGGCTGGGAGGTTAGCGGGTCGAGCCACGCTGTCGTTTCAGATGAACGCTGATTATTACCAAGTATAACATAGGGGTACTGGATTACGACATAAAATCAGCCGGCTTAAATCCTGAAAATTGACACTGATTTTCAGGGCTTGATACCCGGAGCCGCCGGCTGGACACGCCGCCAGCGCGGAAGCGTGAGACGCTTCGGATAGATAATCACCAGCACGCCGGAGAGGATCACCAGCGCGGCGATTACGGTGCGCGGGGTGAGGGTTTCATGCGCCACAACCACGCCGAGAAACAGCGCGACTACCGGGTTCACAAAGGCATAGGTGGAAACGCGCGCCGGGCTGTCCACCTGCATGAGCCAGGTATAGGAACTGAAGGCGATGATCGAATTGCCAACCACCAGATAAGCCAGGGCCACCAGCGAAGGCAGGTTCACATCAGCCAGTTGGAAAGTCACAAATTCGCCGTTGAGCGCGCCGAACCCGATAAGCATCAGGCCGCCCATCAGAAGCTGCATCCCCAGTGTCACCAGCGGGGCGCGGCTGCCCAGATTCCTGCGCGATTGCAGCGACCCCAGCGCCCAGAACAGCGGCGCGCCGACCAGCGCCAGAATCGCCAGCAGGTGAACACTGCCACCTTGCAGGTCGCCCGGCTCGATCAGCAGCAGCATCCCGGCCATCCCCAGCGCCAGCCCGATAAACGTCACCATGACCGGGCGCACGCTGCGGTAAACCAGCCAGTTGAGAAGCACCATCCATATTGGCAGGGTCGCGTTCATTAACGCCACGATGCCGGAGGGGATGTACTGTGAGGCCCAGGCGATGCCCCCGGCGGACAGCAGAAACATGAACACTGCGCTGACCGCCCCGGAGCGCCAGTCCACCCGCGAAGGCAGCGGCAGACCGCGCAGCCGCGCCCACCCCAGCAAAATCACCCCGGCCAGCAGAAAACGCAGCCCCGCCGAACCGAGCGCCGGTAAGGTATCCACCGCCACACGAATGGCGAGATAGCCGGACCCCCACAGAATGTAAACAGCAGCATAAGCCGCGATGATGCGCCAGCGGGCAGCGGGCATAAACATTTGTCCTGAACTTCACAATCCGTTCACCATCGTCATTCTAGGGCGGATTACGACACGCTTCCAGCAGGCCACTCGCCAATG
>CAZKIB010000278.1:0-1933 GCA_964552425.1 uncultured Anaerolineaceae bacterium | reverse complement strand
AGGGAACGGCCGGCCATGACCGGGATAAACCGTGTCGATGGCGAGAGCTTTCAGTTTTTCCAGGCTGGCCCCGGCGGCGGTCAGATCATCCATAATCGTCCACAGCGCGGGCTTACTGGTATTGGCGAGCAGATCACCGCAGAACAGGTCGCCGCTGGCGGTCAGCAGGCCGACACTGCCTCTGGAATGCCCCGGCAGCGCAATCACCCGCGCATCGAAGCCAAATTCCGCCAGGCTGTCCCCCTCTCGCAGCCAGATGTCCGGCGTGAACTGATCGGCTTTGGGCAGCCGGAAGAACAGGCCAGTCAGGGCACGAAAGAGCGCGCCCGGCGGCTTGCGGTTCCAGAACATATCGCCCTGTTCGACCATGCCGGAATCATCGGGGTGCAGCGCGATGCGGCTGTTGAATTTCTGGCGCAGGTAAGCCGCGTTCCCGCAGTGGTCAAAGTCACCATGCGTCAGCACAATCAGCCTGAGATTCCCCGGCTGGCAGCCCGCCTGTACAAGAGCGTTCTCCACAGACCGGCGGCGGCTGGACAGCCCCGTGTCGATCAGCACATAACCATGTGATACCCGCACCAGATAGCAGTTGACGGAAATGCTGAAGATAAACGGCAGCGTAATGGTCGTGATTTCCGAGGTCATCATTCCCCCTTATCCGAAGGCTCCCTCCATGATGACCGCAGATGGCGGGCGCGGGTTCTGCAAAATATCCTGAAATCGCTGTGACAATACGCAGACATGGGAGTCAAATCCGGCGAGGAAGAGTCCGTCTTTCGGTGCTATAGTTAGCGGCATGGTCATGAATCTGCTGTTTGCATCCAGCTATACCGAACTGGGCGGGGGCGAAACGGCGCTGGTCACGCTGGCGCAGCACCTCGACCCGGCCCGTTTTTGTCCACACCTGCTGGTCCCCCGCGAGGGTCAACTGAGCGCCCGCTGGCGAGACCTGGGCTGGCCGGTGCATATCACCCCCTGGCGCGGCGCGACGGTCTATTTTATCCCGCCGGTGTGGGCGCGCCTGCCGGCGTCCTACCAGATCGAGAGAATCATCCGCGAACATCACATCCACGCGGCGCACAGCGATTATCACACCCTGCCGATGCTGCTGCCGGCGGCGGAACGCGCCCGCATCCCAGCGCTGTGGACCTGCATGGGCTGGTGGTTTCACCCGAAACCCTGGCAGCGCAGGTTCTTCGGGCGCAGCGCGGCCACCTTCGCCCATTCGGAAGCCATCAAACGCGGCTTTCTGGGCAGCCCGCCGTTCATGCCGCCGGAGTCCATCGAGGTGCTGTACCCCGGCGTCGATACCGGGCGTTTTCACCCCAGCGTCAGCGGTGTGAAAATCCGCTTTGACCACAATATCACGGCGGATATGCCGGTGGTGGCGCTGATCGCCCGCTTCCAGAACGTCAAAGGCCATGAGGTTTATCAGGAGATGGCGAAGCAGGTCGCGCTTCAGTTCCCGCGCGCGCGTTTCCTGATCGCCGGCGAAAACACCCAGACTCAGGCGGACGATGCCTATAAACGCGAGATTCTGGAAACGGCGCTGGGTGACACCCTGCTGCGCAAACGCCTGATTTATCTTGGCTTCCGGCCCGATGTCGAGGCAGTCATCGGCGCGGCGGATGTGGTGGTATGCAGTTCGCACTTCGAGGGCTACGGCATGGTCAACATTGAGGCGATGGCCTGTGGCAAACCCGTCGTCAGCACCAATCGCGGCGGGCCTTCGGAAACCATCGTCGATGGCGAAACCGGCTATCTGGTTCCTCCCGGTGACGCGGCGGCCCTCGCCAGCCGGGTGATTATGCTGCTGCGCGACCCGGACCTGCGCCAGCGCATGGGCGAGGCCGGACGCACACGGGTCGAAGCGCATTTTTCCGGCGCGGCCAACGGCGCTCAGTTCACGCGCGTTCTGGAGCAGGTGCTGTCC